>JBIOVA010000307.1:0-28423 GCA_044867485.1 Lacipirellulaceae bacterium | reverse complement strand
TCTTCCGAGGAATCCGGCCGGACCCCTCGGCGGACCTCGGGGTGACAACGCAAACGGTATCACTACCTTAACTCCTGGCTGCTTGTCAGTTTCGGCGCAGCCCGTGATAATGCGGGATTCTCTCGATGCCGCCCACGTTCCGCAGAGAGGATCGCCGCCATGCAGGACAAGCTCATTGCCACGGGACTGACGTTTGACGACGTGCTCATCGAGCCGCGTTATAGCGAGGTCGTGCCGGCGGAGGTGAGCGTGGCGACGCGACTGACGAAGCGGATCGCGCTGCGGGCGCCGATCTTGAGCTCGCCAATGGATACGGTGACCGAGCATCGGATGGCGATCGGCCTGGCCCAGGAGGGGGGGCTGGGCGTGATCCACAAGAACATGTCGATCGAGGCGCAAGCCCACGAGGTCGACAAGGTGAAGCGGAGCGCCAACGGCATCATCGTCGATCCGGTGACGCTGCCGCCCGATGCTAGCGTGGCAACCGCACGGGCCACGATGCAGCTGTCGAACGTGTCGGGGGTGCCCATCGTGGGTCGCGACGGCAAGCTCGCCGGCATCATCACGCGGCGGGATTTGCGGTTTCTGGAAGACAGCAATCAGCCGGTGGCCGACGTAATGACCCGCCGCGAGCAGCTCGTGACGGCGACGGGGACTGTGTCGCTTGGGGAAGCTGAAAAGATTTTGATGGCGAAAAAGGTCGAGAAACTGCTGCTGGTTGACGAAAACTACAAACTGACCGGGCTCATCACCATCAAAGACATCGACATGATGCGGCGGTTCCCGCAGGCGTCGAAGGACGCCCAAGGACGGCTGCGCGTCGGCGCGGCAATCGGCGTGTTCGACTTCGAGCGGGCCGAGAGCCTGATCGGCAAAGACGTCGATTTTTTGGTGGTCGACAGCGCGCACGGTCACTCATCGAACGTCATCGAGACGGTCAAGAAGATCAAGAGTCAGTGGGACATCGACGTCGTGGCGGGCAACGTCGCCACGGCGGACGGTTGTCGGGATCTGGTGAAGGCCGGCGCCGACGCGGTGAAGGTCGGCATCGGCCCGGGTTCGATTTGCACCACCCGCGTGATCAGCGGCATTGGCGTGCCGCAGATCACCGCGATTTACAACGCCGCGCAGGCGGCGGCCGATTCGCACACGCCGATCATTGCCGACGGAGGGATTCGCTACTCGGGGGACATTACCAAGGCGATCGTCGCCGGCGCTCACGCCGTGATGCTGGGCGGCTTGCTCGCGGGGCTCGACGAAGCGCCGGGCGAGCGCGTGCTGTACCAGGGCCGCACCTACAAGGCCTACCGCGGCATGGGGTCGCTGGGGGCGATGGTCAAGGGATCGAGCGAGCGGTATCGCCAAGGGAGTGACGGAGGCGAAGAGGCAAGCAATGGGAAGCTGGTGCCGGAGGGGGTTGAAGGGCGAGTGCCTTACAAGGGACCGCTCAGCCCGTTTTTGTACCAGATGATTGGCGGCCTGCGGGCGGGAATGGGGTATTGCGGCGCCAAAACAATCGATCAGTTGCGCACGGACGCGGGATTCGTTCAAGTCTCGCCGGCCAGTGTGCGGGAGAGTCATCCGCATGACATTGCCATTACGCAAGAAGCGCCGAACTACACGGCGGAGTTCAAGAGTGCCGACGGCGGTTAGCCGCGCCGCGGCGCTGTGCGCCGTGGGACTTCTTTGGGGGCACGTCGTCGCCGACGCGAGCGCCGCGGAGTGGCGGCGAGCGGGAGCAACCGCCGCGACACCATCGTCTGCCGCGGCGCCTGTCGCTCCGGCGGGGTTTGATCCGTTTGAGGAGGCGGGGCCGGAACGCACTAAGCCGCAAGCGGGCGAGCAAGCGGCGGAGTTTGATCCGTTTGAGGCGCCGATGCCGGCGGCGGAGACCGTGGCTCCGATTGCCGAAGGCGATGGGTTCGACCCGTTCGAGGCGGATGACGACGCAGACGGGGTCGCTGCGCGCGACAGCGGTGCACGGATCAGTGACATTGAGGAGGCGTTTGACGAGCCGCTGGTGCAGCAGTCGCCGCGGGTGGCGATTGCGCCAGCGGTGGAGGACCAGGTCGAATCCCCAGAGGGCGCGGTCGACGAGGAGATTGCTCATCCCGCGCTAGATCGCGATGCCCCCGGCGGCGTGGCGCCGACGCCGTTCGACGCCGAAGAAGAAACGGTCGAGCCGGAAAGCAATCTCGAAGAGGCGTTTCCCGAGCCCGGCCGCGACGATGAGACGGATCGCGAGGAAGGTGATCCGCGGATGCAACAGGCGCCGGGCGAAGGGTTCAACATCCGGCCGCTCGATGCATTGCCTGAACTCACGCCGGAGCAGCGCGAGGAGCGGCGACTCGATATGGAGAAGGAACGGATACAAGCCGAGGAAGACTGCCGGGAAGTGGTCGCCGCCGTGCGGGCCGACGACATCAAGAGCGTAAGCCTCGACATTCGCATGGAAGGCGAGCCGGGCGAGGATTATCCATTCGACTGCGGCCTGGGGCGGGAGATGTTCCAGCCGCGCAGTTGGGCGCAAGTCACTTACCTGTGGAAGGCCGCGGGGTTGTGCCACAAGCCGTTGTACTTCGAGCAAGTGGCGCTGGAGCGGTACGGGCATTCGTTGCCGCCGGCGGTGCAGCCGATCGTGTCGGGGGCGCACTTCTTCGGCACGCTGCCCATCCTGCCGTACAAGATGGGGCTGACGACGCCGAACGAGTGCATCTACACGCTCGGGTACTACCGGCCTGGAAGCTGTGCGCCCTATATGATCCCGGCCGTGCCGTTCACGTGGCGGGCGGCGGCGTTTGAGGCGGGCGCCTGGACGGGCGGGGCGTTTATCTTCCCCTAGTTGTACTCGGGGCGGCATGGCTTGGGAGGTCGGCCGACGTGGCCCACGTAGGCGAGTTTCTCCGAAACTCGCAACCGCGTTTCGGAGAAACGCGGCTACATTGGGGGCATGGGCGTCCCAGTGATTCTGACGCGCGAGCAGTCGCGGCTGGTCGACCGCATGGCGATCGACGAGTACGGCATTCCCGGTATGGTGCTCATGGAGAACGCCGGGCGAGGCGTGGTCGACGTGTTGTTGGACGTCGATCCGCAGGTTGGCCGCGTCGCCGTCCTGTGCGGGAAGGGAAACAACGCGGGCGACGGGTTCGTCATCGCGCGGCACTTGGAGATCCGCGGCGTCGCGACGACGGTGCTGCTGTTGTGCCCGCCCCAGGAGTTTGCCGGCGATGCGCGGCGGAATTTCGAGATCCTCGTCCGGGCGGACGCAGCGGTCGTTGATGTTTCGACCCACTTCGGCGTTGATGCAGCCGCTTTGCCAGCGCTCTTGGATCGTCACGCGGGCAGCGCGACATGGCTTGTCGACGCGCTGCTGGGGACCGGCGCTCAGGGTCCGCCGCGTGAGCCCTTTCACACCGCGATCGAATGGATGAACGCTCAGCCCGGTCGTCGGCTGGCGGTCGACATTCCCAGCGGGCTGGACTGCGACACGGGCGAGCGTCAGGGCGCGACCGTGCGGGCGACGGTCACGTGCACGTTCGCAGCCGCAAAACCGGGCCTGCTCGCCCCCCAAGCGGCGGAATGGGTGGGTGATTTGCGGGTCGTGCCGATCGGCGTCCCGGCCAAGCTCCTCCGTGACGTGGCCGAGGCCGGATGACCGGCTGCCCGAGCCTATTGATCCGATTGTGCCGCCGCTGATCGTTATGCGCATTAGCGTAGAACTTGGGCGGCGCCGCGCGGCGGTCGAAAAAATCACCTCCGAAGTTGGCTTGCACAAACCCACAACGATCTTCGGTAAATGCTATGTACTTGGAGGCGCCTGTGCGAGCGCGCTCGGGAGATGCGTTGATGTCCACGGCTTCGATGTCACGAACGCGACCCGCGTCGCATGGAATATCGGCGGAGTTCACATGGACTCCGCTGGCGGCGCTGACGCTGGCGACTTCGCCGGCGGTGGACGTGTACGCCTCGACCCCGGGCACGGAGCCCAAGCTGCTGTGGCGCAGCGACTCGCGGTTAGGCGACGATCATCTCGCCGAGATGCGTCGATACCGCGGCCAATTCGCCTTCTGGGTGCAGCGCGGCGACTACCGCCGAGTGGCCGACGCGGTGCAGGCCAACTGGTGGGAGATTGTCGGCCATCGGCAGCTCCCGCCGTACGATCGCTTCGCCTTGTGCGAAATGGCGTTCGCGCTCGAGCTCTCGGCGACGATGACGCTGATGAAGCCTCGGCCGTTCGTCGAGGTGGCGCAGCGCGTCGGCCTGGAAGCGGCGCAAATTCTGTTGGAGCGGCCCGTCTCGACGCTGGACTTGTTCTACGCGATTCAGTACGGGGATTCGCCGTCGTCCCGCGCGATGCATCTCGCAGGATACGTCATGCAACTGGCGCGGTTGTACGGCGTCGAGGATCGTGAAAGCCTCCAAGAGCTTGCTGTGGGGGCCATCGTGCACGACGTCGGCGCCCGCGATCTGCTGATCGACATGTGGTCGAACCCGGGCCGATGGTCGGCCGAGGAGCGTGAGTTGGTCGAGCGTCACCCGCAGCGGAGCTACGAGACGCTGATGTCGTGCGGCCCGCTGACGACCGGACAGCTCATGATGGCGTACCAGCACCATGAGCGGATGGACGGCGGCGGGTATCCGGTCGGCGTGCTGGGCGAGGAGATTCATCCCTGGGCGCGGATGTTGGCCATTGCCGACCGCTTCCAAGCCCTGACGTCGGGACGGTGCAGCCGTCGCGTGATGCAACTGCCGGAGGCGCTCCTTCAACTGGAGCGCGACGCCGGCGACTACCTGGACCGCGAGATGACGGAATGTTGGATCAAGTCGCTGAGATCGACGTGAGCGAACAATTGTGGAACGCGGTCGCCTCGCGGGCGCAGTTGCCCTGCGACGCGGAGGAGTACTTCAGCGCGCGTGGCGTGGCGGGGGCGCTGTGCGAGACGCGGCGCCAGTACTTTCGCATGCACATGCGCGAGACGGGCATCCTGCTGCGGGGGGTCGAGCGGCATGGCATTTACACCAAAGACGTGTCGCCCAAAGGGGTGGGGTTTTTGAGCCCGGTGCAAATCTTCCCGTGCGAGCGAATCCAGCTGCTGCTCCACGACAAATCCAAGCTGGACCTCGAGCTGCGCCGCTGCCGGCGCATCGACGACAACTGTTACGAGTGCGGCACGGTCTACGTCGACGGCGTGATTCCGCCGCCCGTGTACAAGCGGCTGATCCAATCGCAGCGGCGGCGGCACTAACAGGACGCTCGGCCGCGGCTTCACGATACGTAGGCGCCTGCCTGGGGCGACGTTCGCGCGTTATAATCCCCGTCTCATCGGTAAGCCGTCCGTTTGCGACCCTAGGAGCCGCAGCTATGCGCTTTTCTCGTCGGGAAGTGTTGACCGCCAGCGCGTCCGCAGCGGCGCTGGCTTGTTTGCCACGTTCAGCACGTGCTCAAGCGGACGCCGAAGACTGGATCGATCTGTTCGACGGCCAGACGCTCGTCGGCTGGCACAAGAACCCGGAGAAAATCGGCCACGGCACGGGCGGCATCTGGTCGGTCGAGCCGGACGGGGTCCTGGCCGGGGAGCAGGATCCGCCGGGCTCCGGCAACGGCGGCATCCTGCTCAGCGACGGAAAGTTCACCGACTTCGAGCTGTCACTCGACATGAAGCCCAGTTGGGGCGTCGACTCCGGCGTGTTCCTGCGGGCCACCGACCGCGGGCAGTGCGTCCAGATGACCGTCGACTATTACAATGGCGGTAACATCGGGCACATGTACGGCGAGGCGACGGGCGGTTGGGTTGCCCGGGCGTTCAGCCTTGAAGGCGACGTCGAGGACGGCAAGCTGACGAAGTTGCGGACGATCGGCCATCGGCCGGCCGAGGAGGTTGGGCTGGTCGCCTCGTGCACGCCGGACGAGTGGCTCGAAGCGTGGAAGATCGACGACTGGAATACGGCGGTGATCCGCGTGGCGGGCGGCCTCCATCCGGTGATCACGACGACGATCAATGGACTGAACGTGTGCGAGTTCAACGCCGCGACGTCGACCGCCGAAGGGTACGACAAAGACGAAGTGGCGAAGCTGTTGGGCGACCATGGATCGGTCGCCGTGCAGGTGCATGGCGGCGGCAGTTATCCGGCCGGATCGAAATGCCGGTGGCGGAATATCAAGATTCGGACGCTGTAGACGGGCCGGCGAGACCATCGCCGGCTTTGTGAGGACGAACATGGATCGACAACGGGTGCTCGACGCGCTAGAGGTGCTGCGGACGGAGCTGGCGAGCTCGCCGCAGGTGAGCGACGAGGCGCGGACGGCTCTGGGTCGAGTCGCGGACGATATCGGCAAGTTGGCGGCGGACGAAGCGGGGAAGGTGGACGAGTCGGCGTCGGGGCTGCACGACGCTCTGCAGGAGTTTGGCGCCGAGCATCCGCATTTGGCAGGCGCCATCAACCAGGTGGCGGCGGCGCTTGCGAATTTGGGCATCTAAGGCGATCGGCGCGGCTGGCGCGGCCCGGCAAATCGTTTCGCGCCAAGGCGATTTCTCCCGCTTAATCGGCGCCGCTGGCAGACGTGAGTTGCCACCAGCGCATGATCGCGAGATACTTAATGTAGATTCGTGTGTAACGCCTCGGCCCGGGCGACGCTTGTCAGCATCGTGAGTCCGGCGGCGTTTGCGCATGCTTGCCACGGACCCTCGTGCCTAAGTGAGGACTCGCCATGCACCGCCTGCCTGTGTGGATGCTCGCCTCGGTTGTCGTACTCGGCTCCCTGGGCGCGTCACAGCGCGCAAGCGCTCAATTCGTGACCGTTTTCCGTCCTGTCACCCCGGTCGTGACGTATTTCGCTCCCCAGCCGGTGGTCGCTGCAACTTCCTGGCCAGTCGTCCAAACGGTCGCCTCGCCAGTGGTCCAAACGGTTGCTTCGCCCATTGTCCAGACGGTCGCCTCCCCGGTCGTGGTTCAACCCGCCTTCGTGTCGGCTCCGGCCGTCCCCGTGGTCACTTACTTTCGGGCGCCCACCGTGGCGTACCAACCTGTCGCTCAAGTGCAAACCCGCTTTCGTCCGATCCTTGGCGGCACGGTGTCTCGGGTGCGCTACAGCTACATGCCCGTGGTGATTCCGTAACGACGGTGACTGGTGACCAGCGACTCGTGACTGGTGAGACTTGGCCCCGCTATCTAACGTAGGGGGGACCCCTTGATTCACCAGTCACAAGTCACCGGTCACTAGTCACTATTTCCCCCGGCCGCTCCCCGCACCGATGGCCGAACTGCGTACTTTTCTATTCACTGACATCTGCGGCTCGGTTCGTCTCAAGAACGAGATGATCGGCCGCAGCGTCGCCGAGCGCGATCTGGCGTTCATCAATACGATCCTCACGCCGCATCGGCAGCGCATCGAGGCGCGGCTGGCGGAATTCGGCGGGCGGGTGGTGTCGACGGCTGGCGACGGCCATTTCCTGGTGTTCGACCATACCGTGCCGGCGGCGCAGTGGGCTGTGTCGGTGCAGGAGAGTCATCGCGACGAGCCGATCCTCGCGCCCGGCGGCGCTCCGGTCGAAGTGCGGATGAGCGTCCACTCGGGCGTCCCGCAAATCGACCCGGGCGATCCCAACAACTTTGTCGGCAAGAGCGTCGATTATGCCTCGCGGCTGAACGACTACGCCACCGGCGGGCAGATTCTCGTGAGCCGCAGCGTCATGGCGATCCTCGACGACGTGGGCCTCGAAGGACTTCGGCTCCACCTCCACGGGCGACGACACCTCAAGGGCATCGGCAACGTCGAGGTTCACGAGCTGCTCTACGGCGACCACGCGCCGCGTCCCATGCGCAATCAGCCGAAGAGTGAGAACACCGAGCGGCAGTGGACGATCGTCCCGACGATGGGCTTTGAAGGCGCGACCGCGGGAAAAGGCAATGCTTCGACGGTCGCTACGTCCACGCTGCACCAAGTCGGCAATTACGAGCTCGAGGAATTGCTCGGCTCCGGCGGCATGGGTGACGTGTACAAGGCTCGCCACACGCAGTTCGGGCGCGTGCGGGCGGTGAAAGTGATCAAGCCGCAGTTCGTCACCTCGGGGCACACCGAGGTCATCCGCCGGTTTTACAACGAGATCAAAGCCGTCGGCCGGCTGGAGCATCGCAATATCGTCGTGGCGATCGACTCGTCGGCGCCGACCGACAACGTCCACTACCTCGTGATGGAATACATCGAGGGCGTGAGCCTCGACGAGCTCGTGGCGGCGCACGGGCCGCTGCCCGTGGCGGACGCGTGCGAGGTGATCCGCCAGGCGGCGCGCGGGCTGCAGTACATTCACAAGAACGACATGGTGCACCGCGACATCAAGCCGTCGAACCTGATGATCACGCTGGTCGACGGGGAGCAGGTCCCGAGCGACTCGACGCTCACGCAAGGCGCCGACGGGCAGCGGGCGGTCGTGAAAATCCTCGACCTGGGCCTGGCGCTGCTGGCCGACGACGGGCACGACCGGCTGACGCGGCTGGACCACAAGGCGATGGGCACCGGCATGTACATGTCGCCCGAGCAGTGGAAGACCAGCACGGTCGACATTCGGGCCGACATCTACAGCCTGGGCTGCACGCTGTACCACCTGCTGGCGGGCAATCCGCCGTTCTACGATTCGGACCTGCGGCCGGAAAAGGCCCACGAGAAATCGGCGGTGCCGCTGATTCGCTCGGGCCTCCAGCCGCTGCCGAAGAAGCTGTGGGACGTGTTGCGGAAGATGCTCGAGAAGCGGCCCGAGGATCGATACGCCACGCCTGCCGAGGCGGCCGCGGCGCTGGCGCCGTTCGCCGAAGGGAACACATTGGCGGCGCTGGTGCGCAGCCATCAAACGGGCGAGCCGACGGACGCGGCGCTGCGCGACACGCAACCGGACGGCACATCACGGGTCGACACGCGGCGATCGCGGCCGTGGTTCAGCGGGATGGATCTCAAGCCGTCGCGGAAGTGGATGTTGGGGACGGCGCTGCCGATCGTGCTCCTGGCGCTCTTCAGCGCGGCCACAGTTTGGGTGTTGCGCGAAGGGAAGCACGAGGCGCTGCGTCGAGAGGAGGCGGCCCGTAAAGCGGCTCAACAGACCGCGGAGTCGAATGCCCGCGAGACGCTGTCGAGCTTCGCCAAGCAAGCGGCCAAGACGATTTTGCCGGGGGAGTTGAAGCGACGGTTCGACACGCTTTCGCAGGAGTCCGCCGACCCCGCCCTGGTCAAGCTGGTGCAGGCGATCAACGCCAATCGCGACGACCAGGTTTCGCTCCAGGCGCTGGGGAAATGGATCGCCACGCTGCCGCACCGTTTCGGCAACGAAATGGTCGTGGACAGTTGGTTCATCAACGACCGCGAGGGCGTGCAGATCGCCCGCAGCCCCGAGGACGAGGGGAGCTATCTGCGTTCCTACAAGCACCGCGATTATTTCCACGGTTTGGGGGAGAACATCAAGGAGACGGACGCGGAGCGACTCAAGCGCATTACGCCGATTCGCAGCAACAATCTCTCGCTGGTCTATCGCAGCTCGACGAGCGGGCTGCTCAAGGTGGCGTTTTCCGTCCCGATCTTCGCCCCGCCGGAGCCTGCCGCCGCGACTGCCGGCAGCGCGGCAGAGGCCCCTGAGACGAGCGACGGCGCCGAACCCGACAAGTCCGAGGTGATTGGCGTGCTGGCGATGTCGGTCAACGTGACGGACTTCACGGTGCTGGACGCCGAATTCGCCGGCGGCAGCGAAGTCGTGCTCATCGACCTGCGGCCGGACTTCATCGAAGACGGCGTCGAGAAGCACGGGCTGATTCTGCACCACCCGCGGCTGGAGCGGGGGACGCTGGCCCGAATCGACGAGTCGCTCTTGCAGCGGATCGACGCCGCCAATCCCAACGGCCAACCGAACTTCGACGGCAAGGACGAGTTTTTGTCGGGATACGTCGATCCGCTCGCGCCGGAGTCGGGGAAGACGTATTGGGGCGCGTTTGAACCGGTGCGCTACGAAGTGGGCGACGCCACAGTCGGACCGACCGATCGCGTGGGGTGGATCGTGCTCGTGCAGAAGCCCATGAGTGAGTGAGCGCCGCGCCCATCATTCTGGCGGCGTGAGGGCATGTGCCGTAGGCCGCGAGAGCCGCCTGTCGACGGCCGCCGCGGCGACGTGCTGAGCGAGCGTCGACAGCAGGATCACCAAGATCACGCGCGGCTGGTCTTTCAGAAACTCCCCAGCCAGCACCAGGGCCAGGCCGGTGTGCTTCATGCTCAGGCTGAACGTGAGCGCGGCGGTTGTCGCGCGCTGCAGGCGGAGCGTGTGCGCCAGGATGATCGCGAGCACGATGCCGACGAGGCAGACCGCCGCGGCCAGCAGCATGGCGAGGAGGACAACGCCCCATTGGCCGCTCTGCCATGCCTTTTCGACCGCCAGCGACGCGTTGGCGTAGTTGAGGATCAGAATGTCGACGAGCGTGATCAGACGGAACCAAGGCCTCGCCCGGGCGATCCGCCGCGGTCCAGCTAGCCAGGCGGCGAAGCCTCCGGCGAGCGAGGGCAGAATCACCCACAGGATGAACCTCCAGCCGGAGAACTGTTCGACAACGTGGCCGACGCGGCGCGTATCGTCGGCCGACAGGACCAGGCCCATCAGCTTGAGCAGGCTCGGCGTGGCCAACGGGCTGAGCAGAATCGAAAGCACGATCAGCCCGAGGCTGAGCGTGACGTTGCCGCGGGCGTTTTGCGTCCAGCCGGCGGAGGAGTTGGCCACCGGCATCGCGGCGACCAGGGCCAGGCCGGCGAGCAGGCCTTCGGTGGCGAGCTTGCCGTCCAACAGCGGCGCCAGCGCGCCGGCGGCGATGACCAGCAGCACGGGGCCGAACCAGCACGCGAGCAGTCCGGCCAGCAGGATCGAGGGGTGCTCGACGAGGTCGCGAATCTGCGACCACTCGATGACCGCCGCCGCGCAGAACAGCAGCACGGCGAGCAGGAGCATCGACACGCGCTCCTGGCTGCCGCCGGGAAGCGAGACGGCGTAGTTGCGAATCGTGGCGCCGGGACCGGGGAATACGCCGGCCAGGACGTAGACCGCTAGCAGCAGCGGCAGGAAATAGCGGTGGAGCACGGCGCCCCACCGCGCCACCCGGCCGCGGCGACTGTCGGTGCTGCTGTCGGATCGGGCCATGCGCTTGGGGGCGTGAGGAACCCCTCTCCCGCTGGGAGAGGGCAGGGCGAGGGTGAACCGAGTCCCCGGCGTCCCCTCACCCCGGCCCTCTCCCAAAGGGAGAGGGGGTTGCGGCGACGCACGCGGCGCTCGCCGATGGTTCAAGAATAACAGACGAGCCCCGGCGTTTCAGCGTCAGATGCGACGGCGTCGCGCGGCGCCACGAACCCGCGGGAAAGTCGCTGTGTCCCTGCCCAAGGTCCGTGCGTATACTTCCCGCCCCGCGAGCGGCCGGGGTCGGCGGCGAATGGTCCGCCTGGATGCACCGCTGGAAAAACGCCTGAGGAGTTGGTTCAGCCCGCCGACATGCCTGCCGCCGCTTCGTCTGCCGCCTCCGCGCTGGAGTTCGACCCGCCGCTGTGTCCCATCGACTCGGCCTCCGTGACCGCGGCCGAATGCGCGTTTGAGAACGAGGCCGAGGGCGGGCTGTTCTACGGCTGGTTGATGGTCCTGGTGACCACGGTGGTGCTCGTGGCCAGCTCGCCGGGACAGACCTTTGGGTTCACCTATTTCAATCCGTGGCTGCGGCGGTCGCTCGCGTTGTCGCAGACCGAGCTGTCGGCCACCTATTTGTTGGCGACGCTGTTGGCGGCGATTCCGCTGGGCTATGTCGGCGGGTTGGTCGATCGCGTGGGGCTCAAGCGGTCGATGCTGACGGCCGTGGCGGCGATGTCGGCGGCGTGCTTGCTCGCGGCCGCCGTGCAGAACGTACCGATGTTGTTCGCCGTCTGCGTGGCGATGCGGCTGGTCGGCCCAGGCGTCATGACGCTGCTGGCCAACAACACGCTCGCTGCGTGGTTCGACCGGCAATTGGGCGTGGCGAGCAGTGCGATGCAGTTGGGCATGGCGGCGGCCATGGCGCTCGTGCCGGTGGGAATCCTGGCGTTGATCGCCGCCGTGGGGTGGCGCGAAGCCTATGCCGTACTGGGGCTGACGCTGGGCGTCGGCGTGCTGCCGCTGGTGTGGTGGGCGTATCGCGAGCATCCCCGCGATGTGGGCCAAGTGCGCGACGGCGTCGTGGGGCGGAACCAAGGGGACCCGCGGAGCGAGGCATTTGCGGCAATGCTCTGTGACGAGCGTTCTTACGACCTCTCGACGGCGATGCAGACGCGGGCGTTTTGGATCATCATCGTGGCCACCAGCATGTGGTCGATGATCGGCACCGGGCTGATCTTCCACCTCGACTCGCTGCTGGGGAGTCGAGGGCTCTCAGCCCTTGAGATCGCATGGGCCACGCCGGTGATGGCGTTGTGCATGGCCGCGATGCAACTGGTCGGCGGACGGTTGGCCGATCGCGTGCCGCCGGGGCGGATGGGCGCGGCGGCGTTGGCGCTTGTTGCGGGGGCCTGCGTGGCGTTTGCCGTAGGCCGCGGCGGAGCCCTGGTGGCCGCCTACGGCGTCTACGGGCTAGGGCAGGGGATCATGTCGCTCGTCTCGACGACCATCTGGGCGCGGTTCTACGGCCGGGCGCACCTGGGCCGGATTCGCGGGACGGCGCTCACGGCGGCGATCTCGGCCAGTGCCGTGGGACCGCTGGCGATGGGGGCTTCCGTCGACTATCTGGGCGGGTTCGAGCCGTCGATGTGGGCGTTCGCGGCGGGCGCCGTGATCGTGTCTTTGGCGTGCCCCTGGGCAACCGCGCCGGCCGCCGCTTCCGAGCCCGCGGCGCTCACCCTTCCCAACGCCGCTTGAGATCGTCGACCGCGGAACGCAGCTCGGCGACCTCGTCCTTCAGCGTGGCGAGTTCCGCGCGCAGTTCGTCCAGCTCCCGCGGCGGGGGAGGCGCCTGGCTTGCGGACGGCGACCCGGGTCCGGCAACCGGCGGCGGGAAGTAGGAGCCGCCGTCCTGGCCTTCGGTTGACCCGCCCGCGTCGGCGTGGCTGCTGAGATCGGCTTTGACCTTGGCCAGTTCCTGCGGCTGGTAGAGGTTGTGCGTGACGACGGCGCCGCGGCCTTGCGGGGTCAGATAGATCAACAGTCCTTTCTGCTTCAGCCGGTCGACAATCGGCAAGAGCTCGCCCATGTCCCGGATCGGCTCCATGCGGGCGGCCCGACCGCGCAGTTCGCCCAGAGTCTGCGCGCCGCGAAGCAGCAGTTCGGCCATCACCGCCAGTTCGGCTTTGTCGACGCCCAGCCAATCGTAAAGCAAGTGGCGGTATTTCTCGACGCGGCTGTCGCCCTGGATGAGCGCGACGGCGCCGGCGTGCCGCAAGCCGTCGAGCGCCTCGGACACTTGCCCCTCGTCGAGCTGCATCTGCGGGAAGCGGTTGCTCTTCTGGTTGCAGCCGCCGATGAGCGCGTTGAGCGTCATCGGGTAGCTGTCCGGCGTGGTCTTGGCCTTTTCGGCCAGCACGCCGACGACGCGGCGCTCGTGGCGCTGCAGCGGGCGCCAACGCAGGGCGGGCGGGGCGGCGGGGGAGGTTTCAGGGGCGTCCATTCGTGCTCCGGCGTGTTTCGTCAAATCGAGAAGCGATTCAGTTTAGCGTTGGGAGGCCGAAGTTCCTATTGAACGGGTACTCAAGGGCATCACCCCTCCCCATCGAGGGGAGGGAGCCGGATGATTACGTTGGGCAACACGGCGTCCGGTTACATGCCCGTTACAATGGGGCTGCCGGGCGACAAAGTAGAATTGAGGGACGTGACCCGCGAGCGCGAGGCCCATGCCGCAGCAGACCATCTTGACGATCGAGGACGATGCGCCGATTCGCCGCGGCGTGGTCGATGCGCTCACGTACGCCGGCTACTCGGTGCTCGAGGCGGGCGACGGCCACGAAGGGCGGCAGATGGCCCTGCGGCGGGAGTTTGATTTGCTGCTGTTGGACATGGTGCTGCCGGGGGTGATGGGGCTCGAGATCTTGCGCGAGGTTCGCAATGTGCGGCCGACGCTGCCGGTGATCATCCTCAGCGCCCGCGGCGAGGAGAACGACCGCGTCAGCGGTTTGCGGCTGGGCGCCGACGACTATGTGGTCAAGCCGTTCAGCGTGAGCGAATTGTTGGCCCGCGTGGGGGCGGTGCTGCGGCGCAGTCCGAGCCGGCCGAGCGACGTCGAGGAGCTGGCACTGGCTGACGGGCGCGTCGACTTTGCCCGCTGCGAAGTGAGCTTCGATGACGGAGCGCGGGTGGAGCTCTCGGAGCGCGAGCAGCAATTGTTGCGTTACCTCGTGAAGCATGCGGGCCGGGCGGTGGCGCGGCAGGAACTGCTGGAGAATGTGTGGCAAATCGATGCCCGCGGGGTGAGCACGCGAACGGTCGACATGCATGTCGCGCGACTGCGTGAGAAGCTGCGCGACGATCCGGTGGATCCGCGCGTCCTGGTCACGGTGCGCGGGCGGGGGTACATGCTCGCCCAGGCGGCGAACTCGCTATGAAGCGACCCTGGCAAGTTTGGACGGCGGTCGTCGCCTGCGGCATTCTCGTGGCGGCCGCGATGGGGTGGCTGACGCTCCATGCGCTGCGGGCCGATCGCGAGCGAAGCGCCGCCTTGGCGGCTGCCGATCTGGAGCAGCGAGTCAGTCTTGCACTCTGGAGGATGGATACCAAGCTGGCGCCGCTTATCGCCGAGGAGGTCGCCCGGCCGCACTTTCTTTACGACCCGTACATGGTGTACGAGCCGGCGCGATCAAAGAGCACCTCCGAGGCGGATCGCGTCGCGTCGCCGTTGATGACCGCGCAGGACGCGAACGTGATCTTGAACTTCAATGCGACGGCGGAAGGCTTGTGGGAATCGCCGCAGGCGCCGCCGCCGGCGCTTGTGGACTTAGCGTGTTCCAATGGAATGACGCTCGATCAGATTGAGTCGAATCGCATGCGGCTTAACCACCTGGCAAGCTGCGTTGCCTTTGATGAGCTCTTGTATCGATGTCCCGAGCTACCGGCTGGGCAGCTTGCCGGCGCCGGCGGGGAGCCCCAAATCGCGGTGGTCGACGAGTTGGAGCGACTCGAGCGCGATGCACCGAACAGCGACGCCAACGAGCAAACGGCGGAGCCCAACCAGGCGGCCGTCCCCAACGCGGAGATGCAGGAACAAGCGGCGGCCGTCGCGCAAGCGAACAGCTCCGGGTTTGACGGCGGGCGCGGCGGCGTCGACGTTCAACAAGAGATTCAGAGCGGACAGGCCTGGTCCGACAGTTATGCCGGCCGCGGCTCGCGCGTGCAGGAGCAAGTGAGCGAGGAGTTCCAAAAGCAGCAGCTCGAGAACGTGTATCGCATGCGCGGCAACTTTGCTGAACCGGTGCGGGTGATCGAGAACGCTAGTCGGCCGGTGTGGATCGGCGACGAGCTGCTCTTGGCGCGGCGCGTGGTGCGCGACGGCGCGACGATGATCCAGGGGAGCTGGCTCAACTGGCCGCACATCAAGCAAGAGCTGCTCGCCGAGACGGCGGACCTGATCCCCGGCGCTGATCTTGTGGCGTTGCGCGCGGGCGAGCAGGAAGACCCCACGCGGATGCTCGCCGGGCTGCCAGTGCGGTTGGTGGCGGCCAAAGTTTCCCCAATTGGCGCGGGACCGGCCTCGCCGCTGCGGTGGGCGCTCGGCGTCGGGTGGGGGGCGCTGGCCCTGGCGGTGGCCGCGGTGGCGGCGCTGTTATGGGGCGTGTTGGCGCTCAGCGAGCGGCGGGCGGCGTTTGTGTCGTCGGTCACGCACGAGTTGCGGACGCCGCTCACCACGTTTCGCATGTACGCCGAAATGCTGGCTCGCGACATGGTCCCCACCGCCGAGCGGCGCCGGGAGTATTTGCAGACGCTGCGGAACGAAGCGGAGCGCTTGACGCACCTCGTTGACAACGTGCTGGCCTACGCCCGGCTGGAGCGCGGCCGCAAGCCGCGGCGGACCGAGCGTACGACGCCGGCGGCGCTCGTCGAGCGATTCGAGTCGCGATTGGCGGAGCGGGCCGCGGCGGCTGAGATGACGCTGGAGTGCCGCGTGGATCCGCGGGCGGCCGATGTGCAGCTGCTCACCGACGTGGGCGTCGTCGAGCAGATTCTATTTAACCTGGTGGACAACGCCGCCAAGTATGCGGCGCGGGCGACGGATCGCCGCATTCAACTTCACGCGACTCGCGACGGCCACTTCGTGACGCTTGCCGTTCGCGACCACGGCCCTGGGTTCGCATCGTTGCGTGCGGCCGAGCGTTCGGCGCCGTTCAGCAAGAGCGCCGAAGAAGCGGCGGAGAGTGCACCGGGCGTGGGGCTGGGACTGGCCCTCTGCCGGCGGTTGGCCCGCGAGCTCGGCGGGCAGTTGGCTGTCGCGAGCCGCAACGGCGAGCCAGGGGCGGTAGTGACGCTCCGAGTGCCGACCGAGGGGTAGGCAAAGGCGCGTTTCTGCGGCCCGCGGCGGCATAGTCCGCGAGGGCTCGCGCCGATAGGATGGAGCGATTCCGCCGCTCCCGGGGCGTGCCGATCACCTTGGGCGCAACCCGTGTGTCTAACGCCGGGGGCGAGACGCGGTGCGCTCGCTTTCTGTTTTGATCCATTCGCTGTCACGAAAATTCATGCAAACCAACGAGCTTCGCGAAAAATACCTGGCCTTCTTCGAGTCGAAGGGCCATCGCCGCGTGGCCAGCGACGTGCTGGTTCCCACGTGGGACCCCAGCGTGTTGTTCACGCCGGCGGGGATGAACCAGTTCAAGGATCACTTCCTGGGGAAGGTGAAGCTGGAGTTCACCCGCGCCACGAGCTGCCAGAAGTGCCTCCGCACCGGCGACATTGAAAACGTCGGCCGCACGGCGTACCACCACACGTTTTTCGAGATGCTGGGCAATTTCAGCTTTGGCGACTACTTCAAACGCGAGGCGATCAACTGGGCCTGGGAATTCCTCACCGACAAGAAATGGCTGGGGATCGACCCCGCCCGGCTGACCGTCACTGTCTACAAGGACGACGACGAGGCGGCGAAGATTTGGGCGACCGACGTTAAGCTCGCGGCCGATCGCATCGAGCGGTGCGACGAGGACGAGAACTTCTGGCCGGCGAGCGCCCCCAGCCAGGGGCCTGACGGAGTCTGCGGTCCGTGCAGCGAGATTTACTTTCACCCGAGTGAGGGGAAGAGCGTCGAGATTTGGAACCTCGTGTTCACGCAGTTCAATCGCGTGGGCGATCTGCCGAACAATCTGCGGCCGCTGCCGTCGAAGAACATCGACACGGGCATGGGGTTGGAGCGCACCGCGGCGACGCTGCAGGGCGTGCCGACGAACTATCACATCGACAATCTGTTCCCGATTGTGCAGGCGGCGGCCGAGGTGTGTGGCGTCAACTACTCGCTGGAAAGCGACAACGGGCGGCGGTTGCGGCGGATTACCGACCATGTGCGGGCGTGCACATTCGCGGTGCACGAGAACGTGTACCCCGGCGCTAACAAGGAGAAGTACGTCGTCAAACGATTGCTCCGGCGGGCGGTGCTCGACGGGCATCAGATGGGGATGCGCGAACCGTTTCTCCACAAGCTCGTGCCCGCCGTCGTCGACGCGATGCGAACGCCCTATCCGGAGCTCGCCGAAACGGCCCGGCGCGTGGCGGGGGTCATCGAGAAGGAGGAGGCGAACTTCTTTGGCACGATCGACGCAGGGCTCAACCGCATCGAGCGCGTGTTCGACGAGCTGTGCAAGGACAACCGCACGCGAGTCGAGGGCGGCGTCGCGGCGGAGCTGTATCAAACTTACGGCGTGCCGCCGGAGCTGTTCGAATCGCTGGCTGCGGAGCACAACCTGGCGTTCGACTGGGAAGGCTACGCGCGGGCGATGGAAGAGCATGGCGAGGTCTCCGGCAAAGTGCAGCACACGGTGATGGGCGCCAAGGGGCCCATCGATTCGTTGAAGCATGCCCTCCACGCAACGGAGTTTCTCGGCTACGAAACCACCGAGGCTGACGCCGTGGTGAAGGGGATCGTGGCGGGTAAGCCGCCGCACGATCAGCTTTGCGATCGGATGGAGGAAGTGGGCCACACCGACCCGGTGCGGGTGGTGCTCGACCGCACGCCGTTTTACGGCGAGAGCGGCGGGCAGGTCGGCGACGTGGGCAAGCTGGTGGGCGACGGCGTGGAGTTCGAGGTGATCGACGCGCAGAAGGACGGCGCGCTGGTGATCCACGTTGGCCACTTGCGGAAGGGCGTGCTTCGCGAAGGCGCCAAGGTGCGGGCGGTCGTCGACAAGGCGCGCCGCGACGGCATCCGCCGGGCCCACTCGGCGACGCATATCCTTCACTACGCGCTGCAGAAGAATCTGGGCCAGCACGCCCAGCAGCAGGGCTCGAAGGTGGACGAGGACTGGCTGAGATTTGACTTCACAAACTTGAGTCCGGTCGACGCGGCGCAATTGGCGAAGATTTCAACCGATGTGGCGACTCGCGTCGCGGCGAGCGAGCCCATCAAATGGGAAACGCTGCCGCTGGCCGAGGCCCGCAAGCAAGGTGCGATGATGCTGTTCGGCGAGAAGTACCCCGATCCCGTGCGGATGGTGTCGATGGGCGGCTTCAGCAAAGAACTGTGCGGGGGCACGCACCTGACGAACACGCGCGACGTGGAGACGTTCGAGGTGCTCAGCGAGGAAGGCGTCTCGGCGGGGACGCGGCGGATTGTTGCGCTCACAGGTAAGAAGGCGGCGGAGCATCGTGATAAGACGCTGTCCGAAGCGACCGTGGCGGCGAAGCGATTGGGCGTCGAACTCTTCGAACTGCCCCACGCGGTGCACGAGTTCGTGGAGCGGCGGCGGGAATTGAAGCGGGCGCTGGATGCGGGGGTGAAACCGAATTTGGCGGCGAAGGGGGAGCGCGCTAAGCCGGCGAGCGGCGGGAAGACGGGCGCCGAGGCCGCGAAGGCCGCGCTGGCCGAAGCGGCGCGGATGCTGTCGGTGGCGCCGCTCGCTGTCGGGCAGCGGATTGAGGCGATGCTGGCGGAGGCGGCGACGCTCGAGGCGCGGCTGGCAGAACGCGATGCGGCGGGACCGCTCAATGCTGATGCACTGCTCCAGAAGGCGACGGAGCACGGGGACGCCAAGGTGGTGGTTGCCGAGCTGCCAGGCGTCGAGCCGGGGCTCATGCGACAGCTCATCGACCAAATCCGCCAAAAGGCTCCAGTATCCGCCGTGCTGCTCGCCACCCGGCAAGGTGACGACAAAGTCACGCTCGTGGCGGGCGTGTCGAAACAGCTCCAAGAGCGAGGCGTCAGCGCCGGCAAGTGGATCGGCCCCGTGGCGAAGGCGGTGGGCGGCGGCGGCGGCGGCCGGCCGGACCTAGCCCAAGCGGGGGGGCGCGAACCCGCAAAACTGCCGGAAGCCCTGGGAATCGCCGAGCGCACGATCGCCGAGATGATCGGGGCGTAAGGGGTCGCGCGGCCCCCATGTCGTTTGTCACCCAGAGGTCCGCCGAAGGGTCTGGCCTGCACTGAACACGGCTAGATTCTTCGGCGGACCTCAGAATGGCAGTGCGTTCGTTGGCTTTGCAAGGGGCTCTCGCTCGTCACGCTAGCAGTCTGCTCAGGGTGCGCATTCTTCCTCGCTTGGCGCACGCGGCCATGCGGAAATCCCGCATGCCGCGGGTTTACCTTGTCGCTGCATGCCGGCAGTCCTAAGATGACCCCCAGGAGTGAGAGGCGGAATTGGCAGTGATTGACTCGTCACACTTGCGTTTCTCCTCGAATTGTTTCTCTAGCCGAATTTCTTGGCGTAGGCGGAAGGCGTCGGGGCGTGGTTCGCACCGACCGCGCCAAGGGGAGTAGCTTGTCATGGACGAAGTCTGTGAAGACTGGGGCGTCGAAGTTGATCGCGGCCCCGATTGGTTGTTTGTCAAATTGCGGCCAGGCAAACAAGAACCCGTCGATATGGCCGACAAGTTGTGGAAGCTGGCCGACCGGCACTTCGTGTATCGGCTGGTGCTGGAGATGGATGCGCTGCCGACGATTCCCAGTCGGCTGATGGGGCAGCTCATCACGTTGCAGAAGCGCGTGCTTCAACGCCAGGGAGCGCTGCGGCTGTGCGGGTTGAACGACGAGTGCGCCGAAGCGCTGCATTTCTGCCGGCTCGACCAGGCGCTGCCGAACTACGACACGCGGGAAGACGCCGTGCTGGGCCAGCGCCATCGGACGCTGCATCCGGTGTACTGAGGAAGGCTTGAGACGCGAGGCTTGAGACTTGAGGTTTAAGGCATTGGGCCTCACGGCTCAGGCCTCAAACCTCAAGCCTGCGGAGCTTCAGCCGAGCCAGCTCTTGCGCAGCTCGCGGAGCATGGCCAGCGTTGGCTTGGCCCGGCCCTTCGCGTCGAACAGGCCGGCGTGGGGAAACTCGTGCGGCTCGTTGTCCGAGAGTTGATTCCACAACAGGACCTGGACCGACGGGCGCGACGCCAACAGCGGCGCGACGAGCCGGGCCCACGCCCATTGCGGGTCCTGCGGTAAGCCCGGCGGCGGCTCGACCGGCTCGGGATGAATGGCCTGGATCGCCAGCGGATCGGGCTCCGCTGCGCTCGGCGCTGTCAGCAGAGCCATCAACGGCAGGCCCAACTGGCTCCATTGGTCGACGAGTCGGCCGTACTCGAACGCGGGACGGTGGGCGCTGCCCCGGGGCCAGGCGCCGGCGTTGATCTCCAGCCCAAATCCGGAAATGCCGAGGTCCGCGCGAACCAGCGCGTCGGCATAGTGCCACGGGGCCAGATCGTTGTCTTGTTCCACGAGATACTCGGCCCACGGCTGGTCGAATGAAACGACCGTCGGCGTGCGAGGGTCGATCTTGCGGACCACCTGCACGGCCTTCGCCACCAGGTTGAGCCGGCTTTCCTCGTCGAGCGACATCAGCCGACCGTTGTTCACGCGCGACGCGACGTGCCACAGGTGAACCCGGCCGACGTAGCGCGACACGACGGCCCGCACGTGATCGAGCAAGAGCTGTGCGAGGTTCTCGTCGTCGCCCTCCCACAGGTACATCCAGTCGGGCACTCCGCGGTCGTCCATGCGCAGTAGCGGTCCCGCGGCGACCTTGAGCCCGGCGGTTTGGCACCAGGAGAGTTGCTCATCGGTGGCCTTCCAATCGCGTTTTCCTTCGCGGGACTCGATCGCCCGCCAGCCCACGGGAACCTGCACGATGCTGCACGCGTCGACGAGCTGCCGTCGTACGGCGACCGGCGGCGAATGGGCGCCAAGCGTGACGCCCAGCAGCGTGGACACGGGCGTTTGCCGCTGACGCACTTGCAGCGACTGCTCGGCGTAGCTGGCCACCAGCTCATCGGCCACGGTCAGCGCCGCGGCGAGCGATTGGTTTGCCGCGGTCGCCGAGGCCGGCACGTCGCCTTGGCTCGTCGCTGCGCGGCTGAACAGGCGGGTCGCCTCGCGGAGCTTGTCGCTCTGCGCTGGTTCGGTCACCAGGCCCAGCCACTCCCAGATGAACAGCCGCGAACGGAGCCGTTGGATCAGTCCACGCGCCAGCTCCACGTCGAGCAGGTACGGCTCCTGGCGCTCCATGAGCGTTGTGGTGCCCAGGAGCCGCAGTCCGTGCCCGTCGACGTGCCAGGGCACGTACACGTACCCGGAGTCGTCGACTCCCCGCTCGACAATCAGCTCGTCGCCGTCCCAGACGGAGCGCGTCGACCAGGGAAAATCCTCGCTGCCGGCCACGTAGATCCGCGACAGGGCGTCCGGGGGAATGCGGTCGCGCTGGTGCAGACGAAACCGCATCTGTCCCATGGTGGAGCACCTTCTTGAGGCTCGCAAACCGCGCTCGTCGCGGCACACTCGCCTCGAAGCGCACAAGCGGCGCACAGGCGAAGTCCGTACCGCGGTCGGCGACATCTCAGTTAGGCCTCGAGAATGCCCGTGCCACGCAGCGAGGTGGGTTCGCTGCGTTCGATTTTACTGGCGTCGTCGATGGGTCACAAGCGCGCCGCGCGGGTGGGCAAAATCGGAGAACCATGCTGAATGCGGCGTTGACTGCCCTATCATTCCGAGGTCTTCCGAGGAATCCGGCCGGACCCCTCGGCGGATCCTTCCGCGGACTTCAGGACAGGCTCTCGGGGTGACACGTGCCGCGGAAGGCGGCGCTCGGGTATATTCGCCGATATGGACCAACGCGACTCAATCGCCGCAGGAGGCGCCCCATGTCAGCCGCCGTCGTCGAAACCCATTTGACCGGAGTGCCGTGCCGTCGCGGCAAGGTGCGCGACGTGTACGATTTAGGCGATCGGCTGCTGCTGGTGAGCACCGATCGGATCAGCGCCTTCGACTGGGTGCTGCCGACGCCAATTCCCGACAAGGGCCGCGTGCTGACCCAGCTTAGCAATTTCTGGTTCAGGATGCTGGAGGCGCCGAACCATCTGCTGGAAACGGAGGTCGAGCGGATGGATCTGCCGCGCGGCGCGGATCGCGAGTCGCTGGCGGGCCGCACGATTCTCGTGCGGAAGACCGAAGTCGTGCCGATCGAGTGCGTCGTGCGGGCGTACCTCAGCGGCTCGGCGTGGCGCGAGTACAAGGAAACCGGCCATGTCGCAGGCGTGTCGTTGCCGTCGGGATTGCGGGAATCGGAGCGGTTGCCGGCGCCAATGTTCACGCCCGCGACCAAGGCGCCGCAAGGCGAGCACGACCAGAATATCTCATTTGCCGAGATGCAATCGCTGGTGGGCGCCGAGCTATCGGAGCAATTGCGACAGCGAAGTCTCGACGTTTACGCCCGCGGCGCCCGGCATGCCCAGGAGCGCGGCATCATTCTGGCGGACACCAAATTCGAGTTTGGCCTTCTGCCGGGGCGACCATCGACCGGCGGCTCCGTTGCCGACGGCGACCTGCTGTTGATCGACGAAGTGATGACGCCCGACAGCTCGCGATTTTGGCCTGCCGCCGGCTACCAGCCAGGCCGTAGCCAGCCGTCGTTCGACAAGCAGTTCGTGCGCGACTGGCTCAACACCAGCGGCTGGGACAAGAACAGCGCGCCGCCGGAGTTGCCCGACGACATCGTCGAGCAAACGCGGGCCAAGTATGTCGAGGCGTACGAGCGGATTACGGGAGACGCGTTCGCTTGGGCGTAGGGAGCTGCATGGCTGCCTATCTCGCCTGCCCTTGCCAAACTACAATGCAAGCAAGGGCCGCCTTGCGGCGGTTGGGGTGGGATCGTACGCTCCGCGCCGTGTGCGCAGGGGGCTCGCGCGCTCCGCTGCGGCGGACCTTCGCGTCGCGGCTAACAGCGGATCGCGTTGCGCACTGCAGTTCTGAAGTCTCTATTTTCGACCTCCCAATGCTCCGCTACTGGACCGCTGGCGAATCGCACGGCAAGGCGCTGATCGCGCTGGTCGATGGCTTTCCCGCCGGCGTGACCGTCGATGTCGAGCCGATCAACGTCGAGCTGCGACGCCGGCAGGGGGGGTACGGCCGCGGCGGGCGGCAACGCATCGAGACGGATACAGTCGATATTCGCTCCGGCATTTGGAAGGGCGTCACGCTCGGCAGTCCGATTGCGCTGGAGGTCGTTAACCGCGACGACAAGCTCGAACGGCTCGACGATCTGCCGCAGCCGCGGCCCGGGCATGGCGACCTCACTGGCGCCGTGAAGTACCTGGGCAGCATCCGCGGCGTGCTCGAACGGGCGTCGGCCCGCGAGACGGCAGTGCGCGTCGCAGCCGGGGCGCTTGCCAAGCAACTCCTGGCGGCGTTCGAAGTCACGGTGTTTGGCTTCGTCGCCGAAGTGGGCGGCGAGAAGATCGACCCCGTCCCCGGCACGCTTGACCAATTGCGGGTCATCCGCGATCAGAGCGAGCTGTACGGACTCAACCTCGAACGCGACGAAGCGATCAAGGCGGCGATCGACCGCGCTGGCAAGGACGGCGACACGCTGGGCGGCGTCGTCGAAGTGCAGGTGCACGGCGTGCCGTTCGGCCTCGGCACGCACGCGCAGTGGGACCGCAAGCTCGATGGCCGGCTCGCCCAGGCGGTGATGGCCGTGCAGGCGATCAAAGGGGTCGAGATCGGGCTGGGGTTCGAGGCGGCGCGGCGGCGCGGCTCGCAGGTGCACGATCCCATCCGTTACGACGCCAGTCGCAAGCACACGCCCACGCTGGGGTACGAACGGCCAACGAACAACGCCGGCGGCCTGGAGGCGGGCATGACCAACGGCCAGCCGATCGTCATCCGCGCCGCCAAGAAGCCAATCAGCACGCTGCGGAAGCCTCTGGAGTCGATCAATCTCGACACGAAGGAGCCGGTTGAAGCGAGCTATGAGCGGAGCGACGTGTGCGCCATCTCGGCGGCGAGCGTAATCGTCGAGAACGTCGTGGCGTTCGAGATTGCCGCGGCGGTGATCGACAAGTTCGGCGGCGATAGCCTCGCGGAGATGCAAGCGCGGTACAAGCTCTTTATGGACATGGCGGCGGAGCGGTAGGCGAGGAAATAGGATTCAGGGTTCAGGACGAGCCGGGTCGTCCCCGACCCCGGCGACTTCTCCTGCGGCGAACACGGATGTTCAGCCTTCACGAAACCACGCGCAAGCACGTCTGCCGCACGGCGTTCGTGCTGCTCTGCGCGGCGCCCACGGTGGCGACGCTTGCGTGGATTGGGTGGCGCCATCGCCCAAACCTCGTCGGCGACGAAGCGGAACGGCTTGGTTCTGCCCTCCACGTCGCAGCGCGATTGGAAAGTTGGAGCGAACCGCGCCCCGGCGTGGTGCGGAGCGATGGGCTAATGCTCGCCGATTTGACAACCCATCTGTCGCTGGTCGAATTTACGGACCTTGAAACACACTGGGGCCGCCGCGCCGCCACGATTTCCGCCCAAACGGCGACGATCGACGCCGCCCAACTCGACGCACTCGTCCGGCGGGCGAACGACTGGCTATGGCAACTGAATAAGGAACAGGTGCGCTTCGACGTCGACCGGCTCGCGATCCGCGGCGCTGACGCGAACGACGCCGTGGAATTTCACGACGTGCAGGTCCGCGCGACGCGCGATGCGGCGAGTGGCGTCAAGGCGCAGCTTTTCGCACACCTGTCCGAAAACGACGCCGGGGCGCCCGCGGTTCGCATCTCGCTGCAGCAGCTTGCTGACGGCGGCTCGCGAATCACACGCGCGACCATCGACTGTCGCGGCGTCGAACTGCCGAGCTGGCTGTTCGCCGCGGCAGGCCCGGTCATGGCGAGTTGTGGAACGGACGCCGCTTTCTCGGGCGCCGTGCAATTGGATTGGACCGGCGGTGTTCTTGGCGGCCGCGCCGCCGGGCAAATCGACGACGCGGATCTCGCGGCCATGCTCCCGGTGGGTTCGCCGCACGTGGCACGGGGTCGCACGACCGTCACGCTCCATGAACTGCGCTGGCGCGGGCGGCAGATCGAGTCGTTCGCGGGGTCTGTTCGCGCCACTGGCGTTGAAGTCAGTTGGTCGCTTGTCGAAGCGGCCGTGAAGCAACTTTATTGCGAGCAGCCGAGCGTCGTCACGACGGAAATGATCGCCGTCGATCGACTCGCCTGCGAGTTCCGCCTCAACCGCCAGGGCCTTACGCTGACCGGCGAATTGAACAGCGAGTCGAACCTGCCGCAAGGCTGCATTGCGGAAAGCGGCGGGCGGCCGTTGGTGATGCAACCCAAGTATGTCGACCTGCCGGCCGGCGCGTGGGTGCAATTCGTCGCTGCGGCGGGCACGAGTTGGCTGCCGGCCACGCAGGAAGCGGTCGATCTCGCCGAGCGGCTGCCGCTGCCTACTTCGCCAGAATCTCGATGATTGCCTCGGCGGGCCGGCCGAACTGGTCGGTCGCGCGGCGGCCGAGCGCCCCGTGCCGAAGCGCAGCAGCCTGACGGGCGAGAAAGGCGGCCGGCGTTACAGGCCCTCGGGCGAGCAGGTCCTGCAACACGCGCTCCGCGTGGTCGAGGTCGCCCTCCTCGAACGCCTCCAGGGCCGCGGCGTACCGTTCGATCTCGGCCTGCAGTCGCTCGCCGTCGGTCGCCGGGAAGACGGTGAACAGCTCGACGGGCTGCTCAAGCCCCGGCAACTTTGCCGTGCACGCCTTGAGCGTCACGAATCGCGTCGATAACCGCCGCCGCACGGCATCCGTCGCCAGCAGCGGCACGTCGATCTGCCGCGTGGCGGCCTGCACGCGGCTGGCCACGTTGACCGCGCTGCCGCGAGGGCCGTATTTCAAACGCCGCCGCGTTCCCGCGTTGCCGACTTGTACCTCGCCCGAGTGGAGGCCGATGCTCAGTTCCAGCGGTTGTCCGGCGCGCTCGCGCCACAGGGCGTCGACGACCGGGATCGCGTCGAGCATGTGCATCGCCGCCGTGCAAGCGAGATCGGCGTGCTCGGGGACGTCGAGCGGAGCGTTCCACAGCGCACTGAGGCCGTCGCCGTAGTAGTCGATCACCACGCCGCCGTGGTCCATCACGGCCTGTGTGAGTTGCTCCATGACGGCGCCAAGCAATTCGTACGCGTCGGCCGGCGGCAGCCCCTCGGCCAGCGTCGTGAAGCCGCGCAGGTCGGCGAACAGCATCGTCGCCTCGCGCGTGGAGCCGGCGAGCGCTTCGGGATGCCTCTGCAAATGTTCGACGACTGCCGGCGAGAACGCCTGCTCCAGCAGCACTTGCTGCCGGGCGGACTCGATTTCCTGGGCCCGGCGCGCCATCGCGACGCCCACGGCGTCGGCCATCAGCTCGACGACCCGCGCTTCGAGCGGACGAATTCCGCGGCGACGATTGTCGCCGCGCCCGTGCCGCACGCCGTACACAGCGGCGATCACGCTGCCCTCGTCATCGAGCACCGGCGCCACCACCACCGACTGCTGCGAGGGACGCGGGTCGACGCGCTCGCCGCGCGCGGCGATAGCCGGGGACCGCCAGACTTCCGGATGGTCGAACACCAGGGCCAGCGCCTCGGCGTCATACGAAATGCCGTGCTCTGGCTGCGGGATCGCACTGCCGGCGATGTGCCAGGCGTCACCGTCGCGGGTGAGGACCATGGCCGCATCGAGCCCCGTGCTCTCCAGCGTCAGGTGCGCCGCGGTGGAGAAAAACTGCGGAGCGCTGGCGGCCGTGCGATGCAGCTTGCCGACCGACGTCAGCCATTTGGCCACGGTCGCGGCGTCGGGCCCTGCCACGCTCTGGGCGCCGCTGCGACCCTTGGGATTCGCGCGTTGCAGCGGCTCCAAGCCGGCCGTGACGGCCGACTCCGTGGAGTAGATCTCAAACCACACGTCGTCGACGCGGAACAGGCACGGCAGCGAGAGCTCAATGGGCTTGCCTGACCAGAAAGCCGCGCCATCGGCGAGTTCCACGTGACCGCTGAAGCCGCGGCATTCCAGCCGCAGCATGTCGTCGTGGGCGCGCATCCGCAGCGACACGCGCGCCTCTGGCGCCTCGTCCTCGGCGAACTGCCACCGGTCGCCGGCGGCGTTTCGGGCTAGGGCGAACCGGGCGCGCACCGAACGGAATTGCTCGTGCTGGTCAGAACTGTAAATGGCGACGTGCCACATGAGAGTCAATCGCGATGCTGTTTCATCCTGGGCGAGGCGGTCCCGACTCCTCGCGGCGGCCAGTCGCGGCCAGAGGAATTGCACACCGGCCTTGACCGCGCCGAAACCTCGCAGGACGGCGGAGTTTGGCGTTAGTCAAAGGTAGGTTCCGCGACGCCGCACGCCCCAGACGAGGGGCGGTGTACCAGGCCGCACAACCGGTATAGACGGCGTCTGGCGCCGCACCGTAGGAGTTTCGCGGCAATTGTCCCGATGCGCATTGGTGGCGGCGATGATTCTCCGTCGCGCTTGGGTACGGCGACATGCTTGAACCGGCCACGCTGGGAATGATTTCCGGCGCCACGCTCGTGGGCGCTGCAGGCCTGCGCGCCGCCGCCGGGGTGCGGTCGCTGCGGCGGCGCGGCGCGCTCCAGGCGGAGCGCACCGAAGAGCGCCGTGAAGATTTCGTCGTCCAGCTGCAGGCGGCAATTCGTTGGGCGCGGGCAAGCCAACCGGCGCTCAAAGCGTGGACCGGCGCCCGGCCGTTTCGCGTCACCGCGGTGGTCGATGAAGCCGAGCGCTGCCGCTCGTTTTATCTGGCGCCCGAAGACGGCCAGCCCTTGCCGCGGTTTGAGCCGGGCCAGTATTTGACATTTCACCTGCCGTCGAGCGACCCAAGTCGCCCGTTGGTACGATGTTATTCGCTGTCGGAGCGGCCGCGCGAGGACTTCTATCGCGTCACAGTGAAGCGCGTTCCCCCACCAGCGGGCAAGCCGCAACTCCTTCCCGGCCGCGGCAGCAACTACTTCCACCGGGAGGCGCAGCCGG
>JBIOVA010000306.1:0-6226 GCA_044867485.1 Lacipirellulaceae bacterium | reverse complement strand
CCCCCCCCCCCACGGCCAGAGACTCAACCCCCGAGGCCGTGGCATTCGTTCCGATGGCTGCCGAAGTGGCGTCGGCCGAAGCGCCCGACGCATTGCCCGACGTGAAGTCGGTCCCCAAAAATTGGGCGGCGGCAGGCTCGACCAAAATCGCCGCCAGCAGCGGCGCCGCCGATATCCATCGATTCATAACGCGAACTCATTACCGGCCAACATCCCTTGGCACGGCCAGATTTTGCGACTCACGAATAACATTAACCAGACACTATTCATAACTCGACACTAGTGGCGGCGGTCTTCAGGAAAAGCGCCCGGAAAGCCGCCCGACGGAATGCGGGCGGACAGTTAAGACAACAGTCGTGGCAGCTGCGATCGCGGCGCCGCCCGGTTTGGGCACGGCGGTCGCGGCGCGCGTTGCCGTCATGCCGCCGCCTGGGAATTGCGCGGCGAGGTTGCGCGGACCGCACGCCGCTTAACATGCGAGCGTCCAGCAGACGGTGAACCATTGCGATCACGCGGCGAGCAGGCGAATCGTCGATACTTTGGTGATCACGCGCAGGTGATTCCCAAGCTTGCCGGAGGGGAGGCCAATCGCGCCCGTTCGGGCTCAACCCTTGCCACACAGCGAAGTTGCCGGCCCGGCCGACGATTTACCAGCCGACGACGACGCCCGCGGCGCCGCCGCCGTTGCCGCGGCCCGTGCCGACCGCTCCGCCGCCATTGACATAGACGTGGTCCGTCACGCGGCCGATAGCCCCAATCGAGACGGCGTTTTCGCCGTTGTAGGTTCCCCAGCCGCTGGCGACCGCGACCGTTTCGCCTTCGGCCAGCGTCGTCGGCACTCGGGTCATGGCCATCGCGATGGCGGAGCCTTCGTAGGCGTCGTTGAGCTGGTCGGCCGTAACGACTCCAAGCGTGTCGAGATCGACCGCGGCCAGATTGCCGGCCGCGTCGGTGGTGACAAACTGCGTGGGACCCGATTGGGCCGCCGAACTGGCGGCGGAAGCGAGGCCGGGGGCCGTGTAGGTGGCGCTCGCCGTGCCCAGCATCATTTGATTGTCGCGCGTCGTCGCCGCGCCCGCGCCGATCGCAGAAGCATTGGCGTGAGCGGCGACGGCGCCGGCGCCGAGCGCGCCCGAATTAATTCCACTGGCTTCAGCTTCGAATCCGACGGCGGTGCTGCTCAAGCCGCTGGCCACGGCCCAACTCCCGATCGACGTACTGGCGTTAACGGTGGCGTCCGCGTTATAGCCAAGCGCCGTCGTAAAGGCGCCGCTGGCCGTCGCCTGCGTCCCGACCGCCGTGCTATTCGCGGCGGTCGCTTCGGCCGAACTCCCCACCGCGAGCGCTTGCTGGTCGCTGGCCTCGGCAAGATGCCCCAGCGCTGTCGCTGAAAGACCGCTCGCCGTAGCGTTGCCGCCCACGGCCGTCGAGAACGAGCCCGACGCCGTCGACTCGCCGCCTACGACCAACGCGAACTGGCCCGGCGCGGTCGCGCCGTGGCCCACGGCGATGGAGCGCTCGTTCGACGCAGTCGTGCCGTGACCCACGGCCAGGGACGCATAACCCGATGCAGTCGCAGCGTTTCCCACGGCCTGGGACTCGAACCCCGACGCATTCGCGTTGGTCCCGATGGCCGCCGCAGTGGCGTCGGCCGTGGCCCCCGACGCATTGCCCGAAGTGAAATCGGTCCCCAGAAACTGAGCCGCGACCGGTTCGGCCAGCAGCGCCGCAAACAGCGCCGCCGCAGCGACGCGCGCGAGCCGAAACGACCCGCAATGCACATACGAGACATTCATCGCCCGACTTCTCCTTAATGCGACGCGTGACGCCCACGGGCCGGCCGCGACGCAAGCCGCGGCCGCCCAGCGCAAGCAGGCGCCGAATAATCACAATCTCCTACTAGTGATAACTCGACACTATTGGCGGCGGTCTTCAGGAAAATCGCCCTGAGGGCCGGCGGAGGCGACGCCCGCGGACGCTGGCGGCGAAGGAGAACGTTGTCACCAGGCCCATCGCGACGCCGCCCGGCTCGGGCACGGCATCGGCAGCGGGCGCCGCCGGCACGCTGCCGAGCTGCTGCTGCCAAGCGAGGAAGTCAGCGCCGTCGGAGTCGTTGTCGTCATCGGCGTCGGCGCCATCGTTCACGCCGAACGACGACCGCCACGCTTTCAGATCGTCGGAATCGACATCGCCGTCCAAATCGAAGTCGGCGGAGTAAATCGGCGCGCTCACCACTCGCAGCCGCACGAACTGGATGTCGTTGTAGTCGACATCGAAAAGCAATCCGGCCGGCATACCCGCCGGTTGGTTCACCTCGGCGAAGGCGCCGAGCACGCCGCCCGGCGCCGAAATGATCGTGATCAGGTCGTTGAGCGCCGGCATGTAGCCGCCGCCCAGGCTCAGGTCTAGCGCACCGGCGAGCTGGATCTGGCCGTCGACGAACATACGGTCAAACGCCCCAATGCCCGTGCCGTTGACGCCAATTGCCAACCGGCCCGTCTCGGCTTGGATGTAGTCGACGAAGTCGTTGCGTCCGATCGCCGTGCCCGCGACGGCGTGCGTCCCGTGATTCTCGAACAGGACATCGATGGACGCCGTCCCGTCCGGGGCAATCACGCGATCCTGTCCATTGATCAATTTGCCGGCGCCGCTGAATGCCACGCCGACTTGCACGATCGTCAGTTCATTTTCCAGCCCAAGATCGCCGGCCAAGGTCACCGTGCCGCCCGTGTCGAAGATGAGCGTGTCGCCGGTTTGGATCACCGACCCGTCTCCCGCGTTGACGACCAGGGCGCCGCCAAAGTTCGTGGCATGCGTCGACTGATAGACTCCGTTGGTGAGCGTCAGCGTCGAGCCGGGCTCGAACTCAAGCTCGAAGCCATTGGCGAACACCTGCCGGCCCGCGTGAACCTCGACCGATCCGTTGAACGCGAAACTCGTCGTGTCGCGCAACTCAACATTGGCGCCATCTGCGATGATGCGCCCGGCGCCGCCGCCGTCCCAGTCGTTGTCGTTGCCGGGCGTTTCCACGATGAGCGTGCCGCCGTTGGCTCCACGAAGGCGCGTGTTATTAACCACGCGCGCCGAGATCAACCCGCGGCCGCCGATGCCCTGGCCGCCGTCATTGGTAATCTGAGCCCCAGTGAGCTCGCCGCCAAACATGCTCACGCCGCCGACGGAATCCGTATTCCAGGGATTGGTCACGTTGGCCACGCCGTCGGCGAAGACGCCGAAGATGTTGATGTCGAGAATTGCCCCGGCGATCGTCAACGTGCCGTTGTCGGCGAACAGGTCGGCGTTCTCGACGAAGTTGATGGTCGCGTTAATCGTGCCAAAGCCCCGGAGCGATGAACCCGACTCGACGCGGAGGATGCCGGGACCGTTGATGACGCCGCCCGCGATCGTATTGGGATCGTCGGTGACGTTGCCGCCGCCCAGCCGGAGTACCTCGCCCGCTGTGTAGATGTTGATCACGCCAGTGGCGCCGATGTCCAACCTCGCATCGATCCGCCCGTCGCCGGCATGGTTGATCGTGCCGTTCATGGCGACGTCGGAGCCGGCCAGATAGGAATCCGCCGTCGCGTCGCCGTTGTAATTGATGACGCCGAGGTTATCGACCGTCCAGGAATTCGATTCGGCGATGATGACCGTCAAGAGCCGCGTGTCGCTGATCGTGATCACGGCGTCGAGACCGTCGTCGGGAGCATCCTCGATGGCCGTGGCAAGAATCGTTAGATCTTCGTTAAGCGTCGTGGTGCCGTCGTCGAGGTCGACCACCGCGACGTTCCAGGTGGTGGGCGCTGCGATCGTCGCCGTCCCTTTGCGGAGAATCCCGTCGCCGGTGAACGTCGCATTCGCCTGGCCGTAGGTCACCGTGGCGAAGTTCAACTCGCCCCCGGCGGCGATCGTAAAGTCCGTGGCGCCGGTGATCTGCGTCGTCGCGTTGACGTTCAATCCAGCGTTCGTCGCCACGTTGACGGCGCCTGTTCCAGCGATCTGAAACGTTTCGCCGTTGATCGTCGACATCGCCGCCCCGCCCGCGTTGATCACGCCGGAGTTGATGATCGCCCACGTATTATCCGCGGTTGTGACGTCGAGCTCGCCGCCGTTGAGGTTGATCGTGTGGTCAAAGTTCTCGTCGGCCCCCGCGCCCAGGTCGAGATCCAGGTTGCCGCCCGCGTTGATCGTCGTCACGTTGCCGGCAAGGCCGTCGCCATCGAGGTTGAAGTTGAGCACGTCGATGTTCACCGTGGCGTTGACGACGAGCTTCGCATCGGCGCCAATCATGTCGAAGTTGACGCCGCCGCCGATTGACGCCGGGGCGTTGAACGTGATCGACCCCTCGTTCACGATAGCGCCAAGATTGGCGGCGAACTCTGCGTCGACGACCAGAGCGTCCAAACTGTCGTTGAGCGTGATCGTCCCGCCATTCATGGTGATGGGTCCGCCGGCCAGATGCGCCGCCGGGCCGCCGGTGCCGACGATTGCGCCGGGCGTGTTCACGTCGACAGTCGCGTCGGCGATGCCCCAGGCGCTGGCCACGTCGAGCGTAGCGCCGGCGGCGAGATTGAGATCGCCGCTAAATCCTTCGCTCAGCGGCACGTCGACGTCGAGGGTGGCGTTGCTGTTGACGTTGACGACGCCCAAGTTGCCCGCTCCGTCCAGGTCGACGCGGGCGTCGGCGTCGAGCGCCGTGATCCGCAGCGTCGAGGCCGGCGGCTGGCCGAGGACGATGCCAAGATGCGTCGCTGTGAGCGTTCCTTCGTTGTTCAACAGCGTCGCCGTCCCGACGAGGAAACGCTCCAGATCAATCCGGCCGTTGCCGGTAATCAGGCCGCCGATGCTATTCGTCAAAACGCCGTTGTCCACTTCGACGACCGCCAACCCCGCGGCCTCCTGCGAGTTGAGAATGAGATCGGCGCCGTTGTTGATTTCGAGCGTGCCGGTGTCCAAGCCGTTGGGGTTGCCGCCATACACGGTGAAGGAGCTGCCGGCATCGGCGATGATCGTGGCGCCGACGACCTCCAATTCGAAGTCGGTCGTCCCGCCGTCGGGACTATTGATGACGTCGGCGCCATTGGTGATCGTAAGCGACTGGATAACGTACACGGCGTCGATAAGCGTCGTGTCATTGGCCGCCGCCGGCAGACTGCCGATGGCGACGGCGTCGCCGTTGGGATTTCCGTTAGGGCTCCAGTTGTTGAAGTCGCCCCACAGAAACGTCCCGGCGCCGTTGTCCCATGAGGTCTGCGCGTCGGCTGTGGAGCCGCCCGCTCCGACCATCACCGCCGCCAACGCCAATCCGCCCATGAATCGCCGCATGCTGAACCTCTCCGAATTGAACTGTCCCGTGGAAGGGTGAAGCGGAGGCGCGCGAGTGTGTTACGCGGCGCGCATCGCATCCCGCGGGGCCCGACTGCGGCGCCCGCATGCAGGGGAAATCCGCGGCAAGAATCAAAGCGGCCAAGAAAAGCCGGAAAGATTATGAGTTAATCCGGCGAACCCGCGAATTGCGTCCGCCGCCTGCGCCGTTGCGTCGCCAGGACGGCGGCGAACACGGCCGCGACAATTCCGCTGGCCGGCTCCGGCACGGCGTCGGCAGCGGCGACTGTTGGCAGCCCGCCGCCTAATTGACGCTGCCAGACGAGGAATTCGGCGCCATCGGAGTCGCCGTCGGCGTCGGCGTCGCTGTCGCCGTTCACGCCAAAGTCGCCTTGCCACTGCACCAGGTCGTCGGCGTCGACGTCGCCATCGGCATCGAAGTCGGCGGTGAATGTCGGTGCGCTAATAACTTCCAATTGAACGATCGTACCCAAGTAATTGACGTCGAACATCAACCCAGCAGGCATGGTCGTCGGCTGCAGCACGGCGTCGAACGAGCCTGAAACGCCGCCGGCGGCTGAGAGGACGTTGAACGTGTTTCCTATTACCGGGACGAAGCCATCGACCAGCGACAGTTCGAGCGTGCCGCCCAGGACGACGGCGCCGGTCAGCGTGAAGCGATCGAACGCCGTGAGGCCGATGCCCCCCACGTCGAGCTGCCAGACGCCGCTGGCCGTCTGCTCGTAGTCGACGGCTTGCACCTGGCCGGCGGTCCCATTCGTGAACGACTCGTCGATGGCCAGCGCGCCGTTGTTGACGATCGTTACGGCCAGATCGGCGGCCGTAATTCCGTCCCAGAGCTGCAGCGTGCGGTCAGGGGCGTTAATCAACGCCCCGCCCCCGA
>JBIOVA010000305.1:0-12363 GCA_044867485.1 Lacipirellulaceae bacterium | reverse complement strand
CGACCTGCGCTCGTGGCAGGTCGGCGACTGTTGTTCGCGCGGCAGCAGTCGTTCACGGCAACAGAGATCAGGCACGCCTTGGAGAATTTGCACCATGAGGAGGTTCTTATTGGCAGCCGGCGCCGTCGGCCTGTGGGCGTCGGCACCGCAGTCGGCGCGCGCGGTGAATCTGCGCCCCGGCGTTCCCGAGGGCGCCGTCGAGATCAGCCTCAACGTCGTCGTCGATTACATGCCCAATCTGGAGACCGAGTTCACCCCCATCGACATTGTGCCGTTCCCCGACGGCACCGATCGGCTCGCCGTATCGACGGTGCTCGGCACGATTCGCGTCATGGACGCCAATCGGAATCTTGCGCCGACGCCGCTCTTGACCAGCGTCCAGTCCGGTCTCGTGCCGCCGCAGGAGGCGGGGATGACCGGCATCGCGTTCCATCCCGACTTCAACAAGCCGGCGACGTTCGGCTACGGCAAGCTGTACACGATCACCACCGAGCCGCGCAGCAGCCAGGGCGGCTTGCCCGATTCGCAGGTTGATTTCCCCTTCGCCGCCACCACCGAGAACTACCAGGACGTAGTTCGCGAGTGGAATCTCGCCGCTTTCGGCAACGTGCCGGGCAACGTCGCCAACGGGGCCTTTACCGGTACGCTCGCCAACTCGCGGGAAATCCTCCGCGTCGACCAGCCGGGGCCGTTTCACAACGTCGCTGACCTGACATTCGATCGCCACGCCCAACCGGGCGACGCCGACTACGGCCTGCTCTACATTTCCTCCGGCGACGGCGGCGATCAGAGCGGCGAACCGGCCAGCTCGCCCATTCGTCGCCAACGAGCGCAAGGTCTGTCGACCCTCTTTGGCAAAATCCTCCGCATCGACCCCGATCCCAATCGCCAGCCCATCCAGCGGATCAGCGCCCATTCGGGCTTGCCGTCGTACAGCATTCCCACGACCAATCCCTGGGCGATGGACGACGCCGTCGAGACGCGCACCTCGCCGACGCTCGCCGAAAACTTCGCCCTCGGGTTCCGCAGCCCGTTCCGCATCGAATTCGACCGAGACACGGGCGACCTGTGGATGGGCGACGTCGGCGAAAACGCCCGCGAGGAAATCAACCGCGTCCAGGCCGCCGGAAATTACGGCTGGGGCGAGATGGAGGGCACGCTCGACGGCACGCTCCCCGGCGACGGCACGCTGCTCCCTGGACTGCTGCGACCGTTTCTTGAACTGCCGCGAACCGAGGCCCGCAGCATTTCCGGCGGGTTCGTCTACCGCGGCGACGCCATCCCGGCGCTGCGCGGCAAATACGTGTTCAGCGACCTGGGCCAGGGATTCTCGACGGCCGCACTGTTCTACGCGATCGTCGACCCCGACGATCCGCACGGCGAGGTGGGCGACGTGTTCGAGTTTCAGTTCACCGTCGATAGCCCCACGTTCGGCGGTCTCGCCCTGCCGGCACGGATCTACAGCTTTGGCGAGGACGACGACGGCGAGTTGTACTTCACAGCCGGCCCCGATCCGCGGCAGCCCGACCCCGCCGTGCCGCAAGCATTCATCATCCGGCTGGGGCCAGGCGGAGCGCTCACCGGCATTGACGGCGACGTCGACCAGAACGGCGTCCTAGACCCCGTGGTCGACGTGGCGGCGTTCGTCGCCGGGTGGAAGACGACCGGCCATGTCGGCTCGTACGCCCGCTACACGCACGGCGACCTCAACATCGACGGCTTCACGAATCTCTCCGACGTGTTCCTGATGCACGAAGCGCTGGCGGACATCGGCGCGGCGTTTCCGTTTCATGCCTTGGGCATCGGCGTGCCCGAGCCGGCGTCGCTCAGCTTGGCGACGATCGCGTGCGCGTTGACACTTGGCGCGAGGCGCCGAGCCCGTGTTGCTCAACCCCTGGTGGCCGCAAAGAGTCGCGAGAACTCACAAAAATAGGAAAAAAACGCCCAAGTGGAGATTGCCCACGATTCTCAATACTCTCTTTTTTGCGGTTCTTGCGCCTTTTCGCGGCAGTCAGAGTGTCACTCCTTCAACCGCAGGATGAACCGACATGGAGCGTCTCCAAGTGGCCCGACGGTGGATTGTCGTGTTGGCGGTTTCGTGGACCGTCCGCGAGAGCCTGGCAATCGCCGCCACGGCCGTTGTAACAAGCCCTAACGGCGCGGTGCGCGTGACCGTGGCCAACGACGACGCCCGGCTGACGCTCGCAGTCGACTTTCACGGCCGGCCCGTCCTTGAGCCATCGCTGTTGGGCGTGATCGTCGACGGCGTGCGGTTGAGCGAGGACGCGGAAATCGGCGCGGTCGAAACCTACGAGGTCAACGAAACCTATCCGTGGCGCGGCGTCCACAGGGCGGCGGTCAACCGTTGCCGCGGCGCCAAGATCGAGCTGACCCACGCCGCCAGTGGCGCCAAGTGGACGCTGGATGTCCGCGCCTACAACGACGGCGCAGCCTTCCGCCAGGTGATTCCCGCCGCTGTCGACAACGCCGCGCCGCGCGTGCCCGACGAGGACACAACGCTTGTGCTCCCCGCGGGCAGTGTCGCGTGGTTTCACGACCTTGAAGGCCACTATGAAACCGTCCATCAGCGATATGCCGTCGACGACCTCGCCGCCGGACTCTGGGCCGCCCCGCCGATGACGTTCCAGTTGCCCGATGGAGCCGGCTACGCCGCCATCACCGAAGCGGCTCTCGCCAACTCCAGCGGCATGGCCTTGGAAACCGCCGGCAATCGCGCGTTCAAGATCGCACTCGGCCACCGCCATCCTGCCTCTTACCCGTTCCGCCTGCGGTACGAAGACGACGTCGAGCGCATGCGCGAGCCCGCCGCGGTGACTGGGACGATCGTCTCGCCATGGCGCGTCGTGCTCCTCGCCGCCGACCTCAACGCGCTGGTCAATTCCGATCTCGTCCACAACGTCTGCCCGCCGCCCGACGCCAAGCTCTTCCCCGCCGGGATGAACGAGCCGTGGATCAAGCCCGGCCGGGCCGTGTGGCGATACCTCGACGGCGGCGATAACTCGCTCGACGAAGTGAAAAACTTCAGCCGCTGGGCCGGCGAGCTGGGCTTCGAGTACCAGGTGGTCGAGGGTTTCTGGCGCCGCTGGAGCGACGCCGAGATCAAGGAGGCCGTCGACTCTTCGCGCGAGCAGGGCGTCGGCCTGTGGTTCTGGCGGCACTCGCAGCAGCTTCGCACGCCCGAGGCCCGCACCGAGTTCTTTCGCACTCTGCAAGCCGCCGGCGTCGTCGGCGCGAAGATCGACTTCTTCGACCACGAGCACAAGGAAGTGATCGACCTCTACGCGGCGCTGCTCGAAGAGGCGGCCCGGCATCACATCATGGTCAACTTCCACGGCGCCAACAAACCCGCCGGCGAAGCCCGCACCTGGCCGAACGAGCTGACCCGCGAGGCCGTCAAGGGCATGGAAGCGCGGCGGCTGACTGATCGCGCTCGGCACGACGCCACGCTCCCCTTCACACGCTACCTCGCCGGCCCCGGCGACTACACGCCGGTCGTGTTCGGCGAACGCCGTGGCGACACGACCGCCGCCCATCAGATCGCCACGGCCGCCGTGTTCGACGAGCCGCTGCTGACCTACGGCGCCCACCCGCAGACGCTGCTCGAGCACCCCGCGGTCGAGATGATCAAAAGCATCCCGGCAGTGTGGGACGAGACGATCGTGCTGCCCCCCAGCGCGATCGGCGAACTGGCCGTCTACGCCCGCCGCAGCGGCGACCAGTGGTTCCTGGCCGTGCTTAACGGGCCCGAGGCGCGAAAAATCTCCGTCCCGCTACAGTTTCTCGACGACGGCGACCTTGCGGCGTCAATCGTCCGCGACCACATTGCCAGCGGCGATCCCACGCAGGTCGACCTCCAGCAGACCGGCGTCGAGCGCGACGATATCTTGGACGTGAATCTGAGCGCCGGCGGCGGCTTCATCGCCCGCTTCACGCCGCGGCAGCGCGTATCGAGTCGATGATGCAACTCATCCCAGCGGCGGCCGACGACCAGCGGGGCAAATGGTCCGCCCTCGTCGCGGCGTTTCTCGGTTGGATGTTCGATGGCTTCGAGATTGGCTTGTTCCCCCTCGTAGGGCCACGCGCCCTTCAGGAACTCGTCGCCGCCGAAAGCGTTACGAACCCCGCCGCCGGAACCGAGTGGTTCGGCGTCATCATGTCCGTCTTCCTCGTCGGCGCCGCGGCCGGCGGCGTGTTCTTCGGCTGGCTCGGCGATCGCATCGGCCGCGTGCGGGCCATGTCGATCAGCATCCTCACCTACGCGGTGTTCACCGGACTGTGCGGTTTCGCCGGCGAGGCGTGGCACATCGCCGCGCTGCGGTTCGTCGCGTCGCTCGGAATGGGCGGCGAATGGGCGCTCGGCGTCGCGCTGGTCACCGAGCTCTGGCCCGATCGTTCTCGCGCCTGGCTCGCCGGCGCGATCGGCGCCGCCGCGAACGTCGGCATGCTGCTCGTCGGCCTGTTGAGCCTCGTGCTGGTGCGCTTCATCGAGGGCGCCGGCGACCTGCTCCTGCGGCTCGGACTGCCGGCCGACCGCGTCGAGACGCTGCTCCGCGGCGACGGCTGGCGGCTGCTCATGATCGCCGGCTCGCTCCCCGCGCTGCTCGTCTTTTTCATCCGGCTGTTCGTCCCCGAGTCGCATCGCTGGGAGGAAGCCAGCGCCCAGGGCCGCGCCTCGCACTGGGCGACGCGCGACCTGGTCGGCGTGCTCCTGGGAGCGTGCACCGCGCTGGCCACGGTGCTTCTGTGGTCGCCGTTGGCGCGCGACACGCTGCTACCAACCGCGCCCGCCGGCGCCGAGCCCGCGGCCACGCCCGCCTGGTTCACGACCCTACGCATCGGTGGAACTGCAGCGGGGTTCGTCGTCACGCTGTTGGGATTCCTCTATCCCGTGATGCGCTACCTCGGCCGCGCCGAGGCGGCGGGACAAACGACGCCCGGCCGGCGCGCGATGTATCTGCGGAGGCTGCTGCTAGGCGCCTGCCTGGCGGGCGTGCCGCTGTTGGGCACGTGGGGCTCGCTCCAGTGGGCGCCCAAGTGGGCGATCGCGTTGTCTGAGCTCCAACCCCCCGACGCCCGCGACGCTTCCGCCAAGTACGCCAAAGAATTCACGCAGATCGCCTCCGCCGCCGGCGCCATCGTCGGCACGATCCTCGCCGCGCTCGCCGCGGGCAAGTTCGGCCGGCGCCTCACCTATGCCGTGCTCTGCGTCGCGTCGTTCGTCTCGCTGGTCTACCTCTATCGCGGCAACGACGCGTTTGGCCCGCAGTTTCTCGCCTCGGTGTTCCTCGCCGGCGGCGCCACCGCGGCGTTCTACGGCTGGTTCCCGCTGTACTTCCCGGAACTCTTCCCTACGAGCATCCGCGCCACCAGCCAGGGATTCGCCTACAACTTCGGCCGCGTCCTGTCGGCGGTCGGCTCGCTGCAGACCGCGGTGCTCACGGCCTATTTCGCCCAGGGCGTGGCGCGCGAGCGCCAAGCCGTCGACGGACTGGCGAGCGCCGGCGCCACGCTCGCCGCCATCTATCTCGTCGGCGTCGTGCTCATCTGGCTGGGACCCGAAACGCGCGGCCAGCCGCTGCCGGACTAGCCGCCCGCACCAGCCAAATCTTCTCGCCGCCGCCAGCGCCAGCTAGAATGCACCCGCCCCGCACGCTCGCGGCAGTGCAACAAGCGCATCTCGTCCTCAAGCTTTACGCCTCAAGTCTCAAGCCTCCCCCGTGCACGACGACGCGACCTACTTGTGCGACCACTGCGGCGAGGAGATCGTCGTGCCGGTGGACCTGTCCGCGGGCCGCGATCAAACGTATGTCGAGGACTGCCCCGTCTGCTGCCATCCCCACGTGATCCACGTCCACATCGACGAAGACGGCGAGCTCTGGCTCACCGGCGACGCGGAGTGAAGTAGAAGCGGCGCTTGCCTCCACTTCATAAAGCCGGCGATGGCTTCGCCGCTCCCACAGCCACATCATGAAGCAACCCCTGACCCCGCCGCCGCTCTCAGACGTCAAGCTCGACGACTTCGACCCCCGCTACGTCCACGGCGACCTCGACAAAGACGAAGGCGAACGCCAGCTCCAGGCCAACGCCGTTGCCATTGGCGAGTTAGCCTACCGCCTGTACGCCGAGGACCGCCGCGCCGTGCTGTTGGTGCTCCAGGGCATGGACACCTCCGGCAAGGACGGCACGATCCGCAGCGTGCTCGCCGACGTGAACCCCCAGACCTGCGCGATCACCTCGTTCAAGGCGCCGACCACCGAGGAGCTGGCCCACGACTTCCTCTGGCGGATCCACAAGGCCGCGCCGCGGGACGGCCGCGTGGGCGTGTTCAACCGCTCGCACTACGAGGACGTGCTCGTCGTGCGCGTCCACAAGCTCGTCCCCGAGCACCAGTGGCAGTCCCGCTACGACCGCATCAATCGCTTCGAGGAAAACCTCGTTGCCGGCCGCACCACGCTGGTCAAGTGTTATCTCCACATCAGTCGCGACGAGCAGAAGGAGCGGCTGCAGGCCCGGCTCGACGATCCAACGAAGCGCTGGAAATTCAACCCGGGCGACCTCGAAGAGCGCAAGTCCTGGGACGATTACCGCCGCGCCGCCGAGGACATGCTCAGCAAGTGCAACACCCAGCACGCCCCGTGGCACATCGTCCCTAGCGACCGCAAGTGGTATCGCAACCTGGTGGTCAGCCAACTGCTTCGCGAGACGCTCGAAAAGATGGACCCGCAATTCCCGCAGCCGCACGCCGGACTCGAAGGCCTCGTCGTCGAATGAGCGCCGCCGGGGACTGTCCTTGCGAAGCGGGGACAGTCCCCCTCGCCCCCGGCCCGACCCCTGAGCACCCGTCCAATGCCCACCCGCTGGCAAGCCGACGACGACTGGGACGACGATTTCGACGACGATGAAGTCGACGAAAACCTCGACGACGAGCCCACGATCCCCTGCCCCTATTGCGGCAAGGAGATCCACGAAGACGCCCCGCGCTGCCCCCATTGCGAGCGCTACATCTCGAACGAAGACGCCCCGCCGCCCCGCAAGCCGTGGTGGATGCTCCTCGGCGCCGCCCTCGGCCTGTACGCGGCCTATCGCTGGGTCATCGAGTGACGGGGACTGCCCCCCGACCCACGGCGAAGCGCAGCGAAACTCACGCCCAGCGCCGCCAGAATCGCCCCCGACGCCGGCTCCGGAACCTGCCCCGTCGTCGCCGCAACCGCCGTCGTCATCCCCAGATTCCGCTGCCACACGAGAAAGTCGTTGCCGTCCACGTCGCCGTCATTGTCGCCGTCGGCCGCCAGGTCGAGCCCCGAGCGCCCGGCCGACATGCTCCACAGCAACAGGTCGTCGCCGTCCACGACGTCGTCCAAATTGAAGTCGCCTGGCACGTCGACCACGTCCGGCGCCAGGAACGGAACGAGGTAGGGCAGGGCGGCCGCCTCCTGCGCCGGCGTGGGGTTCACGTAGTTGTTGTTCGACGGCCCCAGCCCGAACATGTACGACCCGCTATTCCACCACGGCCCGCCGCCCCACCACGCCCAGCCTTCCCACACGTCGTCGTTGGCGGCGATGTGCTCCAGCGTCGCCGCGAGCGTCTCATCAGCGACGCGCGGGCGATTCACCGTACTGCCGCTGGTCTTGCTGCCGTCGCCGAATCGGTCGTTCGGCAGCGCGAACTCGCCGAGAAAACCCCGCAGGTCGTGCTGCTTCAGCCAGTTGGTGAAGTCGGTTAGACGCTGCACGCCGATGTTCGTGTTATTGGGACTGCCCGCCGTGCCGATCTGCGGATTGCTGCTGCTGGACGACGCCGTGCCCGACGAGTTGTAGTCGAAGTACTGGTGCACCTCGAACACCATGTTCTTCGCCGGGTCGACGACGTTCAGCATCGCCACGCCGTTGGCGGTGCCGTACCAGTTTTGCGTCCAGGCGTGGGCCCCGGTGTAGGCGTTCCCCGGAACGTGGAGGATGTTCGTCGCCCCCGTGCCGCGGATGCCGGCGATCACCTGATTGGTCGTCGTCACGAGCTGCTCCGTAGGAAGCGTCGTCGGCTCGTTCATCAAATTGAAGATCACTCGACCGTTGTCCTTGTAATGGTCGGCCAGCTTCGTCCAGAAGTCCACCAGCGCCGCGTCCGGCACCGCCGTGCCCACGAGCCCCTGCGCCGACTGTTGAAAGTTATTGGGATCGGGATAGTACCGCTGAAAATTGTGCGGCTCGATGATCACGGTCGCACCCTGCTGCGTGGCGAAGTTCACAAAGTTGTCCATCCGCGTCAGTTCGGCCGCCACGAAATCTCCCATCGCCGTCGGCTGCATCCGCTCCCACCGGAATGGCAAGCGAAAGATGTTCATCCCCTTGCCCATGTAGTACGTCACTTCATTGGCGGTGGGGTACGTGTACGCCGAGCCGTACGTCCCAAGATTGCCCGGCGTGGGCACGTTGCCGAACTCGGCGCCGGAGAGATTCACGCCGGTCCAGCGCAGCGCAGCACGGCACTCGGTGGCCGAGAGCGCGATGATGCCACCAGCGGCCAGCGCGACAAATCCTGGCATGCACCAGCGGCGACGCGACGCGAGGGCACTCATCATCGACGGCCTCCGGGGGAACGAGGTCATCACAACAATTGGGAACGTCAGTAAAGTACTTGAGCTTTCCGGCGCGGCCGCGCGCCCATGACAATCGGGAAACTTTCGCAGCCGCGAGTTGCAGCGACGAAGCGCCTAGCGAGCAGGATGCTGGAACGAATCCGACGAGGCCGCCTCGTGCAGCGCCACGCACCGGCAACCGCCGGGAGCCACGCCGCGATCCGCCCCCTCATGATACCGCGACCCGCCCCCAACGCCAAACTTTTGGCCCAGGGCAACCAGAGGAACCGCAAAGTCCCGAACGGTCACCCTGAGAGCCTGTCCTGAAGGCTTCCGAAGGATCGGCCGAAGGGACTGGCTTGCATCATCCAACGGCCGGCGGAATATGCTCGTGATGAAGCAAGAATCTTCGGCTGACCTCAGAATGACCGGGTGGGCAGGACTTTACAGCCCTCCCGCGTAGGGCGTCACTCGTCAAGTTGATGCCGCGCGATCGCAGCTTCGAGCGCTTCCGCGTGCTCGCCCCACAGGCTAAATGAGCCGTGGTCACCCCCGAAGATGAATACGCCAGCTCGCCGTTGCGTGCCTTCGCCCGCCTTGGTGGTGTGGAACTTCGCATACGCGATTGCATCCAGGTTGAGATAAATCTCGTGCTGCCCGTCGGTGCTCATCGCCTTTAAGTAGTCACCCATCGCCAACCCCTTCAGTTGCGCCGCTCGGCGTCATGTCGACAAACAGGGCCCCGGGCGGCTATTCAGATAAGAACTCTGGATTATCCCGCCGCCGAACGGCCGACGCCAGCGCGGCAAAAAAGTCGTCAAAAAAAACCGGAGATCCCCGCCGACAGAGCAAATGCCTATCCGAGAACCGTCGGGGACCGTCCCCCTTCCGTAGACGGTATTGAAACTGGATCTAGCAAGTCGAAGGCGCCAGTGATCGCGCTCGGCGTCGGTCATGGCGCATTCACTGCAGCAGATTATTGGGTCGCTCTGCTGGTCCCGCTCAATAAACGAACGCGGCCAGCGCAGCAAACGCCAACCCCATCGCCAGCAAGATGCAATCCACTTGCCAGACTTTGGGACTTTCAACAACCTTGAGCATGGCGAGGCGGTGCACCCGCCAACGCAGGACATGATCAAACGCCATGGCGGACAACAAGAGCAGAAAGCCGAGGACGACCCATCCCCAAGGGCGATAGTGGAAGAGAGCCGCATACGCGCCGACGGCAGTGAGCGCGAGGACCACGGCCGGCGCCACCAGGAGCTTCGCCGGCAACGACTCTGCGGCGTACTGGCGCTGCCGGCGCGCATAAAACCGACGCCGGGTTGTCAGCGCGACGGAAGCTTTGGCAAGCAGCGCCGCCGCAATCAGGAAACCCAAAGCTTTGAACCACACGCGCGGCGCCCTCGACTTCGATCTAACCTGCGGCAGAGCCCTGTGACTGCGGGCCTACTCGACTGGGCGAGAAGATCGCCCAGCAGCACGGCCCCCGCGGCAATTGTCCGAGTCCGCGCGCGAGCGATGAGTCACCTGCATTTCAGCGGTGGCGCCGCCCTTAGCGACCTTAACTGCGCCGTGACAATGCGCGCAGCGAAGATCACTTTTAGCTTCAGCGGGGACTTCCGAGACGGCGACCTCGACCCATCGCCAGACTTTCTTCCCCTCAATCTTGTAGAGTCTCTTCGTTTCGCAACGGGTCATCGTCTCGGCAGGCATGGCGGTATCACTGATGGAGAAAGTGGGGCAGCGCATCGCAGCGGACGCGGCTCGGGAGTCATCGGAGGAGCGATGCGGCAGACCTGCGATGGCGCCGGCAAGGACCCGCGTCACATGGCGTCGATCGCCGCCGACAGAGCGCCCGTCAGTTGCACCATGGGCGGCTGCCAGTGGTTCGTTCCCTGATGCGACCGGGCGACGTGCTGCCCTTCCGAGGACGAGAACGACCGGCGTCGAAACTCAGCAGAAGTCCAATTGAGTCGAATCTTCAGGCAGGCGTCGGAGATCTCTTGCTGACTTGGATCGGGCAACCTCGGCTGTTTTTTCATGGCCGCATTGTACTTAAAGATGAGTGCCAACAGGGGCCGCGGAGGCAATTCGGATGGCTTTCCGCGGTGCTAGCGGGCCTACCGGCGCGCGTCGGCCATCTCATGCGTCCGGCCCAGGCGCAGAAACCCGAAATGATTTGACGCCCCACCCCCTCAGCCTCGGGCTCCGCCCGTGGGTTCCCCTGACAAGCGCAACTCCGAAACGTGCCCCCACGTCGCCGCGTCTCTCCGAGTCGCGAATCCAACCCTCGCCGCCACGTTTCCCAGACCCGACCCGGAATCGATGGTGGCCGAATGATGCGCGATGATTCGCGAGGCTCTGAAGGACGCCAAGTCGCGGTAAGTCGGCCTCTTGTGTCTAGTTTGTGGATTGGCAGCTATCATAATGCCGGGCCAGCATCATTGATTTTCATCATTTCGGGGCAACCGGAGGCAGTCTCATGATCAGATTCTGGACATCGTTGACTATCGCCCTCGCAGGCGGGGTCTCACTGAGCGTCGCGGCGCCGGGTTCCGCGATCTTCGAGTCGTCGAAGCGGCTTCCCACGGCCGCAGAAATCGCAGACGGAGTGCCCGGAGCCAGCCGCGTTCACGAATTCTTTGTTACGACCACCAACGACATCGTCGCCGTCGAAGAGGTGAACGTCGCCGCGCCACCCTACCAACATCCGCAAGGCAACGACTACGATGAGTTTCCGCCGTCGCTCTTCGCCATGCATCCCGGGCTCGGGGCCGACTCCTGGATTACAACGCCGGGTAACACGATTGTGTTCAATGGATTCGCGTTTCCCAACAGCTTATGGGGAGACCTTTCCGATGACGGCCCGGTGAACCATTTTATGTTCGCGCAGCTCACGGCCGTTGGCAACGGACCGTTCTCTGGCCGCGTTGCCCTCAACGTCGGCGGTTCTTCACAGATCGAGGAGTTTCCGTTCGCATTCGCCCTGACTCCAGAACCGGCGTCCTTCAGTCTGGCGGGCGTCGCGGCGGCGGGACTGATTACGGCGCGACGGACTGCCCGGTTGGCGCGCGATGGCGCCCCAGGTTGGCGATATCGACGAGCCGGCCCCCGCGACGGCAAGAGGTCCTGACGCCGGTACCGTAGGGCGCGGCAAAAGGCTCTGCCGCGTCGGTCGGGGACGCGCGCTCGACGCCAACAATCGCTCCTTGAGGCCTGAAAGGCCGGCGCTAAGACAGTCGCCCATCCCCAGTTTCATAGGAAGCCCTGCGCAGGGGCGCGATGCAGTGTTCCTTTGACTCGGCGTCATACACCGTTCCATCATTACGCGCCCGAGTGCGATCCGCCGCGTATGCCATGGCCGCGGAGGTCCGTCGACCAAAACACGTTCGGTCCCATTGCCATGCCCGCGAGCATGGCGCCGGCGCAGTGACCGGGGCTACTGTCGCAGCCATCTTGGGGTCGGCACGGCGCCGGCGGCACGGCTCATCCGCAGAAAACCGGCTAAAGCTTGCTATTGGCGCTACCGACACCTATTTTGGAAACTGCGACGTTTTCGCCGGGTATTATTACGAGTAGTTACCCGAAGACCGATTCACTCGGGAAGGTCATTTCGTGAAGCCAGTCCTGCAAGCTTTGCTCGTTGCCGATCACGTCTACACCGATGTTGCGACTGGCAAGAAGGTAGTTGCGGGCATTTTCCACTCGATTCGATTTGCAAAGCAGCCAACGTCACAGGAGCAGTTCGAAGGCGGCAAGTTGG
>JBIOVA010000304.1:0-13332 GCA_044867485.1 Lacipirellulaceae bacterium | reverse complement strand
AACTGCTTCCCCACGCCGACGTGTTCTGGCAGCTCACGCCGTCTCGCACGACGCCCTACGCACTCCTTGAAGCGATGGCCGCCGGCGTTCCGGCCGTCGCCAGCGACGTGCCCGCGCACCGCGCCGCGATTGTGGCCGAACAGACGGGGTTCCTCGCGGCGCTGGGAAATCGCGCCACGGTCGCCCGCGCCACGGATCGACTGCTCAGCGACGCGACATTCGCGAAGGGAATCGCCGACGCCGCCTGCGCCGCGGCGGCGGCGAACTGGTCGCTCGCCGAGCGACTCGCCGCATACGAAAGCGTGTATCGAGCGATTAGCCCCCGGTCATTGACCGGGGGCTAAAACCGGCGCGGCGTCACGCCGACGCCTCGGCCACCATCTTCCGCACGCGAGCCAGGCAGTTGGCCGTCGAAATCTGCGGCGGCGACCACACCGAGTACCTCGCCAGCAGCCCGTGACCCACGGTGCGGCGGCGGCGTTCCGCCGGCGTCCACGTCTGCCGAATCGCCGCACACGCCGCCGAAATCTGACGCCGCGTCGGCAGATACTCAATCCGCTCTCGAAGTCTCATGGCATTCCCGCCAGTGCAAGTCGCGTTGCCTACGCTGTTCCAGCCCCGATTAATCGCGCACCGCCTGTCCAAGAGAAAGAAGCCGGGGCCGAGCGGCGCGACTGTGGCGAGCTTTGGGTGGGCATCTTCGTCGCACCTGGCTCGGCCCCGGCGGGCGGTCGATCGTCACGGGCGTGGTTGTACCGGCTGATGATGGAGATTCTGTGTAGACGCCACGAATAATGGGAAAAGAATTCCGCTCATTGAGCCCCCGGTCATTGAATATGTTCTGTCACGCCGAGGTCCGCCGAGGCGTCCGGCCGCAAGTCCGCAATCCGGACCCCTCGGACCTCGGGGTAACGAAACTGACCCGCTCTGCGGCCCACCGCGGTTACGTTCCCCGCCCAAATCCCCTAGAATCGACGCTTCTCGGCCCACTCGCCCCTCGGCAGCCGTCGCACCACGGAGGATGTTCTGGCGATGAAAGACGTTTTGGCGGTCGTCCTGGCCGGCGGCAAAGGCTCTCGGCTGGAACCCCTCACCCGCGACCGGGCCAAGCCCGCCGTCCCCTTCGGCGGCATCTACCGGATCATCGACTTCACGCTCTCCAACTGCCTCAACAGCGGGGTGCGCAAAATCCTCGTTCTCACCCAGTACAAGGCCATGAGCCTGGCCCGGCACGTCACCAACGGCTGGCGCCACCTGCTGTGCCGCGAACTGGGCGAGTTCATCGATGTCGTGCCCCCTCAGCAGAGAATCGACGAGCAGTGGTATCAGGGCACCGCCGACGCGGTCTACCAGAATATCTATACGCTTGAGCAGGAGCGACCCAAGCACGTTGTCATCCTCGCCGGCGACCACATCTACAAGATGGACTACAGCAAGATGGTCGCCAACCACCGCGAGTCAAAAGCGGACCTGACCATTGCCGCTTTGCGCGTGAGCCGCGACGACGCGCGTTCGTTCGGCGTCATGCAGATCGACGCGGATCGGCGGATCATCGGCTTCGAGGAAAAACCGCATGAGCCCAAGCCGATTCCCGGCGACCCGGGCCACTGCCTGGCGTCGATGGGCATCTACGTGTTCAACGCCCCCTTCCTGTTCGACCAGTTGTGCCAGGACGCCACGCTGCCAGAAAGCGCCCACGACTTCGGCCGCAATATTATTCCGTCCATCATCAAGTCGCACTGCGTGATGGCGTTCCCGTTCCACGACGAGAACAGTAAGACCGATGCTTACTGGAAGGACGTCGGCACGCTCGACGCCTATTACGAAGCCAACATCGAGCTGACCGAGGTCGATCCGCTGCTCAATCTGTACGACTACCACTGGCCAGTGCGAACCGACCCGCCGAACCTACCGCCGCCGAAGTTCGTGTTCGACGAGGATGCGGGCCGCCGCGGCGAAGCTCATGACAGCATCATCGCCTCAGGCACGATCATCGCCGGCGGCCGCGTGACCCGCAGCGTCGTGGGCCCCAAGTGCCGCATCGAAGAGAAAGCCCAGGTGACCGACTCAATCCTGTTCAGCGGCGTGCATATCGGCAAAGGCGCCGTGATTCGTCGGGCGATCATCGACAAGAACGTGTTCATCCCCGACGGCGCCAAAGTGGGCGTTGACCTCGCCGCCGACCGGGCCCGCGGGTTCGAGGTCACCGAGAAGGGCGTCGTCGTGATCCCGATGATCGAAGGCGCCGAGGCGCTGTTCGCGCGTTAATCACTTCGTCGCCGTCGCGTCTGCCGCCGCGGTCTTCGTGGGCATCGGCATCAGCTCTAGCGAATCCACCAGCACGCGGTCCGCATCGGCGAACCGCTCCAGCGCCGCTTGCTCGACCGTCACCGAAACCGTCGCCTGCGGCATCCCTGTCGACGACAGGTTGTAGTACCGCCACTGCACGGCCACGTCGTCGACCAGCCCGTTGACGAACACGCCCAGGCACCGGTTGCCCGCGGGGGTCGTCCATTCGTTGGCCGCGTCCACTTTCTCCACTTTGTTGCCCAGCGCTTTGACCACCTCGCGTTCGAAGTCTGGCAGCGAGAGCGGCTTGTCCGCCGGGCGCGGCGGCGCGGTCGACACGTTGCAGTGCGCCATAAACTCCCCCTCGTCCAACAATCGCAGCGACATCAGTTCGCGATGCTCCGCGGTGACGAACCAGCCCAGGTCGTGTCGAAACCGATAACCGCGCGAGGGCGAATCGACGGCCAGTTCGCGCAGCTCGGCGCGACTCAATGCCGCAGCGGATTCCAGAGCCTGCCCGTCGAACGCCGGCAATCTCGTCGCGGCCACCGGCGCCGTCACGACGGCCACCTTGGCCACCACGTCGAGCCCCGGCGATACTTCGCCCGCCTTGCGCCGCTCCTTGACCGCCAGGTTGATCCGCGTCACGCGGCCCCGGTCGAGGTGATATAGGTACGCCGCCCGCAGTTCCATCTCCGTCGCGGCGCCGTCGACCGTGCCGTGTACTGTCCCGGCCATGCGAATTTGCACTTGCCGATTCTCTTCGCCCGTGAGGACGCTCCGCACGTCGCACACGGCAATATGATCCATTCCCAGGAGCGCCCCGATCGCCGCCGCGTCATGGTCCCAACCTTCGCCCTCGCGCAGCGACTTGCCTGGCAGCAATCGATCGAGCGCCAGCGTGTTGCCCACAACGTCGATCAAATCGAACTCGTCCCGACTAAGCGGAGCATCCAGCCCCCGCATCGCGAAGCCCGCGTCCGAGAGTTCCGCCACGACGGTTCGCCGCTCCGCAGGCAAATCGCGCTGCACGCTTGTCTCGTTCGTTTTGATCGTCGCCTCGGCCGAAATGTATTGCCGCACGGAGCGCGCCGCTGTGGCCGGATTGGTCAACCACACGACAAGCTGCTCCGTAAAATCCAATCTGGCAACCACGCTCAGCGGCAGGTTTGTCACGCCGCCCGCCTCCTTCGGCACGAGCAACTCGCCGCCGACCTCGAGCGTGGTCGTCACTTCCGCGACGTCGCCAGGCTTGGCCCGCGCGGTGAGATCAAACGCGCGGGACGCCTCCGCGGCCGCCGCGACGCTCGCGCCGGCGGATAACGCGACGACAAACGCCATGGTCGTCGGCCAGATCAGAATGGAAATACGTCGCATCGGTTTGCAACTCGCGATGAAGGCGTGTAAAGAGAAGTTTGCCGTCGTGCGACCGGTTGCTCGTGGATGTCGTGGAAACTTTCTTCCACAACGCCCAATAGCAGGATCGCCGCGCGATCCGGGACCGGGGCGCACATGTGCCGCCGACTGATGATTCTTCCCGCGCGACGAATTGGGCGGTGGATCGTAGTGGCCGGCTGCGGTTCTCCCAAGAGCGGCGCCACGCCGCTGGCATTGCCGCGACTCACACAGTCCAAGTGGACAACTCGCTGCCAGGAGGACTGACTGGCTGCACTGCCCAAGGCGGCTGCCCATGCCGCGCAAGTCGCGTAATTTGCGAAATAGCGGAGTGTCCAGTCCGCCAACCGAATAGTTCTAAGTCATAATTGAGTAGGCAGTTACGCTTATCCCGATGGTCTGTCGTGCATCCGTCTCGCGGGAAACCGCGAACTTTCTCTCGACCCAAACCCACTAATCTGCGTACAAACTGTTGCCGCAATCGTCGCTAGCAGGCCTTTTCCGTCGGTCAAGCTCCTTCACGAGCGCCCTCCGGCGGATCCCACGGCCCAATGGCGCCGAATCTGCGGCTTGAACCGACCGGGCCAGGGCAACAAGCGCCCAAAAGTCCGGCCATCACGAACCAGAGGAGAGATTTCCAAACCAAACCACCGCCGCCGTGGGCGAAGGACTCGCAGGGAACACCACCAAGCGTGCAGCAGGAAAAGGATCGAGAGAAGAGGTTGAGTATGCACGTCGATTACAAGAATCCCTGGGTCCAGCAACTGCGCGACGCGCACCAAGCCGCTTCGCGCGAGCAGCTCTTGGCCCGCATCGACGCCGCCGAGCGGCTCATCGCCAGCGTCGACGTCGACAGCCACTACCACTCAGGCCAGGTCCTCCAGCACCTGGACCACGACGAGGACCTCAAGTTCTCGAACGAGCGCAAAGTCCACGGCCGCGACTTGGTGCACGACCTGCGCCTGCTGGTCGAGGATCTGTCCGACGTCGCCGAACTGCCCGCCGACGCAATGGGCGAGCAAGTCTTCACCGTCGAGGAGCTGGCCCGCCAGTTCAACGTCTCGACCAAGACCATTTCGCGATGGCGCGAGCTGGGCCTGGTGAGCCGCCGGCTCGTGTTCGACGGCCGCAAGCGCGTGGGCTTCTTGCGCTCCAGCGTCGACCGCTTTGTTCGCAACAACGCCGAGCGCGTCGAGCGCGGCTCGCGTTTTAGCCAACTCACCGACGAGCAGCGCGTCGAGCTGATCGATGCCGCCCGCGAGTTGGCCGCCGGCGGCGCCGTGCAGTCTGAAATCGCCCGCCGGCTGGCGGAGCGCACCGGCCGCAGCGTCGAGACGATTCGCGCCGCCCTCAAGCAGCATGACCTGGAGAACCCCGACCAGGCCGTCTTCCCGGCCCTCGGCGGTCCGCTGACCGATGCGCAGAAGCACAACGTCTACCAGGCGTACCGCCGCGGCGCGTCGGTCGACAAGCTGTGCGCCGACTACAACCGCACGAAGACGACGGTCTACCGCGTCATCGGCGAGGTCCGCGCCCAGCGGATCGCCGAGCTGCCGCTGGACTACATCGACAACCCGCGGTTTAGCCGCAAAGGCGCCGACAATGCCTGCCTGGGCGAAATGCCCGAAGCCGACGCCCCCGCGCGCAAGCCGCGGCGCCCGTCGGGCCTGCCGCCGTACTTGGCCAGCCTGTACGAGATGCCGCTGCTCACCCGCGAGCAGGAGCAACACCTTTTTCGCAGGTACAACTACCTCAAGTACAAGGCCAACAAGCTGCGCAAGGAGCTCGATCCCGAGCAGCCCAAGTCGGCCCTCATGGACGAGATCGAGGAGCTGTACGACGAAGTCGTCGCGACCAAAAACCAGATCGCCCGCGCGAATCTGCGGCTGGTCGTGTCGATCGCCAAGCGGCACGTCACGCCCGATCAGAACTTCTTCGAGCTCGTGAGCGACGGCAACGTCTCACTGCTCCGCGCGATCGAAAAGTTCGACTACGCCCGCGGCAACAAGTTCAGCACGTACGCCTCCTGGGCGATCATGAAGAACTTTGCCCGGACGATCCCCGGCGAGTACCGCCAACGGGACCGCTTCCGCACGAGCTACGATGAGCTGTTCGCGGCTACGCAGGAAAATCGGGGCAATCCGATGGTCGACGAGCGGGCCCAAAGCGATCGGCTGGAGAAAATCCAGCGGATTCTGCAGCGGCTCGACGAGCGCGAGCAGCAGATTATCATCGGCCGGTTCGGCCTGGATCACAACCGCGAGCCGCTCACCCTCAAGGAAGTGGGCGCCGAGATGGGCGTGACCAAGGAACGCATCCGGCAAATCGAGGCGCGGGCCCTCAGCAAGCTCCGCCTCGCGGCTCAGGAGGAGAAGATCTCGCTCGACCTGTAAAGCTTGCCGGTGTCCCCCCGTTTAGCCGTCGGCCGCGTTTGTCAATGACGCGGCTGACGGCTCCCGCCAGACACCCCCCGTCGGCCGCTGCGGAGTCGCCCAGACCCCGCGGCGGCTTTTTATTGCGCGGCGTAGAGGCCAATGGGTCGGAATTGGAATTGTGTTAGACTTGAGGCGTCAGCTAGCCATCGGTTTTCAACAAGGCGTCGAGATGCTAAGCCCGGAAACGCTTGAGCAATATCGCCGGATGACTCCGGGCCAGCGTCTCGATATGACGCTGAAGATGATTCGGGAGAACACCCCTTACTTGTTCGCGGGGGATCCGGAAGTCGTAGATCGTCGCTTCGAATTGCTTCGTCGCCAAAACGACGAGCGAACTCGACGCCTCTGCGAAGCATTCGCTCGCGCCGAAAAATACGATGAAGGACGTTGAGGAAGCACTTAAGGACTTCGTGCGAGTATTCAACTCGATGAGCATCCCCTATGCGGTCATGGGGGGATTGGCAGTACGCGCCTACGGCGTTCCGCGGCCGACATACGACGTGGATGTAATGCTGGCCATCGAGGAGGAGCGGTTACCTGAACTCTTCGACGCGGTCGAAGAAGAAGGGTACACAGTCCCTGACTCATATCGCACCGGATGGGTGGACCGCATTGCCGACATGCCGCTGGTCAAGTTTCGCATCTATCGGCCCACGCAAAGCGTCGACGTCGACGTTTTTCTGATGCGAACTGCCTACCAACGCGAGATGATGAAGCGCCGCAGACTCGCGGACCTCGACATCGGCAAAACTTGGGTCATTACGCCCGAAGATATTGTGCTGCTCAAACTGGTCGCTGGCCGTCATCGCGACCTGGGCGACGTCGAAGACGTCCGCTTCATGGAAGGCGAACTCGACGTCGAATACATGCGCCATTGGGCGGACCGACTGGGCATTCGCGATAAACTGGAGGACGAGTTGGCAATGCCGCCGCTTTGAACTCGTTCCATCTATGGGCTTGCTGCGTTTCCTTCGATTCTCCGTGTTGGTCGTTGCAAGTCTACTATGCGCCTCACGGCGTGACGTGGCTGGTGAGCTTGTCGCTTCCCCGTGGTTTGACGAACAGATCGCCACCGTCGCCGTCGAGCCCGACATGCGAATTCACGTCAACGCGCCGGCGCCCGATCCGGCCGACGCGACGCGGCCCACGCGAGTCATCGTCTTCGCGCTGCCCAACGGCAACACGATCGAGCAAACGCTCGGCTGCACGCTTGCCCAGGGGATGGACTGGCACTACGACATTCAACACGTCGCGGCCCAGGTGAGGCTGCTGCGTACGCTGCTGCCGGACGAGCGGATCGTGCTTGTGTGCGCGGAAGCCAAGGGGTTGAGCTGGCCGACGTGGCGTGCGAGCCATCCCGACGCCAACAAGACGATCACCAGGCTGCTCGAAGACTGGCGCGTCCGCTACGGCGGGTCCGACGCCAAGGTGACGCTCGCCGGCCACAGCGGCGGCGGCAGTTTTAAGTTTGGCGTGATCGAAGCCGGCGATGACATTCCCGCGACGATCGACCGCATCGCGTTTCTCGACTCCAATTACAACTTCGACGCTGCTCAGCACGGCGCCAAGTTGACTCGCTGGCTCCGCGGGGACGCGTCGCGGCGGCTGGTTGTGCTCGCTTATGACGACCGTGAGATTATGCTCGACGGCAAGAAAGTCGTCGGCCCCACGGGCGGCACGTTCCGCGCCACTGGCCGCATGGTCGACGCCTTCCGCGACCAGCTCGATCTCAAGCAACTCGGAACGCCGCCGTTCATCGAATACGCGGGCCTCGACGGGCGCGTGCGGTTCTATGTGCACGCCAATCCGCAGAACAAGATTCTCCACACCGCGCTGGTCGGCGACATGAACGGCCTCATCCACGCCCAAACCCTCGGCACGCCCGCCGAAGGCAAGTGGGGAACCTTCGGCGGCCCCCGCGCCTACCAAGAATTCATCCAACCCGAGCCAACCCCAGTATCGTTCCGTCCCCCTCCCCTCGGCGGGGAGGGAGCAACCGAGCACGGGCGACCCGAAGTCGCCCGAGCGCAGGGCGGTAGCCGGGGCCGAAGGCCGGGGGAGGGGGGGATGCCCCGCCAAGAATCCCAACCCTTCAATCTCCCGCTGCGCCCCGCCGACGCCGCGACCGGCCGCGCCTTCGCCGAACAAGTCAAATCCCTCGACCTCGACGCCCGCGAAGCCGCCATCTTCGCCGAAATCTCCCGCGGCGACTTCCCCGAGCACCAGCGTCGCTTCGTCGCCGTTCCCATCACGGCCACGCTCTCCGACGGCGCCAGACGCGCCGGCACGCTCGAAGTCATGCCCGACTGCCTCGCGGTGGGCAGCGACGCCGACTTCCTCCGCATACCCATGCGGCCGCAAACGGCCCAGCGGCTCGCCGACACGTTCGGCTGCGTCATTCCCACGCGCAAGATGATCGATGCCATCGATGCCGCGGCCACCGTGCGGCTCGCGCCCGCGCCGCTCACCGAGGATCGCGAATCCGTCGCCGCATTCGTGCTCTCCAATCAGAAGATCGAAGCCCAGCGCGCGGGCAAGCCGCTGGGCGAGCTGGTGACCGGCGCCAAGAAGGACGTCGTCCTCACGCCCCGCATCTTCGAGCGGCCGCAGCGGCTCGCCATCTACGGCTGGCGAAATCTCGACGGCAGCGTGATCCAACCGCTCACGACCGTTCACTGGGACCGCTACGTTGACTACAGCCACGGCGTGCGCTTGGTGCGCAACACGATCCTAATCAACGGCGAGCGCGAGTTCATCAACGACCTGCTCGTCGACCCCGCGCGCTGCGCCTTGGTCAGCGACGAAGGCCCCATCACTCCGCCGCGCTACCCCGACGACCAGTAACCTCGCAACATTTAGCCCCCGGTCAATGACCGGGGGCTAAATGTCGGAATTCAATTCGTTTACTGAGCCGCGGCTTGCAGCTCGATCTTGTCGTGTGCTCGTACCGTCTTGAGCACTTCCGCAACGCGCGGCACGCCGGTCACGTCCAATCGCACGCGCAGCTCGTTCGGATCTTCGTCGACGGTGAAGCTTGCCGTCGTGTCATCGAGCACCGGCGCCATCGCGGTCATGTGCTCGCGCTCACGACCGTGTGCTTTCTCCGCCGCGAACCGTGCCAGTGCACCGAATTGCAGGAACACAGCCTTGCTTGTCGACGAGTTGGCGTGCTCCAGCAGCTTCGTGGCGCCGGCCGCATCGTCGGCATCGGCCGCGGCGAGCGAGCTCGCCACAGCGCCATTCGTGCCGATGACCAACGCATCCTCGCTCGGCTGGCTCACGAAGATCGGCGGCGCCTCGGGATACGCGTACCGCGTCGCCTTGTGCCCCGCGATCTCGGTCTCGCCCGCCGCTTCCGGCGGCGCGAATCCAAGCCGCGCCGGCAGTCCCATGAGCTGCGTCCACAACTGGCGCGACTTGTCGGCGTCCTGGGCGAACACCACCACGCCCACCTCGGGTATTGGCCCGCCGCCCGGAGTGACGAACACTGTCGCGCTCCGCACGTTGGCAAACAGCTCGCGGCCCAAATCCATCAGCGCGATTTGCGGCGCCGCGTTCGAGCCTTCGCCCGCCCCGCCCGCCGCCGGAGGATTGAGCCCAATCGCCGCGACGGCCGCCGCGTCACCCGGCACGTGCCGCAGAGCGTCAACGCCGATTGGCGCCGTCCGCAACAGACTGTACACCAGATGCTGATGCCCCGGCTTGAACCGCACCGACGCTTCGGCCCGCGCCCCGCTTTCGGTGGCGCCCACGATCAATGTGGCGCACTCGATCTGCGGCAGGTTGAGCACCGCGGAGGCCGCCATCAATTCTTGCGGCTGCATTTCCTTCGCCATCGCCGCGTACACCAGCGGCGCCGCCCGCTGCGAATCGGCCCACGCGAAGAGCAAACTGTTCTCCCGCGCGTCGCCCACGGCGCGGAACGACGCCGCGTCTTTCAAGCTTTCACCGCCACCCGCCTTAAGCCGTCCAACGACCCCCGCCACCTGATCGCGCGACGCAGACAGCACCAACAGCCGTTCGGTCTGCGCCATCCACAATTCCACGCCGTGTTCCACCGGAATCCGAAACGCTGTGTAACCCTCGATCGGCTCGTCGGGCGTCACGACCTGCATTCCCGTCTCGACCAACCCGCGCACCAAATCCGTCTCGCCGACGTGGATGACGACCACGCCCTGCGGCACGCCGCGCTCGTCGAACCCCGTGAGCGCCGCCGCCACGCCGCCGAGCTTGCCGATCTCGCGCACCAGCGCGGGACTGAGTGCGAAGTCCAACGGAAACGACAATCCTTTCTCGATCGGAATCCGCTGCCCGGCGTTCTCTTTGTCCGCAGCGTCGCCGGCCAAGCCCAACGTCTCCAACACCGCGGTCGCCTGCGACCCGATATTCGCGAGCTGCACATAGGCGATGCTTTCCGCCGGCATCAACCCCGCGAGATCGCTCGCCGCGAGCTCCTCGCGGCATTCGGCCAGCCGCCGCGCGGCCGCTTGGCGAATCTCCGCCGGCGCTTCGCCATTTTTGGCCGCCTCTTCGAATAAGGCGGCCGCGGCGGCATAGTCCCGCTCCTCGCTCTGCAAATAGCAGGCCTTGTAATAGGTTGATTCGTCCGCGCCGCGCGCCGGCGTCGACGCGCCGCCGGCAATGCCGGCCAAAACCAAAAACCACGCGACCCGTCGTTTCCCGTGCATGGCGATCTCCTCGAAATTGAGTGAAAAGCGGAGCCTACCGCGGTATTCGTCCATGACAATACGATCTTGCCGACATTTAACCCCCGGTCACTGACCGGGGGCTAACTGGGGAGCTCCCCGCCTGCGTCCCCTCGCAAAGGCGCCGCAACGGCTCAAGAATCCCCTCCCCCTGGCGTTCTCCGGTCCGCGTGATGCACCACATGAGCGCTCGCGCCCACAGCGGCAGCCCGCTGCCGCTGAAATCGACGGTCTGCTCCACGCGCGTCCCGCGCCCCTCGTCAATTGGCCAGAGCTGAAACGTTTCGTCCACGTATCGGTCTCGATCCTTGTGCCGAAAGTGATGCCGAAACGCGAGCGTCGTCCACGGCTCGCATCGCAGCACTTCGGCCTCGGCGTCTTGCTGGTTCCGATTTTTCTTGCTCATCGTGTACGTCGTGCCGAACCGCTCGCCCATGTGCACCGGGCCCGTGCTCGTGCGGCGCACCTCCTCGAGCTTGGCGTGCCAATCCGCCATGAGCTGCGGGTCGGCCAACTGCGGCCACACCTCACGCGGCGGCCGGGCAATCTCGACGGATTCATGCACTTTCATGGGACGCTCGTTCAGCGCACAAAACAAAGTTATATATATCTGTACATATATGCGTACCTCTGGTAGTATATCTCGCCCAACAGCCCCAACCAAGCTTGGTCGGGGCTAGCGCACCGTGCAATTCTGCACCCGTAAGCGAGCTCAAGCCATGCCCTGCTATCTCTTCACCTGGCACGCTTATGCGACGTGGATGCCCGATCGGCCGCTGGGCTACGTCAAGAAAGGCCAGGGCATCCTGCCGTCCGATCCCGAAGAAGCGGCGCGATATCGAGCGCGCCAAAAAGAATCCGCTGCCTGCTTCGACCAATTCGTGCAGCAACTCATGATCGAAGAGCTGATCATCGCCGCCGAGAAACGACGTTTCCGGCTCCACGGCGTCGCGACCGACTCGACGCACCTACACGTGCTGTTGAGCTGGCCCGATGAGAGAAGCTTCGAGCAGCTCAATCGTGGCGTGCGCGAATCAATCACGCGCCGGCTTAACCAACACCTTCGCCGCCGCTGGTTGGTCCACAAGGGCAGTCGCAAGCGCGTCAAGGACCGCCAGCACTTCGACGATTTGATGAGCGAGTACCTGCCCAAACACGCCGGCTGGAAATGGCGCGAGGGCGAAGGCATGTACTGCTGATTGAGCTTGCAACTAGCCCCGACCAAGCTTGGTCGGGGCTAGCGCTGAGATGCGCGCGGCGTTTGCCGCTTTGCTATCGCGATTCGCCCTCGTGTTCCGCTTCGAGCTCCTCAATTCGCTGCTGCATGCGATCGTTCGCCTCTTGCAGCGCCGTCAACTTCTTCATCAGCATGTCGATTTGCGTGGACCGCGCCTGTTTGGGCTCCTCGTACTCCGGAATCGGCGTGGTGGGCTCTTCGGGCTCTGATTCTGGATCCGACATCTGCGACGGCGCCGCGTAGGTGGTCGTCCCCGGTCCCGTCGGCGGGTTCTCCGGGTTAACCCACGTGTTCTGCGGCGTATACTGTTGCGAGGGATACGTCTGGACCGTCGGCGGGGCATACGCCAAAGGCGCGGGGAACGTCGTGGCGGACGGAAGCGTTGGCTGCGGCGCCGACCACGCCCGCTGCTCCTCCGGTTCCGTCAGTGCGTCCTTCAGGCGTTGAGCGTTCGCTTCGCAGAGTTTCACCTCCGCCAGCATCAACTCGGCTTCTGCCTGCAGTTCCATGGCTTCGATGCGCGACTCGCGGTCGACGGCGATCACCTCAGCTTTGTCGCGCAGCACCTTCGCCTTCCGCTCCAAGCCTCGGCCCTTGAGCGTCCAGTACTCCACTTCCAGTTTGAGCGATGCGCGACTCGATCGATCGCCCACATGGACCCACCCCGCCGCGGCAGGGGCTATCGATTCCGCGAGCGGCGCCACGGCCGGCGTCGACATCGCAGCCGGCGTTGGAATAACTACGTCCACTGTCGGTGTGCCGGCTCGCGGCGGCTCGACGCGCGCCGGAGCAGCCGCGACAGCGACGTCGTCAATCACGGGTGCGGCGATCATTAGGTCAGCTTGCACATCCACGGCCGCCGTCGTCGTCGAGGCGTCGACCGCGACTTCGGCGTCGCTGGCAACGTCGACCGCGGCAGCGCTTACCGCCAGCGCCGGTCCGGCGCCGGCGTCCCGCGGACCATCCGCGGCCGCGAGCGCCAGGGCGCTGGCCGCGCACATCGCAATCAACCCCGCCGCCGGTTTGGCCATCGTCAAGAAACTCATCGCTTGTAGTCCTTTCTCGGCAAGAATCGTCGGTGCGTGAGCCGCACCGTTGGCAACCGAACCCAAAGAGTGAGCAGCCGACGCGGCGCTGGGGATCGGTTTTGCACTGGGCGGCGCGTCGGCTGCTCACTCTTTGGGTTCGGTTGCCAACGGTGCGGCTCACGCACCGACGATTCTTGCCGAGAAAGGACTACAAGCGATGAGTTTCTTGACGATGGCCAAAC
>JBIOVA010000303.1:0-10256 GCA_044867485.1 Lacipirellulaceae bacterium | reverse complement strand
TCTACCGACCCACCCCCACGACCTCATTATTCACAATCGCCACCAGCATGTACGGCTGATCCGCAACATACTGCACCGCGTTCCTCACCGCCGTCGCACCATGCTTGTAGCGATCGCTCCCCCCGCGAGTCCACCACCGTCCCGGCCGCTCTGCTTGCCGACTGAGCGCAGCCTGACTCACGCCCTTCAGCACGCGCCGCACCGCAGGCCCGTCGTCGGGGCAGTTTGTGACCACCATGTGTGCGTGATTCGCCATCACTGCGCCCTGCAGCACTACCCAATCGCGATCGATCGCCGCGGCGCAGATCGCCTCAGCCACGCAGCGTGCCTGCGCCGGTGAAAGCCGCACCGTCGGGTGCGCCTGCAGTTGCTCGGCGCGCCGCCGAGTCCGCTCGTCGTCGCAATCACACGGAGTGCCAGGAACGCTGTGCTTCGGACGATACCCCTCGTCAGTCAGCATGTTCGACACATATCCGCGCTCATCCCCCGGCAGCCACGTGCCATAGCAGGTCCAAGACTCATGCAGCGCGAAGATGACTTCATCGTAGGTCATAGAACGTTCTCTCAGTGAGCAACTTGCTCACAAACGCCGGGGATAAACCCCGCCGCTCGCTTCGCGAGCCCCGCAAGCCGTGCGAGCCGTGCGAGCCGAGGGGTTCATCCCCTCGGTCGGCAAATCGACCCGTCTCATCCCCAATCCCCCAGCTCTCCCAACGCCGCCCCCAAAGGCGAGCCGCAAGGATTCAGCCCCCCGGTCCCGCGGTCCCCCGCTCCCTTGCATCGCGACTCCCGCGAGCCGCGCGGTTCAGGATCGCCGCTCCCGTGGACTTCGTAGTACATTTCGAGTCCATTGACCGGCGCGTAGCCCGTAGTTGGTGTTTGCTGCGCTGATACGACGGTCGAAAGGAGCATCGTCAGGATAAGAGCTGTTGTCTTCATGTTTGATTGTTAGTAGTCATTCTGGCGCGAGCGATGAAGATGCCGCGCTGCATAACGTTCAGCATCAGCGGCGGCGCGCAGCGCCGTCCGTTGCATGCTCTTGTTACGTGTCGTTCCGTGACTCGTCGCGACGGCCTCGCACCTCGTAACGCAGCTCCACCATGCCGCTCTTGTAGGCTTTGACCTCCGCCAGATGGAGGGCGACGTCTTTGTCGAGCTTCTCGAAGAATGGGACCCCATCACCGATCAAGATCGGCAGGATCGAATAGCGAACTTCGTCGGCTAACCCGAGACGAAGGCATTCGCCGGAAACCGCACTGCCCCCAACAAACCAGATGGTACGGAACGCGGGCCGCAGGCGCCCATTCACGAACTGCGCGAGATCGCCTGAGTGGAACGTGACGGTATCTCGGATCCGCGGCAGATCGCGACTAGTGAGGACGAAGATGGGTTTGTCCCCGTATGACCACCCCAACCCTCGGGCTTCAAAACGAAGCGCGGTCTCATAGGTTCGCGATCCCATGACGTAGCAGTCGATCGTCTTGAGGAACGCCTCGACGAATCCTGGGTCCATGGCGTCCCCGCCTACGAATTCGTCCGACGTTTCGAGCCAGTCGACGCGCCCGTCCTTACGAGCGATGAACCCATCGAGGCTCGCCGCCATGTGGATCGTTACTTTGGAATCGAGGTTTGCCATCGTTTCGCTCTGACGTCGAGTGCATGGACAGCAGCACTGCTCGGAACCGCCTCTGCTTGAGTCCACCTAGCGGACCAACATTCACTGGCCGGGGCCGACGACCACATTTCGAATCGCAAAGACCGCGACGCACGCCCGGTCCGCTGCAATCTCAACCGCGGCGCGCCGCCTCGATGGCAGCAATGTCGATCTTTTTCATCTGCATCATCGCTTCGAATGCTCGCTGGGCGACTGCGGGATCGGGATCGGTGATCGCTTGGGTCAGGACGATCGGAGTAATCTGCCAGGACAATCCCCATTTGTCCGTGCACCAGCCGCACGCGCTCTCCTGGCCGCCGTTGCCGACGATCGCGTTCCAGTAGCGATCCGTTTCGGCTTGGTCGGCAGTTGCGACCTGAAACGAGAACGCTTCGTTGTGCTTGAACGCGGGTCCGCCGTTGAGCCCGAGGCAGGGAATGCCCATCACGGTAAACTCGACCGTGAGCACGTCCCCTTTCTTCCCGTCCGGGAAGTCTCCCGGTGCGCGATGCACCGCGCCGACGGATGAATCGGGAAAGGTCTCGGCGTAAAACCGCGCCGCCTCCTCAGCGTCGCCATCGTACCAAAGGCAAATTGTGTTCTTTGCTGGCTTCACTATGTCACTTCTCCATTGTTATGAACCGCCCGAGGCCGCAGCCCACGTAGGATGCGTTACCGGTCCGCCGGTAACCCATCAGCGGCTCGCCCCCATGATCTCCGCTGCCCGCTTCGCCCCATGCGACTCGACCAGCGCGATCGCCTCGGCCAGGAAACTACGGATCGACCCCAGGCCGCCGACATACTCGTTGGCCAGCGCGTTCAGGGTCTTCCGCCTCGGCGACAGTTTGCCCAACGAAGCGTCGAGAAAGTCCAGAATCGTCGACGGTCCCTTGCAGGGCAGATAGGGATCGTCGATGTCGTAAACGTTGTTGAGCTCCATCCCCTTCGCGATGAGCTTTTCGAGCAATGGAAGGGGCGGTCTCTCCACTTTAGTACTCCTGACCAGCGCAATCACGATGTTCATGGGAGAGGGCTGATTGGGGTCGGCGCCACGATCTAAAAGCTCTGCCGCAACGTCGTCGCACCCGGAGAGCAGTTGCATCGTGATCGCCAGCGTCAGCAGACTCCGCCCGCTCTCTCCTTCTTCGTTCGGGTCGGCCGCGGTCCGTAGATACTCAACCACCCGACGCGCCCGCTCGACAAATGTCTCGCCCGTCGCGTCATCGTAGAGATATTGGAACGGATTCATCGCACTCGCCTCGCACCCCCCCGCCTGGCCGACAACGTCGCCTGCGAGTCCTGGATTCTACTCGAGGCGCGCGGAATTCCCAACTTGATCGTCAGAGCCCAGGGCCGGCTGAAAAGACTCGGACGCCGGAGCCAAGAGACCAGTCGCGTAGGATGCGTTACCGGTCCGCCGGTAACCCATCAACATCTCACGGCACGCTCGCCCAGCAGTGTGTCTTTAAGAGGACTGATGGGTCCCTGGCAGGCCGGGAGCCATCCTACAAAAACTTCGCAAAGGCGGGATAACGCGTTAAGCTGCAGGCGCGGAAGGCGACGGTCAGCTTCAACGGCCTGTTAGGCGTCGCTCGCCTTGCGCTCGAATACCACATGGGTGGCCTTTTCCGACCCCACGAACTGCACGCATTCGTAGCCCAAGGCGGGCAGGTCCACCCCCTCGAAAAGTCGCTCTCCTCCGCCGAGCAGGACGGGCACGACAGCGACGTGTAGCTCATCGATCAGGCCCGCACGAAGATACTGCTGGATCGTACTGGACCCACCCCCAATCTGCACGTCCATCCCGTCCGCCGCCTGGCGCGCTTGGTGAAGCGCCTCGTGAATGCCGCCGGTGACGAAATGAAACGTCGTGTCGCCTTCCATCTCCAGCGGCGGACGCGCGTGATGGGTCAGCACGAACACTGGGGCGTGAAAGGGCGGGTTGTTTCCCCACCAGCCCTTCCAGTTCATGTCCGGCCAGGGGCCGCGACTTGGCCCGAACATGTTCCTTCCCATGATCCAGGCGCCAACGTTCTTGTTGCCCCGCGCAGCGAAATCGTCATCGATCCCTGTTGCGCCGCCTTCCTTGCCATGCATCTCCCGCCAAGCGCGCGTGGAAATGATCCAGTCGTGCAGGGCCTCGCCGCCAACGCCGAGCGGATTGCGGACGCTTTGATCCGGACCCGCTCCGTAGCCGTCAATGGAAATGGTGAAGCTCTCGACTCGGACTCGCGACACTTCATGCCTCCGTTCGGATTGCCGCCTAACGACTGCGTTTACCTGCTGCGGCGGCTGGTGAGACGTTGAACTCTGAAAAGCCGTAATGCCGCCGCGGTTAGGTGCAACGGCTGGTTCGCCAGCGCCGTTCACAGCAATGGCTTTGAACCCGAAGACCCCAACTCGCCGCCGAGTTCAAAGACGCCTCGGGTCATTGCCATCAATTTATTGCACTCAATCTCGGCAGGGTACGGCACGTATGCTGCGACGGCACCCGAGCGTATCCACAGCATCGCACCGTAGCCTCCATAGCTAAGCCAATCGTGGGGCTGACCTTCATCCTTGAGCCATTTTCGGAGGCCGAGCCAGACGTCGCCTTCTTGTTCACTGAGATCCATGCGATAAGCCGGGATTTCCTCACTCGGATGCTCGCGTTGAAGCTTTGCCAGGTACTCACGACAAGCAGCATCGGAGTGTCGCGCCTGAACCGCCCAATTCACGTAGATAAAAACAAGAGCGCGCGGCAGCGAACGAACCTCGTCCAGATCCGCGGCTGACGCGATGAGCTTCATGGAACCAAAGCCGGATAACTTGTGATTGGACGGAAACTTCTGCAGCAAGTTCTGCATTGTGAAGGAGATCTCCAGTAAACAGGCTATCCATCTTATTTGCCGCCGGGAAGCGCACTCAAACTGGGGAAGCAACCCAGGCAGAATAGGGCGATCGGACGTCTCTGAGCCGAGAGAAGCCTGTCCCTGCAAACTTCCTAGGACACATGAAGGGCGAGTCGAATGGGCAACCGGCCCGTCTGCGTCATGTGGGCGTGTCCTGAGGCAGATAGCCAGCGGAGCCTGACAGGGGGATGACTGACGGTATTAATGCGATGAGGTGAAATGGACCTGAGCGCGCAAGCTACTCGACCTTTCGTGCCGAGTTCGCCCCGACCGATGCAATCCAGGAGATAGGGCGGGTCGAAATCCGCTGCGACGCGCTGCGACTCAAAAAATCCAAACCCCTTGAAAAAGAGTCGCGCCTTGTGATAAGGTACAAATGTTTAGTTTCCTCGATGCAGCCCACTATCCAAGCAAACCCAACCCGACGCATCAATCCGCAGTCCAACCCGCGGCGCGAGCCATGATCCCGAATCCTCTCACCCACGAACTACGGACTACAGCCTACAGCCTTCCGACGCAAACAGCCCAACGCGACCCGCGACGATCCGAGCGCGGACAAGATCGGTCAATATGCGGACAATTCAATCACGCCTCCAACCGCCAACACCCCAAGAAACCCCGACAAACAGTCGCCTCGCCCCACCCCGAATTGTCCGCCGCGCGCAGGCCGATCGACCCCACACCTCAAGCTCGGATCTCCGGCGGCATGGCGGCGTGGCGGGGGCAAGGGATCGGTCGCTGCGAACCCCCTCCGTCGCACACGCCAGAAAACCAGGCCCCAAGCGGCCCGAGAGACGACGACCCTGCGCCGCAAAGAAAAGAAAGGACGCCGCCCCGCGCACGACGGGCGCCTAGCGCGTCTGATCCCAACCAGCGCGTCCGGAGGGACTCGAACCCCCAACCCTTGGTTCCGAAGACCAATGCTCTATCCATTGAGCTACGGACGCGAGCGCCCAAGGCGCCACGATGGCGGCGCCCTGCGAATTCAGCATAAGCCGCCGCCACAGGGGCGGCAAGCAGCGGCGCGTCGCTCGGCGTTACGCCATGTGTTCCAACAGCGTCAGCAGGCCCACGAACACGGCCATGAACACCAGCACCCACACGCCGAACCGCACCGCGTGGTGCAGGATCGGCGGCATCAGCTCGTGCCGCGTCGCCGCGCACACGAGGCTCACGCTCACGATCAGCGGCACGGCGTACCACAGCGTGACGAACGCCAGCGGCGGCATGACGCCGGCAAGTGCAGCAAGGGGCATGAAGGCGGGAATCATCGTTGGTCTGCCGTTAGGCGGCAGGCGGGGATTTGTCGTCGTCGATTTTGGATCTGTCGTCGGACTTGGGCTCGCCGGCGACCTTCTTTTTCTCACGCGGAAGAATCACCAGCGGCCCGCCGTATGCGTCGCAAATCACCAGCACATTGAGCAGCCCGGCGATCACTGTGTAGACGGTCCCCAGCTCATAGCGCGGGTGTTGCTTGACGGTCCACATCGCCAACTCGTTGGGTTGCTTGGTTATGTTGTCAGAGTCATCTTTCCAATCCACCGGCTCCCGCAGCGGCGGCGCCATGAACGAACCGAGGATCGGAAGCTCCTTGCCCGCGCGGCCCCGCTGCAGCAGCGCCGGCATCGCTGGCAAGCCCACGCCCGCCTGGCAGTAGTACTGCCACCGCCACGGTTGCTCGCCGGGGCTCGAGGCGTACACCACCTTGAACTCGCCGATGAACAGCCCGAACACAAACGTGCCCATGATGCAAATGAAGAACAGCAGCCCCTTGGCCGTGCGACCCTGGTAAAGGTGCCCGGCGCCGGGGATCAGCCAGGCCAGCAGCGCGGCCAGCCACGGCTGACGGAGCTCGATCTCCAGCGGCTGATCGTCGTCGGGGTTGTTGTATCCGGCGGGAAGGACGGCTTTGGCCATGGGCGTTGGCGCCGCGGGCGCTGGTGCATGATGGGGTCAGTCGCGGGGAACGAGGACTCGTATTCTATTCGGCGGGAGCACGGAAACACAGGTCAGCGCGCGAGGGCCGGTTTCTGGGGATCCAGTCGATGCGAGTCTCGGAGAGACTCGCCCACGTAGGCCAGTTTCTCCGAATCTGGCGCCCGAGTCTCGGCGAGCTTCGCCAACGGGTGATTCGCCGCGGCCGAGGCGAGATTGGCGGCGCCGTCGCGAAAATTGCTTACGGCAATTTCCGCGAATCGTCGGCCTTGGCGGGGGCGGCAGCCGCCTCGCGGGCCGCCAATCGCTCGGCGGGCTCAGCCTGTGCCGCGTCGTAAGCGACGGTATCGACGGGATTCTCCTCGGCGACGGCTTCCACCGCGGCGATCGAGACGGGCGCCTCCTCCACGTCGGGCATCCGCGCGGGAGCGCCGCCCATCGCCGCGGCGATGACAGCCGCGGCGGCTTCGCGCTGGGCCGGGTCCTGCCGCACGCTGCTCTCCAATTCCACATGGACGAACGAGCCGCCCAGGCTCCGCGAATGCCGGCCTTGCTCGTTGCCGGTCCCGGCCAGCGCATTGAACGTCACGCCGGACACGCCGCCGTTGAGCCGCCGGTTCGTGCGCGACTCGGCCGGCTTGTCATTGTACACGTAAGTCGTGAGGCCCTGCTCCTCGCACAGCGCGTCGAGCGTCGACACCTCGGGCGCCACCACGCCGTCGCCGGTGGACGCAACGATGTGGGCGTCGCGGGGGAACGAGTGCTTGGAGGACGCGAAGCCGTGGATCTGCCACGCGGTGACGCGCGCCGCCGGGCCGACCCACGCCGCGTGCACCTGGTGGAACACGCTGTCGACGAGGTCGGGCACGTCGGCCTTGTCGCGGTGGGCGCCGGCCAACAGGTAGCCCTTGGCGTCGGCCTGCTCGAACACCGCGCCGCCGATCTCCGGCGTCTGCGCGTCGGCCAGCGGGTGCGGCACTTCGACCAGCACGTCGTTGCGGCTGTCGCGATTGACGATGTACGAACCCCAGCCGCGACTCGCGGGGACGCGGTCGAGGTTTTCGCGGAGCACGAAGTAGCGGCGCTCGCTGCGATCATCGGTGAATTTTACGACCTCGTAGTCAAATGTCGCGGCCTTGCGGGCCGCGTCGTCGACGTCGCCCCAGGCCAGCGCCGCGGCGACGTGCCGCACGGCGTTGAGCACCGGCGTCGGGTCGACGTACGGCCGGCTGTCGCTGGTCGGCTCGCCCAGCACGTAGTCGCTGCTCGCGAGGCGGGCGATCAGTTGCTGCAAGCGGCCGCTTTCGCTGCGGACGGGTTCGGCCGTCGCGGCAGGCCGTCCCGCGGCGAGCACGGCGATCGCCGCGAGCCACGAAGCTGCGAATCCCTTGGTCATTAACGGCGCCCTTTCCTTCATCCATGAATGGGGTGGCGCGGCGGCGACCGGACGTCATGTCCGGCCAAGCTGCCGACTGCGGGCCGATGCGGGCAAGCGCCAGCGCTTGCTCGGGTGTCGGTCCATCGCGACTGTCTGTCAGTTCCGCAGCGAAACGCCAAGGAGGTCGGCTGCGTCAGCGGCGCGAAAGCGGGCGAGCTCTCGTGAGCGTCCGCCGTCGTGCCAGCGGCAAACAATCCATGCAACCTGGGAAGGGACGCCGCGGGCGCCCCCGGCTGCATGCTTACCAACAACGGTCGCGATTATGGGGAATGGCTGGAATGGGGCAAGAGCGGTTTGGAGGTGCTAGCAAGGGGAAGGCGCGAGTTGGGGAGGGGGGAAGGTGCGGGTGAGTCGTCCATAGAACGTCTAAAGTCATGACACGGGTTGGGGCCGTTTTTCCCGTGGTTTGCGCCATAGAACGTCTAAAGTCGGTCGCCGGCGGGGGCGTCAGGGCTCAGGCCTCAGGTCTCACGCCTCAGGCCTTCCGGACGGGGTCAGGAGTCAGGGCACAGGGTGAGGAGGGAAGCCCACGGGGCGGGGTTGGGAGTTTACGCGGGAGGAGGGCGGCGTGGCGGAGAGCGGCGGCGAGGTTGCAGTTGGCGGGGCGTTGGCGGGGAACGAGGCGCGAGTTACGAGGCGCGAGTTACGAGGCCCAAGGGGGAGCGGAACGGGCTGGGAACCGCGTTTGGGGAAACGCGGCCACGCGGAAGGAAATGCGGCGGCGCAAAAAAAGAGCCGCCCTGCCCCGAAAGGCATTGCGGCTGGTCGTACAGAGCGCTGGGCCCGAAGGTCAGCCTTGTACGTTGCCTGCGAATTCTTCTTCTTGTTACGAAAAGAATCGCGGGCAGAGATTGGTTACACTGCTCGAATCGTAATGGCATCTCCAGACGTATTCAACGCTGCGAGCGCCGGCGGCAGCGGGTCGCCGTATTGGATGCACACCTCGGCGATCTTGCGAGCCACGTCCCGCGCGATTTCCGCGACGTCAACAAGACTGAGACCCTCGGCGACCAGGCCCGGCACGTCCGGACTGGTGGCGACGTAGCCGCCCTCATCGAGCGGTTCGACGGTAATGCGAATGACGGTTTCGCTCACATTCTTCGATCCCTACGCGCAAAAAAAGTGCCGCAGGTGCAGGCTATGCCTGAGCTGCGGCGGTCGCCCGAGGGCGGTGCCTGCGAATCTTGTTTCCGCATCTTGTCTGCGGATTAGTCGCAGGCCGGGACTGGTTACACTGTCGATATGATCCGCTAGATTGATGAGATTGTCAACCGTTTTTTCCTTCTCGTGTGGTCGAACACAGCTCAATTGGGAAGGGGTCTCCATGCGTTCGCTGGGTTTGGATATTGGTTCCAACTCTGTTGGATCGGCTTGGATTGACACGGAAACGCAAGAAGTCGTCCTCGGGGTCTCGGTGTTTCCGGCGGGCGTGGAAGACTCAGATGAGAAGCGAGGTATGCCGAAGAATCAAGCGCGCCGCGGAAAACGGTCTCTGCGGCGCACCATCCGTCGTCGCGCACGACGCAAATTGCGCCTACGAAATCTGCTTGTTGAGTGCGGGCTATTGCCAAAGGATCGAGAAGAACGGCGAAAGATTTTCGGGCCACGGCGAAAGGGAGAAGATTTCGACCTCGAAAAGTGGCAACCCTGGCGGTTGCGACGAGACGCAGTCCAACGACAGTTGAATCCATATGAGTTTGGCCGTGTGCTCGTCCACATAAATCAGCGGCGGGGGTCGAGCGAAATCAAATTGGGTGACGCGTCGACAATCGAGCAACCCCTGGATGGGCGAGACGAAGAGGAGAAGAAGCAGAAGGAAGAGAAGAAAAAGGCGACAGCCGCAGCGAGGCGAACTTCGAGCCTACTTGGCGGGAAGTTTTTTGGGGAATGGATGGCCGACGAGCACGACCGACGCGTGCGGACAACCGACACGGGACATGAGTATCGCGACGAGATTCGGAACCGTCGAAACAAGCTAGTCGAAGCCAACGGCGAAGCGTTGCTTGCAAACCGGGAAATGATTCGCCGTGAGTTCGAGGCCATTTGGACGCATCAATGTGACCACCAAGGGGAGCTCAGTGAGGTCCTGCGAAGCCAAGTCGGGCAGCGCCTCCACGACGAGCTCTTCGATCCAAAATCTGATGCCACTGGCAAAGCGCGCAAGAAGGCCTGGCGCGAGGGCGGAATAATCTTTGGGCAGCGCAAAACATTCTGGAAGATAACAACCCTGGGACGTTGTGATCTCGAACCCACTGATCGCTGCATTTGTCGAACCGACATGTATGCAGAGCAGTATCGAGTCATTGAGACGGTCAACAACATCCGCGTAAAAACCGAT
>JBIOVA010000302.1:0-7043 GCA_044867485.1 Lacipirellulaceae bacterium | reverse complement strand
CCGCGACGCCATGCCACCCCAGGCTCGACAGCAGTTGCTCGCCGGTCCGCTCCATCGCGGGACAGTCGATCGTTTCCCGCATCACGCCCGTGCCGCTCTTCACGGGATAAGTCAGCAGGTTGTGGTAGGTCATCGACGCGCGCATCTGGCCGTGGTCGAACAGGAATGTCGTGCAGTAGTCGTCGCCGGGGACGCCCTGCTGCAAGAGCGGCAGCGAGCCGGGGGTGAGCTGGTAACGCGCGGTGAAGGCATCGAACGCCGCGACGGCTGACGAGGCGTCGGTCACGTGCTTAACGCCGACCGCGGCCGCGGAGCGCGGGACCTTCACGAACGCCGGGTAAGGGAAGTTGGCGGCCGCGACGGCGAACTCTTCGCGGGAGTCGACGACCGCCGTCTGCGGGATCGGCACGCCGCGCTCTTGGCACAGTCGGGCCAGCGTCCCCTTGTCATCGACCTGCACGATCTGCTCGATCGTGGGCAGGGCGAACCTAATGAGCGGTTCAAACCGCTCCCGATGCTGCGCGATGAGGAACGACTCCTTGTGGAACGGCATCAGCACGTACTCTTCGCCTTCGACATCGTGCCGGCGGACGACTTCCTCCAGCTTGTCGAGAAACCCCGCGGGGTCCTGGTCGGGGTTCGGGTACAGGAAGTGGTCGATCGTGTACTTCGAAAAACTCGTCGGCGAGAAGCGGTACTCGTCCCCGGCGATGATCTGGATTCCCTTGGAACCCAAACTGCGGGCGGCGGCCAGCGCGTTCCAGCCGCGGGCAAACGTGATGATGGCTTTCATGGAAGTGACTTGGGTTGGGGAGGAATCGTCACGGACGCCAAGAGCGCCAAGAACGCCGTTTTCTTACCACAACGGCACGACGAGCACGACGAAGACAGCGAAGAGTTCAATGTCCTGCGATTCCTTCTTCCAGCCGTCGTGTCCGTCGTGGTTCCTTGACTGTTCCCTTGGCGCTCTTGGCGTCCTTGGCGGTTATTCTTCTCCGAGGGCGGGGTTGCGATTACTCTACAGCCATGAGCGAAACGAAGCCAACGTCTGCCGCGTCGAACGCCAACCAAATCGGGATGGCCGCGGCGGTGTCGATTGGCATCGGGGGGATGGTCGGGGCCGGCATCTTTTCAATCCTCGGCGTCGTGGCCCAGGCGGCGGGCAACGCGATGTGGGTTTCGTTCGCGATTGGCGGCGCGGTCGCCCTGCTCTCCACGTACTCCTACGCGAAGCTCGGAGCCACGTTCCCGTCGGCGGGCGGGGCCGTCCATTTCCTCGTGAAGGGGTTCGGCGACGGCGTGATCGCCGGCGGCATGAACCTGTTCATGTGGGCGGGGTACGTCATTTCGCTGGCGCTGTACGCGGCGGCGTTCGGCCACTACGCGGCGACGTTTGCCACGACTTCGCCGTCGCCGTGGCTGGTGAAGTCGCTGGCGATCAGCGCGGTGCTCGTGCTCACGGTGGTCAACGCGTTTGGCGCCAAGCTGATGGGCCGGAGTGAAACCGTGATCGTTGCCGTCAAGGTGGCGATCCTCATGCTGTTTGCCGGCGTGGGGATCTGGTTCGTCAAGCCGGCGAATCTGTCGCCGGAGCTGTGGCCGCCGGTCAAGTCCATCCTGTTCGGCGCCGGCGTGCTGTTCATCGGCTACGAAGGCTTCGGCCTGGTGACCAACGCCGCCGGCGACATGGCCAACCCGCGGCGGATGCTGCCGCGGGCCCTCTACACGAGCGTGATTCTCGTGATCCTGATCTACCTCGCCGTCGCGGTAACCGTCACCGGCAACCTGACGAACGCCCAGATCGAAGCCGCGCGCGACTACGCGCTGGCCGAGGCGGCCCGGCCGTTTTTGGGCGAGTGGGGCTTCCGGCTCATTGCGGTGGCGGCCCTGTTCTCGACGGCCTCGGCGATCAACGCCACGCTCTTCGGCTCAGCCAACGTGTGTTACATGATCGCCAAGGACGGCGAGCTACCGGCCGGGCTGGCCCGTAGCGAGTGGCAGCAGCTCACCGGCGGGCTTTTGCTCACCGCGGCGGCGGTGATTGTCATGACGCTCGTGTTCGACCTGTCGGGCATCGCCATGATGGGGAGCGCGGCGTTCCTGCTGGTGTATGCGACAGTCAACGCCGGCCACCTGCGGGTGCTCGAGCAGACCGGCGCCAGCGCCATCGTCGTGTGGCTGTCGCTCATCACCTGCCTGGCGATGTTCGGCGTGCTGGCGGTCTACACCTGGCAGCAGCAGCCGGCGGCAATGTACGCGCTCGTGGGCATCGCGATCGCGTCGTTCCTCGTCGAGGCGGCGTACCGGCGGCTCACCGGGCGGACAATCCGGCTGGGGGCGTGAGGGCCGTGAAAGGGCGCGTCGAGTTGCAGCGCCTGTGGCGGAAAATCGTAGCGAAATTTCGTAGTCCAATTTGTTTGCTTCGACGGGCGCGCAAACTTAGCCTGGAATTGACGGGGCTGCCGCACGCGACGCGCGGCCCTACCCGTCGCCACTCTTCTCCCTTGCTCTGCAGGCTTGTCGCTCGTGAGGACGCTCCCATGATTGTGCGCAAATCTCTCTGGGCGTGCGCGTGCGCGCTGGCGGTTGTATCCTTCGCGCCGTCCCGCGGCCTGGCGGCACTCATCGTCACCGAAGGCGCCACGTGGCCGGCTTCGCCCGCCGTGCAAACCTACGCGCGCACCGACGCCAACGTCACCTCGGAGCGCGACGTCCGCTACATTCGCGATTTGGCGCAGACCTTTCAGGTCGCCAGCGCGATTCAAGTCGACAAAATCTACGTCGACGTCGAGGAAGCAGTCGCCAATCGCGAATACACCCTCCGGATGTTCACCGTCGCGGACGTGAACGCTGCGGATCCGCTGATCGACCCCAACAACGCCGGCTTCACCGGGACCGTCCTGTTCAGCCTGACGACGACCACCTCTGCGGGCATCAATACGGCCGATGGCGGCAACAATCCCTTGCTCGTGTTGGAATTCGATCTGACCGGCGCCGACGAAGTGATGCTGTCGCCGAGCGTTGGCTCGGCCGGCTACGGCTTTCAGATCCTGCGGACCGGCGACGGCCGGACGAACCCAGACGGCACGGACCCCGCGGGCGACTCGCGGGCGTTCAAGTGGCACTACAACAACAACGGCAACCTGTTCGCCGGCGGCCGCGGCTACGCCATTGCCGGCGGTGGCATCGACGGCCAGGACGATTTCTTGATGGCGATCGTGGCCGTGCCGGAGCCGAGTTGCGTGGCGCTGGCTGCACTCGGCGCGTGCGGTCTCCTTCGATCGCGCCGCCGGGATCTGGCTCATTTAACGTAGTCCTCGGAACTCAATGTGCCTGACCCCTTCCGCAGGCGCTAGGCGTAGCCGTCGATCACGTCGGCGAGATACGCCGCTTCGTCGGGACGGCCGTTGAGCATCGTATGGACGTACGATTCACGTTCGTGCCAGATGACGCGGAGGTCCCAGACGCAAAAGGACTCGCCAGCCGCGGCGGAGCGCCAGCCGGCGCCTTCCTGCAGAAAGACGCGGACGGGCAATTCGTTCTCGTTGTCCCACCAGGCAAGGATGAGATAGGGGCCGGTGCGGCCCTGGTGGAAGATGACGAAACCGACTCCGGGGCGGCCGGGGGCTGCTGCCGGCGCGGGCAACTGGCGGTGGGCGAGGTCCAGGCCGGCGTTGAAGGCGGCGCGGTCGAAGGGGGTGTTGCCGTAGACGATCGAATACGACTTGAGGCGGTAGCGGCGGCGCTCGATAACGCCAAGAGGCGTCAGGAGGCGCTGTTCGTAGGGGGTGAGGTTCATTCCGCTCAGAACAACGTCGTGAATCCCGCAGCCTGAAAGTGCTGGTCGTTCGTGAAGGCGTCGGTCAGGCCAAATGATCGCATGACCGCGAAGGAAACGCAGTCGACAATGCCGGGATCGCCGGGACGGCCGCGCTCGTAATCAAGCCATGCCTGCTGCAACTCGGCGTCGGACGGAACGATCAATCCCCGCCCCGCTTCGAGCATCTGCTTGAGTGCAACGACGCGCGTACGGAAAGGTTTGCGCGCGGCGGCGTTGCCGCATTCCATGAGTATGAACGTTGTCGTCAGATACGGAGTTCGCGCCGCGAGGATGCGCGCAAACGCGGCGTCTGCATCCTGATGCCATTGATCGGCCAGGTCCCAGAGGGCGATGAGCCCGACGGTGTCGAGGAACACCGGCTTCACGGCTGGTGCTCGTTATGCCGTGCGGCGCCTTCGCGGTCGCCAGAGTCGTATCTTTCGCTCAGGAGTGCGTAGAGTTCCGGCGAATTGCAGCCGAGCGGCGGTTTTTCGTCAGTCTGCGGAGTGACGGTCACCTTGGTGTGCTCCGGGAGCGTGACCGGGACGAGCGGGCGGACGACGCCGTTTTCGTAGATGCCTTCGAAGGTTTCCATGCAGGGGCTCCGATCAGTGCCGAGATGCAGTTCATTGCATTGTACCATGCACGAGTAGCCGGATGGCAAGGGACTCGTTGGCTGCGAAGGACGCGAGCAGAGTAGCTACGGAGGCTTCACCGCGGATTTCACGGACGAACTCGATGCTCCGTGAGCGGTCAGCCCCAGACATACCGCGGGTCGTAGTCGATGCCGTGGCGATCGAGGAAGGCGATGAATTCCTCCTGATAACTCTTCGTGCGGTGATGCTCAGCCTGGTTGGCGATGTATCGCTTCGTGTCGTCGACCTGTGAAACGCCGACCGTAAACGCGCCGTAGCCTTCTTGCCAGGCGAAATCCTGGCGCGCAGGGAATTCGTCGTGAATCCACTTCGACGAACCGCCCTTGATCAGCTGCACAGTCTTAGCGATTGCTATCGTCGACGGCAGGGAGAGCAACAGATGTACATGGTCTTCGACGCCGCCGATGGCTAGCGCCTTGATGTTGTTTTCGCGCGCGATGCCGCCCAGGTACGGCCAGAGACGGGATTGTAGCTCGGCGTCGATCGTGCGGCGGCGCTCTTTGGTTGAGAAGACGACGTGGTAGAGGGAGCTCGTGTAGGAATGGGACATGGGATCTCCAGACAACAACGACGAGGAGCAATCGCGTCCCCGAGGGACGCTGTGACAATAGCCCAGCATTTCAATGCTGGGTCTGATCCGCGGATTATGCGCCAGAAGCCCCGGAGGGGGCGACTGAAATGGGCAATCTCGGGTCGCATCTCAATCGTCCCTAACGGGACGACGATATCCCACCGATGCAGCATACCCAGCAATAAATTGCTGGGCTATTTTCACGGCGTCCCGCTGGGACGCAGGCGTCGACGTCGTCGAGACGCACGTCGCAGCCTGGGCGTTCACACGTGCTCGGTCGTCGTCCCGTCCCAGAGGGACGCACGAAAATAGCCCAGCGTTTCAACGCTGGGCGCTCATGGCGACAGAATCCGTAGCCCCGGAGGGGCGACTGAACCCAAAGCATCCATTCATCCCTACGGGACTATGGCGTTTCCGATCACCAGCATACCCAGCTGTCCTAATCAGATGCCCTCATCCGCCGCGTCCGGCATCTCGTCAGTGCCATCGCCGCTCGCCGTTTCGACTACATTCGCAGTACTTGGCTCAGCCAATAGAGATAGCACCGCGGCTTTAACGGCTGGTCGCGAAAGCACACTTCTAAACTTCTCCAAAAACTCCTCCGGCGACGACGTTATCCATGGATTGTCAACCCATTTACCTTCGGATATGAAAGTCGTTAATCCGCCAGATTTCCAAACACGCTTTTTGAGGAAGTCTGGTAGGCGTTCAACTAGGATCGCAATGTGTGCCGGGTACTCAAAATTGAGTCGGTGTGACACCTCAAGCAACCGTGCCGACCTACCTGACCTCGTAGATTCAACTTGCAAGCCTAGAATCACTCGGTCTTCAGCCTGTGTCCGATTTACCTTTGCGCGAAGTTTCCCGCCGGTGCGAATCTCCAAATGATGACATTGCTCCGTTAGAAAGTATTCAGGCGTTCTAACTTCTTCGTCGGAGATGTCCCCCGGCCACAGGTCATCAACGCCTGGCATGACGGCCTCTACTTTCTTCGCGATGTCAGTTGGAAGAGCAATGGAAAATGATCGGACCCGATTCTCGGATCCGGCCGACGATTGTCGTCAAAAAGCTTTTCTCCATCGACTTCCGTGATGATTTCAATGTCTTCGTGGAGCCACGGGATCGCATCATGACGAATCAATACCTGATCGAAAATATTCCAATCGTATGATATGTGTCCCGAGTGACGAAAATAGTGCGTGCCGGCTGGGCCGGTGGTGCGGTCGCCAAAGAATCCCCACATTGGGTTATAAAAGAACGGGTAGGTCCTACCCTGAATCTTCCGACTTCCCGAGGCGACTATTTCCTTTGTCATCATGGCATGTAGTCCAGACGCTTGAACCACGCCGGCATCGAAGGGATTCATATTGAGATCCCCGAACAGAATTGTTCGTTCGTGCCCCTGCTCACGTTCGATGTCCTGGATTTCGCCGGCCACGATTGCTGACTCAGCAGCCTGATCGCCCAAAGTCCAATTCACCTTGCTAACTAAATGCGCTGCAGCGAGCAGAAATGCTGTACCATCGAATTGCAAGGTTCTAATCGTCAGACGGCCACCAGAATGGAGTTCTCTTAAATCAAGGCGATCGTCTTTTGCGTATATCTTGATTCGCGCGGTTAGACTATTCGGCTCGAAGAACTGCTTTCCCGTAAGTCGGCGAAGTTGGGGCAAAAGTACGTCGCTTTCGGCACCGAATTCCGCGAGCGCTAAAATGTCGATGCACTTGGACGCGGCAAGACTCGAGATCAAGCCGCAATCTTGAATACCACCGACGTTCCAAAAGAGAATCCGGACATGCGTTTGATCTGCCATTTTACTGCATCGCCGATATCTCACGTCTGGATCCCGTGACTTGCGGACGAGGACTTTGCACGTCCAAAATTCTTCACATCCAGCGCATGCTTCTAGATGATGTCGCGTCCCGGTTCTACGTTGTCACCCATAAGGTCGCGGAATAGTTCGTCGTCGGACTGGGTGCGTTCCCCGGCAAGCCCA
>JBIOVA010000301.1:0-3898 GCA_044867485.1 Lacipirellulaceae bacterium | reverse complement strand
CGACGCCGTTTTTTTAGGCGGTCGGCTATCGACGATGGGCCAGAGAATCAAGACTCGCCCGCGTTCTCCCATCTGGCCGACAGCTGATAGCCGAGAGCCGATAGCCGTGTGATAGCCGAGAGCCGATAGCCATGTTCGCTCGTCTCGGGCAGTTCTGTGCGAAACGCCCTTGGACGGTGATTGCCGCGTGGGCGGTTCTCGCTGCCGCGCTGCATCTTTCGGCGCCGGCCTGGTCGAACGTGGCGCTGGACGGCGACTTCGACCAGTTGCCCGCCGACACGACCACCGCCCGCGGCGCCCGACTTAACGCCGAGGCGTTTCCCGATGACCGCGCCAAGAGCCAGATTGTGGTCGTCTTCGCGCACGCGGAGAAGTCGCTATCGGCGGACGACCGGCGCCTTGCGATCGCGACCGCGCGGGCGCTGGAGTCCTTGCCCGGCATGCCGCTGGTCGACGAGGCGTGGACCGAGGCGACGCCGATCATCGGCCCCATATTGCGCAGCGGCAGCGGACGGGCGACGCGAATTGTCCTGCGGCTGACCAACGATTTGATGGCGGTCGATAACATGCGCGTGCTCGCCGAGGTGCAGCGCGTTGTGAACGAGCGGCGCCGCGAAGCGGCCGCCGGCCTCGCAGTTGGCGTCACCGGTTCGGCGGCGATTGGCGGAGACATGCTCGCCGCCGCCGCGGAGAGTCTGCGGAACACCGACCGCACAACGATCCTGTTGGTGGCGATCGCACTGGCGGCAATTTACCGATCGCCGTGGCTGGTGATCGTGCCCCTGGCGGCGATCGGCGTCGCGGCGATCGCGTCGCTCGATCTGCTCTCGCTGCTCGCTCGGGTGACGCGCGATCATCCGGCGCTGTGGCCCGACGTGCGCGTATTTACCACGACGCGAATCTTCGTCGTCGTGCTCCTGTTCGGCGCTGGCACGGATTTCTGTTTGTTCCTGATCGCACGTTTCCGCGAGTTGCGGGGCGAAGGCGTCGAGCAGCGCGAGGCCGTGGCCCAATCGCTGGACCGCGTGGGCTCCGCGATCACGGCCAGTGCGCTAACGACAATCGTCGGGCTGGCGATGATGGGATTCGCCCAGTTTGGCAAATTCTCATACAGCGGGCCGGCGATCGCCGTGAGCCTGGCGATCGCGCTGGCTGTGTGCCTCACGCTCGCGCCGGCGCTGTTGGCGACATGGATTGGGGCTCAGGTGGTCGGCCCGGCGACGACGACTTCGCCAGGCCTGACGCCGGGAAAGTGGGACCGATGGTGGGCGGCCGTCGCCGACGGGGTGCTGCACCGCCCCGCTGCGGTGTTGGCGGTCAGCGTGCTCGTGGCGGCGCCGTTGGCCTGGTACGGGGCGCGGTCGCCGGTCACCTACGACATTTTCAGCGAGCTATCGCCGCGGAGCGTCAGCCGGCAAGGCACGGCGCTGCTCCTCCAGCACTTTCCCGCAGGCGAAGTGGGTCCGTTGGCGGTGCTCGCCCGGCGACCTGTCGGGGGGCTCGAGTCGGACGAAGGTCGGCTCATGATCGCCGAGCTCACCAAGCGGCTCTACGACATTGACGGTGTCGACAAGGTCCGCAGCCTGTATCGCCCCACGGGAGAGCCGCCGGGGGCGACGAGCGTGTTCTCGACGCAAGGGCTGGCGGCCCTCACCGCGGCGAACAGCCCCTTGGCGAAGGAAACCTACGTGACCGCACTGCCCGGCGGACGCGGCGACGTGACGCGACTCTATGTGACGCTCGACGATTCGCCGTTCTCCGCCGCTGCGGCGGAGACCAGCGGGCGAATCGAGCGCCGCCTCGCCGCCTTGAGCGGCGACGTCGCGTCGCCCTGGCACGGGGCTCAGTTCGAGCTGTTGGGTCCAACGTCGGGCATTCGCGACTTGCAGCGCGTCACGCAAGCGGATCTTTGGCGGATTCAAATTCTCGTCGCGGCGGCCGTGTTCGCCGTGATCCTCGTGCTCTTGCGGCGGCCGGCCGTGTGTGCGTTTCTAATCGTCACCGTCGTCGTGGGCTACCTCGTGACGCTCGGAATCGTGCGGCTGCTGCTGGAAGCGGCGTACGGCGCCGAGTACCCCGGGCTCGACTGGAAGGCGCCAGTCTTCCTGTTCGTGATCCTCGTGGCCGTTGGGCAGGACTACAACATCTACCTCGTGACGCGCGTATTCGAGGAGCAGCGGCGGCTGGGCCCGCTCGAGGGGCTGCGGCGGGCGGTGGCGCAGACAGGCGGGATCATTACCAGTTGCGGCGTGATTATGGCGGCGACGTTCGGGTCGATGATCTCCGGAAGCCTGCGCGGCATGGTTGAGCTCGGCGTCGCGCTCGCGCTGGGGATCCTGCTCGACACGTTTGTGGTGCGGACGATCGTCGTGCCGGCATTCTTGGCGATCCTTGCGCGGCGCGAGGAGCGATCGATGGACAAGTCGGGTCCCCCAGTCATTGACCGGGGGCTAAGTGCTGCCGAATGACGCCTTGGACGGCGCGGGCGTTGAATGGCCGCAGATGCGGCTCCTTAGCGAGCATCTGGAGGACCAACTCGTCCATCCACTCGGGGCAATCGACGCCGCGCTCGCGCAATGACTGCGGCGCGGCGTGCAGATGCTGGTCCCAGATCTGCGCGAAATTAGCGCCCAGGAACGGCGGCTTGCCGGTGAGCATTTCGTACGCCACGCAGCCGAGTGCGTACAAGTCGCTCTGGCCGGAAATCTTGGCGTCGGCAGTGATCTGCTCGGGAGACATGTAGGCGTACGTGCCCACGGTCGTGCCGGGGTCGGACAAGTCAAGGTCGTGGACGTCGTGAGCGACGCCGAAATCACCCAGTACGATGCGGCCGTCTGCCGCGAAGAACAGGTTGCTGGGCTTGAGGTCGCGGTGGATGACGCCATGGTTGTGAGCGTGCTGCAGGGCGCCGGCGACTTGCTCGATGTAGCGCGCCGCGTCGCGCCACGGCAACGGGCCTTGGGCGCGAATGCGCTCCTTGAGCGTGCCGTGGTCGAGCAACTCCATCGCGTAAAAATACTGGCCGTCGATCACCCCGCCGCCATAGTGACGAACGATGTGCGGATGACTGAGCCGCTCCATGACCACGATCTCGCGCTGGAAGCGGTCAACCATGCCCGGGTCGTGGGCCACGCCGGGGTGGAGCAGTTTGACCGCGACGGACCCGGCAAGTTCGTCGCTTTCGGCGCGATACACCGTGCCCACCGACCCGACCCCCAACGGCTCCTTCAGCCGGAAGGTGAACGGCGTCGGCATGAAGCGGAGCTTGGGCGGGCTGCGGTCGCTTGGCGGGTCGGTCACAGGTCGGCAGCTTTCGCAATTGTCATGGGGCGACCAGGCAGTCGGAGCGAGCTACGCTGTCGGATATCTGGTCGCCCAATTCTTACCATAACGCTCTCGCCAAACGCTGTCCCAGTGCTTACGCCCGCGGCAAGGATGCAAGCGGTTTGGGCAGAAAAGCAGGGTGGCTGGATCGAGGCGATTCGGCCAGGACTCGCCTAACTTGTTTTCCGAAAATGGGTTACATCGGAAAACGAGCGTGGCACGTCGATTGGCCCGCGGCTTGCAAAAGCAGCCCTTCGCGTGGGGTGCGCGCTTGGCTCGACTGGGTGGCGCCCCCCGCGGAGATGCGAAAGGCGGAGCATCCCTTCTGCACGGCCCCCTCGGGCGAATAGTCGCCCGGGAAAGTGGCCCTGCGCGGTCGTTACGCTTTTCCCCAAGCCATCCCCGCGGTCGACGTTGCCAGAGCCTCCCAGCGGCGCTATTTGGACGGCAAGTTCCAGCGCTGCCGGCAGCCTAGCAGTTTCGTGCACCCCGCCGTAGGATGAGCGGTCTTGCCCTGCGAGAAATCGCGACGCGCCTTGGAGCGCGGCGTCGCGGTCTCTCGGATCCGGGGCAA
>JBIOVA010000300.1:0-11732 GCA_044867485.1 Lacipirellulaceae bacterium | reverse complement strand
TACGTCGGCGGGCGCAAGGCCAAGCCGATGCTCGCGAAGATTGGCGGAGCGAGTTGGCTGCGGCAGAAGAAGGCGGCCGAGCGGGCGGTGGCCGACCTGGCCAGCGACATGTTGCAACTGCAGGCGGCGCGGGAGGCGCGGCCGGGGATCGCGTTTCCCGCGGACACGGCGTGGCAGCGGGAGTTTGACGCGGCGTTTCCCTACCAGGAGACGCCCGATCAGCTTGGAGCCATCGACGCGATCAAGGGGGATATGCAGCATTCGCGGCCGATGGATCGCCTGCTATGCGGCGACGTGGGGTTCGGGAAGACAGAGCTGGCGATTCGCGCGGCGTTCAAGGCGATCGACGCGGGCTACCAGGTGGCGTTGCTCGTGCCGACGACGATCCTGGCCGAGCAGCACCTGCGGACGTTCTCGCAGCGGATGGCAGAGTTTCCGTTCCGCATCGCTTCGGCGTCGCGGTTCTGCACGGCGAAGGAGATGCGCGAGGCGCTCGAAGGGGCGGCCAACGGCACGATCGACGTGCTCATCGGCACGCACCGATTGGCGTCGCCGGACGTGCAGTTTCAGAATCTCGGTCTCTTGATCATCGACGAAGAGCAGCGGTTCGGCGTCGCGGTGAAGGAGCGGCTCAAAGCGCTGCGGGCGAGCGTCGACGTGCTGACGATGACGGCGACGCCGATTCCGCGCACGCTGCACATGTCGCTGTTGGGCGTGAGGAGCATTTCGAACCTCGAGACGCCGCCCAAGGATCGGTTGGCGGTCGAGACGCGGATCGCGCGGTTCGACGATGCGCTGGTTCGCCACGCCGTGCTGCGGGAGCTGAATCGCGAGGGGCAGATTTACTTTGTGCACAATCGAGTGCAGGACATCCAGAAGGTGGCGCATCGGCTCGCACAGATCGTGCCGGAGGCGCGGATCGGCGTCGGGCACGGGCAAATGCCGGAGACGGAGCTCGAGGATGTGATGCTCGGCTTCGTGCGGCACGAGTTCGACATCCTGCTGGCGACGACGATCGTCGAAAGCGGGCTCGACATTCCCAACGCGAACACGATCTTCATCGACGACGCCGATCGCTATGGGTTGGCGGACCTGCATCAGCTTCGCGGGCGGGTGGGGCGGTACAAGCATCGGGCGTACTGCTATTTGCTCGTGGATCAGAACCGGCATCTGTCGCCGGAGTCGGCGCGGCGGCTGCGGGCGATTGAGGAGTTCAGTCAGATGGGCGCCGGGTTCGCGCTGGCGATGCGGGATCTGGAGCTGCGCGGGGCTGGCAATCTGCTTGGCACGCAGCAGAGCGGGCACATCGCGGCGGTGGGGTACGAGCTGTACTGCGCGCTCTTGGAGAAGACAGTTCGCGACCTCAAGAACATGCCGCAGCGGGAAGTGGTCGACGTGACGATCGATCTGCCGGTGGGGGCGTACTTTCCCGAGCGGTACTTGCCGGATATGCGGACGAAGATTGACCTGTATCGGCGGCTGTCGCGGGCCGCGACCGAGGCGGAGCTGGACGACCTCAAGGCGGAGTTAGGCGACCGATTCGGGCCGCCGCCGGCGGAGGTCGAGGAACTGGTCGAGCTGGCGCGGCTGCGGGTGTGGGCCCACCTGCGGCGGGTCGATGCGGTGCACCTGGAAGGGAAGTACGCGGTGCTGACCTACGGGGATCGGGGAGAATTGGAGAAGCTGCGGACGCGGAGCGGGGGGAAGTTGCGGGTGGCAGATGAGCGGAGCGCGTACTTGCCGCTGATTGGAAACGAAGATGCAAGCATGTTGCTGAGCGTGTTGAAATCGCTCTTGCGGCCGGAAGAGGGGAGTTCTTAGAATTCGCCGCCAATTTGTCGGGTTGGGGGGGCGATTGGCCATTGCGCGGCATCGGGACAATGCCGGCTAACACCTTATCCTTGGTTGGGGTTGGTGCGTGCTGCGGGATGTTGGAACGCTGTTGCGCCGGATGTGTTGCGTGGGAAGCGCGGCGGCGTTCATCGCGTTTGTTGGCGCGGGCGCCGGGGCACAATCGTTGTTCGATCCGCCGCCGGCCGTCGATCCACCGCCGTCGCGGGTTCGGGGGTTGGTCGATCCGAACGCGCCCGACGTCCCGGAAGCCGACGCCGACGCCTCGGGCGTGACGCCGACCGCCGCCGCGCCGATCGAGGGCGCCGACGTGATCGCCCGCGTCGACGGGCAGGTGATCCTGTCCAGCGACATCATGTGGCAGGTGAATCACCTCATCGCCGCGGCCAGCGAGAAGCAGGTCGCCCAGGGGGGGCCGCCGATCCCCCAGGATCAGATCGAGCAAGCGCAGCGCGAGCTCTCCGCCCGGCTGCTGTTGGGTCTGATCGACACGAAGCTGCTGTTCGCCGACTTCCGCCGCACCGTGCCCGCTGAGAATCTGCCGAAGATCGAGGAGTCGATCGGCAAACCATTCGAGGACATTGAAATCCCACGGCTCATGGAGATGCTCAAGCTTAAGGACCGCACTGAACTCGACGCCGCGCTGCGGAAGCACGGCACGTCGATCCAAGACGTGCGGCGGCAGTTCACCGAAAAGACGATCGCCAGCGAGTGGCTTAAGCAGCGTCTGCCCAAGCCCGAACCGATCACTTACGAAGCGCTGTTGGCGTATTACCAGGATCATCCCAAGGAATTCGAGATTCCAGCGGAGGTGGACTGGGAGGAGCTGGCTGTGCGGTTCGACCGTTGCGGGGGGGATCGCGACGCGGCGTGGCGGCAGTTGTGCGACATGGGCAACGATGTATGGCAGACCGCGGCGGCCAATCCCGGTTTGCGCGGCCCCGTGTTCTCCGCCGTTGCAAAAGCCAAATCCCACGGCCCGACGGCCGACAAGGGCGGCGTGTACGAGAAGATGAGCCCCGGCGCGCTCAAGTGCGAGGCGATCAACGACGCCTTGGCCACTTTGGCGGTGGGGCAGATGAGCAACGGCATCGAGAGCGACGTGGGGTTTCACATCGTCCGCGTTCTGCGACGCCGCGACGCGGGACGGCGGCCGTTCACCGAAGCGCAAGAAGACATTCGCAGGGTGCTTCAGTCCGAGCAGCGGATGGCGGCCTTGGAGACGGAGCTGAAGAAGCTCCGCACGTCGGCTCGCGTGTGGACGGCGTTCCACGGCGAGTTGAATGGGCCGCAGGTGGCGGAGCTGCTCGACGAGAAGCAACGGCGCTAATTCGTTCCGGCGGTTCTTGCCGAGTGTGCCATGGCCACTGCTCTGAGCGGCCATGGCTTGAGCGACTCACATGCCTACGCCGAGCCGTGGGCATGGCACGCGATGGTCCGGCTGGCTGCTCGTAGGCCGATTGAACGGCCCCTGGCGAGCCGGTACACTTCTAAGGCCCCGCCGCCCCCCGCGCTCGCTGGGGCATGGAAGGACGCGCACTTGCCGCGCTACCGCCGCCTCGCCCGCCCCGAAAGGACTGTTCTCGATGGCCGACGTAGCGAAACTGCAGACCCCCGACGGCAAGCAGATCGATTTGCCGTTGATCGTCGGCACGGAAGACGAAAAGGGCCTCGACATTTCGAAGCTATTGGCGTCGTCGGGGTGCGTCACGCTCGACGAGGGGTTCGTCAACACAGGTTCGACGACCAGCGCGATCACGTTTCTCGACGGCGATCGAGGCATCTTGCGATACCGAGGCTATCCCATTGAGCAGCTCGCGGGCTCGTGCTCGTTTCCCGAGGTCAGCTACCTGCTGCTGTACGGAGAACTGCCGACGCAGGACCAACTCGACAAGTTCGAGAACATCCTCAAGCGGCACACGATGCTGCACGAGGATTTCCGGCTGTTCTACAACGGCTTTCCGCGGGACGCCCATCCGATGGCGATCCTGTCGTCGGTCGTCGGCGCGATGAGCACGTTCTATCAGGACTCGCTCAACCCGCACGACAAGGAGCAGGTGCACATTTCGATCGTGCGGCTGTTGGCCAAGCTGCCGACGATCGCGGCGTTCGCGTACAAGAAGTCGATTGGCCAGCCGTACCAATACCCCGACAACTCGCTGTCGTACGCCGAGAACTTTCTGAAGATGATGTTCGCGATCCCGTGCGAGGATTACGTGATCGACCCGGACTCGGCCGCGGCGCTGAATCTGCTGTTGATCGTGCACGCTGACCACGAGCAGAACTGCAGCACGTCCACGGTGCGGATGGTGGGGTCGAGCAACGCCAACCTGTTCGCGTCGATCTCGGCGGGGATCAGCGCGCTGTGGGGCCCGCTGCACGGCGGCGCCAACGAGGCCTGCGTGCAGATGCTCGAGCAAATCCGCAAGGATGGCGGCAACGTGCAGAAGTACGTCGACATGGCCAAGGACAAGAACAGCAACTTCCGATTGATGGGCTTTGGCCACCGGGTGTACAAGAACTTCGATCCGCGGGCCACGCTTATCAAGGCGGCGTGCCACCGCGTGCTGATGAAGCAAACGGTTCGAGATCCGATCTTCGACATTGCGCTCAAGCTGGAAGAGGTCGCCTTGAGCGACTCGTACTTCATCGAGAAGAAGCTGTACCCCAACGTCGATTTCTACTCCGGCGTGATCTACCGGGCGTTGGGCATCCCGGTGCAGATGTTCACGGTGCTGTTCGCGATTGGGCGGCTCCCTGGCTGGATCGCACACTGGTGCGAGATGCACACCAGCCCCACGAAGAAGATTTGCCGCCCGCGGCAGATTTACACGGGGCCGAAAGAACGGCAATTTGTGCCGATGGGAAAGCGGTGATTGCGGCGTCTTCGCCGCCAGTTAGCCCCCGGGTCACTTCTTCAGGGGACGCGACCGGGGCTAAGCGTCACTTGCCGAGAATCTGGTCGTACACGTTGGCGACGTTGATGGCCATCGTTTCCGCGGAGAAGAATTGGGCATGGCGGTCCTGTGCCGCGCGGCTCAGGGCGGCGTAGTCGAGGTCGCCGCGGACGAGCCGTTCGATCGCCGCCGCGAGCTGCGCCGGGTCGCCGGGGTCGACCAGCAGGCCGTCGTCGCCGTCGACGACCGCCTCGGGGACGCCTTCCACCCGGCTGGCGATCACCGGCACGCCGCCGGCCATCGCTTCGAGCACCACCATGGGCAGGCCTTCGCCGAAGAGGCTGGGCAGCGCCAGGGCGTCGACTCGAGCCAGTTCGGCGGGTACGTCGGTGACAAAGCCGGTCCAGTCGATCGCGTCGTGGACGCCGAGACGCTCGGCCAGCGCCCGGACGTCGGATTCGTAAGCTGGCGTTTCGAAGGGGCCGATCGCGCGGAGCCGCACGTCGCATCCGGCGGCGCGCACCGCGGACAGCGCCTCCAACAGCGTTTCGACGCCCTTGCGGGGACGGAACAACGCGGACATGCCGAGCGTCCACGATTCGGGTGTGCGGCGGCGGGGCGCCACGTTGATGCGCGGCACGCCGTTGGGGACGCACACCACCTGGCTGGCGCGGAAGCCCTGCTCGATCATGTACCGCCGCACGCTGGGCGAGACGGCGATGAGCCGGGCGGCGCGGTGCCCGGCGCGGCGTTCCAACCAGATGTTGATCTGGTTGCGAATGCGGTGGGTCGAATCGCGGCCCGCCGGACTATGGACGTGGTACGCCAGCGGCACGCCCGCGCGGCGCGCCGCCTGCATGCCGACCAGCAACGACCGCGGCGTGTGGGCATGGAGCAGCGCGTAGCCCTCGTCGCGAACGAGGTCCGCGAGTTTCCGGCCGGTCGAGAAGTCGAACCGGCTCCGCATGGGGAGCTCAAAGAGTCGGGCGTCGCGGTAGCGGCGCGCCTGCGGGAAGCGGCCCAGCTTGACGCACACGAAATTCACTTCGTAGCCGCAACTGGGCAAGTAGCCGGCGAGCAAATCCTGGACGCGCTCGGCGCCGCTATAGTGCTCGCCGTTGATGACGTGGAGCACGCGCGTGAGCGTCGGCCGGGGCGGCGCCGCGAGGCGCGGCGGGGCCGGGGCGGCGGTCAACGGCGGCGACGGGGCCGAAGAGGGCGCCGACGGAGCGGCGAGAACAGCCTGGTCGGACATAAGCGGCGCGCCGGAGGCGTGGGTCGAGCGTGTGCGACGTGCGGCACAACCTCAACCATACGTCACGCGCGCCGGGGCGAGGCAAGGGTGGCATGCCCTCGTCTTCGTGGGCATGTGGAACCGCCACGACATGCCCACGCGGACGTGGGCATGGCACGCACGAACGGCCGGTCGTGACGGATTTGCCGGGAATGTTAGCCCCCGGTCATTGACGGGGGCTAAGTGGGCTACCGCTGGACACCGGCGGCGGGATTGGCGGCTTGGGCGGGTGCGGGCGGCTGGTCGACCACGACCCGCTTCCAGCCCAGCGGAGTGCGCGGGGCGCTGAACAGCCCGCCGAACCACGCGTCGAGCTTGCCGTTGATCGTTGGCGTCTCGAACTTGTAGACGTGCTTCTGCTGCTTGCCCGGCAGGACCACCATCAGCGCGCTCGGCTGCATGGTCTTGCGATCAAGAATGATCTCCACCGAGTCATAGTTGACGGCGTCGGTCGCGCGGCGCGGGAACGCTTCAAGCCACAGCTGCTCGGCGTCGGATTGCTTGGGGCGAATCCAGTAGCGGTCCATGAGTTTCTGCGCCTCGGCGCCGAACAGAAACGGCAGCGGACCATCGACAATTGCCGTGCCGCGCATCTCCGCGGGGATCGATGTGACGACAAGTTGCTTCTCGTGGTGGTTGTATTCGTACACGGCTTTGCCATCGCAGACCCAATGCTCGCCGACTTCATCCTTCTGCTCGACAAAAGTGCCAGGGGCATCGGGCGCGGGGTTTTGCGGATCGGCTTTCGTCCAGCGGCTGATCTTGTCGATCTTGAAGCTTCCCTTGTCGGGCTTGGAGTAGGAGAGCGTCCCTTTGCAGAGGACGTTGGGCGTCTCGCCGCCGGGGCCCCAGACGGCGTCGTAATCGAGTCGCTCAAAATCGGCGTTGAACGTGTTGATCTTGGCGCTCTCGGTCTCCCACATCTTGAGGGTTTGGAAGACGAACTGTTGCTCGACGTCGTTGAGAACGAACGGCGGTTGCGGCGGCGCGGGGGCGGCGTCGGCGACTTGCCCCTGCACGGGTCCGCCGGCGGCGAGCCCGGGAGTGATGGCAGCGCCGGGGACGGGCTGACCGAAGGCGGGTTGTTGCGCGGCAGGGACGGCGGCCGGCGGCGGTTGGACGAGCGGCGCGTTGGGGTCGTACGACTCCAGGTGCTGAGCCGACGCCGATGTCGCGACGGCGAGCAAGCCAAGGGCGGCTGCGAGTGGATGGGAGCGGTGGATCATCGCGCGGGGTCTCGCGGTGAGGAGGCGGGAGGACGCGGGAAAATGCGGGGGGAGCATAGCAATGGCGGCAAGTCCCGGCGAGGGCAGCTAGGACGGCATCGTGGCAGATGCTATCGCGGCGCATGCGGGCGTTGTCGTATGTTTGCGATCGTCGTCACGCAAGTATTCCCCACGATTTCACGCCGCGCTGTGCGATTCACGCCCATGCCCCTCGAACTTCGTTGGAAAGCGAGCCTGAGCGCCACCTGCTTGCACGCCGCGGCGTGCAAGCATGCGGGGATTGCAGCGGCCGATCCGCTCATGGCGGCCACGGATGAGCCGGCGGCGGCGCTGGTCCGCGAGATTCAGGACGCCCTATGGCCCGTGGACGACGTGCTGGCCATGCTGGCGGCCTTGTCGGCGGAGTTTGAAAACAACCGCGAGTTGGTGAGGCGGGCGCTGGCGCGATTGCGGATCGACGCGTTGGATGCATCCGTGGGCCGCGTGGCAGGGGCGATCGCCGACGTTGAGGCAGCGCTGCGAAGAGTGCGACCGGAGATTGTCGAGGAGTTGGCGGTGCGCGGCGGGCCGCTCAAGGAGCAATGGGAGGCGCGCGGTCCCGGGCTGCTCATCGAGGCGGCGCGGCTGACGGACGCGGCGGTCGTGCCGGAAGCGGCGGAAGTCGTGCTCGTGGCCCCTTACGCCGGCGGGCACGGGGTTGCCCATCCGCCGCAGAATCGCGTGACCTTTGAAGCGGTGCTCGTGAACCCGCGACCAGAGCTGCCCGAGACGGTGCGGCTGGGCTGGCTGCTCTGCCAGTTGAACAGCGACCTGCCGCGGTTTGCCGAGGCGCTGCCCGCCGGGCGGTCGGCCGCGGCGTTCCGCGTGGCGATGCTGGCGCCGGCGCTCGCCGCGGCCGAGGCGGTCGAGCTCGCTCGCTGCGACGAGGCGGCGATCGAGGGGGCGCTCGACGCGTGGCGGCTTGAACCGCCGGCGGAGTCGGCGTCGATGGTGTGGCAGTGGTGGAACACGTGGCTGGACTCCGGCGACAAATGGCCGGTGGCGGTGGCGGCGCTGGAGCAGATGCTCACTTTAACCTCCGGTCAATGACCGGGGGCTAAATGGAGCGGCGCGATCTTGACCGCAACGCGGCGAGGGCCGATCATCCGCCGCCCTTCTCTGCTCCTCCACCGGGGTCATCGCGATGGCTGCTCACACTGCGCTGCGAGCGTGGCGCTGGTTCTTGATGACGAGTTTCGCGCTCGCGGTCGCTTGCAGTGCGCTGCGCGCTGACGATGCCGTACAGCCGGCGACGGCGGTGGCTCCGGTTGCGCCGGGGCCCGCGGTCGAGTTCACCGCGACCGAGACCCGGGTGGGTGATCGCGTCGTCCAGCGGGTCGGGATGGCGTTCGATCTCACGACGCGGATCATTCAGTCGGGACAGATCGCCAACGAAAGCTCCAACCAATTGCGACGGCAGCAGCAACGGACGATCGATGTGGTGGAGGTCGCCGACGGGCGGGCGGTGAAAGCGCGGGCGTCATTCGAGGTTTCGCGCCGGCAGACGCCAGAAAACAAGAATCCTAACGAACTGGCGCCGCTGCCCATCGAGGGGAAATCGTATTTGATGGTCCGCAACGAGGACGAGTTGACGGTGACCGACGCCGAGGGGGTCATCCCGCCGCTGGAGGAATACAAGCTGGTGGCCGAGTCGCTTGACAGCGTCGGCAAGCCGAATCCGTTGGCGCAGGTGCTCGCCGGCCGGCGCGTCGCGGTGGGCGAGCGGCTGCTCGTGCCGCGGGAGGTGGCCGGAACGATCCTTGGGCTCAACGCGCCGGAGTTTGCGGAGGTGCATCGGTTCGAGCTGACGCTTGCGCGGCTGGCCGCGGCGGCCGACGGTGAGCCGGAGCTGGCGGTGTTTCAGGCTGCCATCGAAGTGCGCCCCGAAGCGGAGGATGCGATGGCTATGCGGCTGTCGGGGGAAATTGCGGTGGAGCCGCAGACATGCCGATTGGCGGCGGTCGACCTGGCGGGCCCTGTGCAGGTGACGGCGATCGAGCGGACGTCGCTGGGATTCTACCAGACATCGATGAGCGGCGAATTGCGGTTGGCTATTCGCTCGCAGTTTGGCACGGCCAAATAGACTCGTCCGGCCCCCCTCCCCCTTGTGGGGAGGGTTGGAGAGTGGGAAATCGCCTCGACAGACGTTGGCGACTCACTTCTTGTACCCCTTGTACCCGCTGTAGCACCCCTCCCCGAACCTCCCCATCAAGGGGAGGGGGAACGGAGTGGGAGCCGCTCCAAGGGCACGGCATTCGCAGCGAATGGACTTCCGACTGCTGTCCACCCCGGAGTGGGGCAGGAAGTTCGCGGCGTGACGGCCGATTGCTTCTCGCCGGCGGCGGTGCGCCGTATAATTGCGCTCGAAGGCGGCATAACCCTTTACCGTGTGGCAACTTAGCACACGCGGACACGCACATGCGGCTTGGATCTGCCCATACTCGGCTGGTACGGCCCGCGAACCGGCAGGCAGCGATAGCCGTGGCGACTGCGCTGGTGGTCTTGGCCGCCGTGTCGCCGGCGGGGGCTCAGCCGCAAGCCGCGGAGGCCGACGAGGCCCAGCCTTGGGCGGGCCTGGCGGCGTTGGTGCGGATCAACCTGCCGTTGGCCGCCGGGTCCGATGCGGCGCTCAAGCAGACGCTCACGCGCGTGCGCGACCGGCTGGTCGAGCGCGCCCGCGAAGCGGGAGACCCCAATCGCCCAGTGCTCGTCCTCGAGATTGCCCCCGCGCCTTCATCGGACAACGGCGGCGTCGGCAGCGCCTTCGAGCCGGCTTTGGCACTGGCGCGGCTGCTGACCAGCAGCGACATGAACGACGTCCAGACCGTCGCTTGGCTGCCGCAGTCCATCCGCGGGCACGGCGTGCTCGTGGCGATGGCGTGCGACGAGATCGTGATGCCGCCCGACGCGGAGTTCGGCGAAGCGGGCGTTGACGAGCCGGCGGAGCAGGGCGGGGCGAGCGATACGGTGATCGCCGGATACCGCGAGATCGCCCGGCTGGGCGGACGGTTTCCCGAGGGCGTCGCCCAGAGCCTCGTCGACCCCACGATCGAGGTGGTGCGCGTCGACAGCGAACAGGGGCTGCGGCTGTTGGAGCGGAGCGAACTCGACGGCTTCCGCCGCGACCATGAGGTGATCAGCGAGCAGGTGCTTGTGCCGGCCGGGTCGATGGCGCAATTCACGGGCCGCGAAGCATTCCAGTTTGGATTCGTGCGACGGCCCGCGGCGGATCGTGCGGGGCTGGCGCAGGGGTTGGGCGTGCCGCCGGGGTCGCTCGTCGAAGACCAGTCGCTGCTGGCCGATTGGCGGCCGATCATGCTGGAGGTCAAGGGCGAGATGACGCAGCGCACCGTCAGCCAGCTCAAGACGCTGTTGGGCCGCCGGCTGGAGGGCGGGGTCAACTGGGTGGGTGTGCGGATCGACAGCGTCGGCGGCGACTTCCAGGCGTGCAACGACCTGGCGACGACGCTCGCCAGCTTGGATCGCAACTCGGTTCGCACGGTCGCGTATGTGCCGGTGGAAGCCCGTGGCGGGGCGGCGATCATCGCGTTGTCGTGCGATCAACTGGTGATGCACGCCGACGCCACGTTGGGCGTCGGCCCGCAGCGTGTAGCCAAACCGGAACAGCGGGACGATCGCGCCTTGCCCCCGCAATTGCGAGACAAGAAACCTGGCGATCCGCCGCTTCGGGGCGATGTGATCGACATGGCCGAGGCGCTGGTTCCCCTCCGCGATCTGGCCCCGAAGACGGACTTCAGTTGGTCGTTGTTGGCGGCCATGCTCGACCCGGGAATCGAGATCGCCGCCTATCGCAACAAGACCACGGGGCAAAAGCGGCTGATGAGCGACGAGGAAGTCGCGGAGCTTGCCGACGCGGCCAACTGGGCCCGCGAGGCGGCGATCGTCCCCAACAACCAACCGCTCACCCTCACCGGCGCCCAGGCGGAGCCTCTGGGCCTGGCGTGGCACGCAGTCGCCAACTTCGACGAGCTTCGCCGGCTGTACGGGCTGGAGGACGACGTCGAGACGGTCGAGCCCGATTGGGCGCTCACGCTCGTGCAGGCGCTCGCTTCGCCGGGATTGGCGACGTTCCTGGTTTTTCTGGGGCTCATCGGCATGTACATCGAGTTGAAGACGCCGGGCATCGGCGTCGGCGGCGTCGTGGCGGCGCTCGCGTTTCTATTGTTCTTCTGGAGCCGGTATCTGGAGGGCACGGCCGAAGCGCTGGAGATCTTGATGTTCGTCGCCGGCGTGGTGTTGATGCTGATCGAGGTGTTCGTCGTACCCGGCGTGGGAGTCTTTGGCCTGACCGGCGGGTTGATGGTGATTTTCTCGCTCGTGCTGGCGAGCCAGACGTTCGTCGTGCCGCGGAGCCCGGCGCAAATGGATGAGCTGGTCCGCTCGATCGCGATTCTGGTGACCGCC
>JBIOVA010000299.1:0-45806 GCA_044867485.1 Lacipirellulaceae bacterium | reverse complement strand
CTGGAGCCGGAAGACGCCGTTGCCCACTACGACACCGTCGACGGCCGCACGGTCATTACGCCCAGCAACAAAGTCTGCATCTACGCCCCACGGTTTGGCGCCGTGCGGCAAATCGTCGATCCGCGTGCGCTGGCCGACATCGCCGCCGCCGAGGGCGCCATTCGCGACGTCGCCCCGCTCAAAGTCAAGGAGAACGAAGAAGCTGCCACGTCGCTCGCGGGGCTGAAGCCGAACATCGATCGCGTCGAAGACCCGCCGAGCCTGCTTCGTGAACGGCAGCAAGCCGGCGAGCTCGACCGCGATCGCCGCGTGGCCGTCGCGCTGGGTTCGTTGGCGCCCTACTGCAACATCCAGGCGGTGCACACCGGCGAGATCGTCGGCCGCGACGTCGTGAAAATCGCCCGCTCATCGCTCGCCGCGCTCACGTGGACCGGCAACCAGGGCGCCCAAGTGCTGCTCGACAGCCGCAAGGCCCAGGCCGAGGTCAACGTCCAAACGCCCGGCACGATCTACCTGCTGGTCGAGCCAAACAATCCGAAACTGCGGTTGATCAAGCTCGCCTCCAAGAGTGAGGCGCTGCCAGGCGAGGAAGTCGAATTCACGTTGCGGTTCGACAACGTCGGCGATCGCGTGATCGGCAACGTCGTGATCATCGACAGCCTCACGACGCGGCTGGCGTATGTGGCCGACTCGCAGAAGTCCTCGCTGCCGGCGAAGTTTTCCTCCGCAGCCAACACGGGCGACTCGCTCGTGCTGCGGTGGGAAATCGAAGGCCCGCTCAAGCCCGGCGAAGGCGGCGCCATTCAGTTCCGCACGCGAGTGCGTTAAGCCGGCGATTCCACCGACTTCGCGGCCCCTCCGGCCCCCTCCCCCTTGTGGGGAGGGTTGGGGAGGGGGTTGAATCTGGTACCCGCGATACGATCGTGGGCGCCAACTCCCACCTCGCTCCTTCCGCTCCCCCGTGCCGCACCTCGCCTTTCTCCTCTGCTGCTTCGTCTGGGGCGGCAGCTTCATCCTGATGGACCGCGCCGGACACGCCTTCGGACCGGTCGCGATTGGCATGGGACGCATGGCCGGCGGGGCCATCGCGATCGGCGCCTACTGCCTCGCCACGCGGCAGTGGACCAAGGCGTCGCCGCGCGATCTGGCGCATCTCACGATCGTCTCGCTCTTTGCCAACGTGTGGCCCTACGTCATCCAGCCGTACGTCATGCGGCAAGCCGGCGAGCACGGGTTCTTCGGCATGATGGTCGCCTTCGTGCCGTTGGCGACGATCGCCGTGTCGATCCCCATGCTCGGCGTGTGGCCAAGTGCGCGGCAACTGGCCGGCGTGCTGGGCGGCCTGGCGTGCATGGCCCTCATCGTGTGGGACGGCTCGACCCGCGGCATGCCGCCATGGCTGCTCGCGCTGGCCGTGAGTACGCCAATCAGCTACGCCCTAGGCAACACGTATCTCAAATGGAAGCTCGACCACATGCCTGCGGCCCCGCTCACGGCCATCTTCTTGGCAATCGGCGCGCTCGCACTGGTCCCGCTCGAACTCTCTCCCACGCTCCTCAACCGCTTGCATCTTCGCGGCCCCGCCTCCCCGCAAGACTATCCCCTCGCCCTCGCCGCCCTGCTCACCCTCGGCGTCTTCGGCACCGGCATCTGCATCCTCATCTTCGTCCACCTCATCAAGACGCAGGGCCCGCTCTTCGCGGGAATGGTCACCTACGTCATCCCCGTCGTGTCGCTCATGTGGGGCCAGTTCGACCGCGAACGGCTGACCGGCCTGCAACTGGCGGCGATCGCCGGCGTGCTGGCGATGGTCGCACTCGTCCAGTGGAACTCGACGGCAAAAACCGCCGCCGCCATCGAACCCACCGGCGAGCCCCCAGCCTAACCTTTCGCCCCCGCCGCGCCCCCATCCACCCGCTTGCGGTTTAGCCCCAACGCCGCTCAAACGGCCACCCGTCATACCCCGTCACAAACCCCCACTCCTGCCGCGACAGCCCCTCCTTCTCCGGATTCCGCTCGACATACCCCACGCGCCCGCGCACCGCCGCCGGCGAGTCGAGGAACACGCGCCACCCGCCAACCGTCCACACGGGATGATTCGCCGGAACCAACGCTTTGCGGTTTAACCCCGCTCGCGTCGCGTCCTGCAAGCGCTCAATCATCTCCTCGGCGCGGTGTTTGTGCTTCCGAATCACCAGATGCACGTGGTCCGGCATCACCGCACACGCCCAGCAGGTGTAGGGCGTGCGCCGAATCATCTCGTCCATCGCTTCGGCGATGGCCGCTCGTTGCATTTCACCGAATCGAAGGACTTGATGCACCAGCAACGGCTCCGCGTGCGCGTAAAACTCGCGCACCGCAGCGCGCCGGGGCTGCACCGGCTTGCGGCCGAAGTGAGCGTCGCCCAGCGCCGCCAATTTTCGAGAAATGACGAGGCGAGATCCGCTCCCCCGCAAATCATTCGGCAGCCACGTCCCGTAGGCGGTCCAGATGAGATGGTACGCGATAACCATGGGCTAAACCGCAAGCGCACAGACCATGAATTACTGTACGCATGAATATATCCACGATCTCGCGCCACAGCAAGCCCCTACGGACAAATCCCCCTCATCGCTTGCGGTTTAGCCTGCCCCCGCCGCGCCCGTCCAGTGGAACTTAACCGCCCAAACCCGCGTTGCCGCCATCGCTAGCAGCGATGCATCCGATCACCTACCTGGTCGCTGCCTTGATGGGTCGTCCGTTGCCGTTAGATTGCAGGTCGGCCGCAGGGCAACGCCGGGCAAAGAAGGAGCTTCTCATGAGTCGCATCAAACGGTTCGCCTTGATCCTCGCTGGGATGCTTGCCGCCGCCGCGGCTCGCGCCGAAATCACCTTCTCGGTTGCTTTCGACGATCCCGCCGGCGACCTCGCCGCGCCAATCCGATCGCTCGTCGAGTCCCACGTCATCGCGGCCGGCGAGCGCTGGGCCGGCTACCTCATCGGCGACGCGGCAATCGAAGTCGTCGTCAAAACCACCGACGCCATCCCCTACGCCGACGGCCGCAGCGCAACCTCCAATTTCGTACGTAACAACGGCGCGTTCGACGTCTTCGAACAGGGCATGACCGCCGAACTCCGCACCGGCGTCGATCCCAACGGCGCGGCCGCCGACGTGCAGATCGACATGAATCCCGATTACGTCAACAACGAGCTCTGGTTCGACCCCGATCCAGCCGCCAGAACCGCCCCCGTCGACGTCAACCGCACCGACGCGATGAGCACGTTCCTGCACGAGTTCGGCCATGCACTCGGATTCAATGGTTGGATCAACGCGACGACGGGGGCTTACCCGGGCGACTACCGATCGACGTTCGATGAGCACACCGCGTTCGACGGAACCGATTTCTTCTTCACCGGACCCGAGGCAATGGCCGTCCACGGCGCCCCGGCGCCGCTGACGTTCGGCAACGTGTTTCACCTTGCCAACTTCTCCCCGCGACCCGGCGAGGACTTGATTCTCGACGTCATGAACGGGCTGGTCTTCTACCGCGGGTCGCGCTACGACGTGTCGCCGCTCGATGTGGCCATCCTCCGCGATGCTGGCGTGCCGGCCATCTACCGCGCCGGCGACTACGACATCGACCGCGACGTCGACGGCGCCGACTTCTTGTTGTGGCAACGCACGCTGGGCGACGCGACCGCAACCCGCGCGGGCGCCGACGGCAACGCCAACGGCGGCGTCGACGGCGACGATCTCGCCGTGTGGAGCGGCCATTTCGGGCAAACAGTCCCCGCGGCCGCAACTCAGGCGGCGATCCCCGAGCCGACGTCGCTGGCGCTCACGGCCGCCATGGTCGCCATGAGCGGCTGCCGCCGCCATCGAACCTACCGGCGAGCCGCCGGCGTAAACAGTGTGCCACTGCTGGCTCGCCCAGCCGTGGACGCCCGCCGTCCAGTTGCGATTTGAGCAACGAGGCCTCCCAGGACTATCGCTAAGCCTGAGGGGGTTGGAACTGCGATTGCAGACGGATCGTTTTGTAAGCTGATGGCAGCGCCAAAGCCGGATTCCCAGTATCCGAGGTCGTCCCCGGAAACAGTTCCGTCGCCGGAGAAGTCAGCCTGGCTATACGCAACTAAGCCTGTCGCGCCGAGCTGACGCTGCCATTCCAGAAAATCGGCGCCGTCAATTTGTCGATTTGAATTCGCGTCTCCCAATAATTGGCCTACAAGCCGAAACGACATATCCCCTTGGTTAAGTCCGCTCAGGCCATCCAATATATCATTGGTGAAGGCCGCCATTTGACCGTCACCGGGGGTGGTGTCCTAAGAGTGTGGGGCAGGTTTGGCTTCTGGGAAAATAGCCTTTCTCGTTTCTACCCGGCACCTGAATGCTGAGGCTTTTTAGGTGGGCGACAAACTTGCGCTCTAAATGCGAGGCATAGCCATCCCAGTTGCCGCGGTAGCAAGCGTCGCAGAGAGCGAACTGATATCTGGAATCCAATGGTCCGTTTCGATGGTGCTCATGTCGAGGAGCTTTTCGCAACAAAAGCACTTACCATCACTTTCACTTTCTGGCATGGCGAACCCTCGCTATTACGAAGTACGACCTGCATCATCCAGAACTGCTGAGAACAACTCGTCAAACGACCGGTCAGCTTGGCCATCATCGCCGCGGTCGGGCGCTTGCTGCCGGCCTTGCACGGATAAAACGCGCCTCAGTCAACGGAGGCTTTTCTATTCCCCTGACGAAGACTGGCTTGCCAGGGGAATCAAGAACAATTGGCGGCTCACGAAGTATGGCATACACCTCATCAAACCACTTTCCAGCATCTGCCGCTAACACGTCGAACCAAATGCTCGTCGCGCTGAAGTGCGAAGGAAACCGCAGCACGCATTTTCCGTTGCGGGTGACGGACTCGACATAGATGCGATATTTAGAGCGCAACTGATCGGCCGCGTCCTTGGTCAAGTCCCAGTCGCCAGGGAATAAGTCGAACATGATGAATGCTCGATTCCGATGACGGCGCGTTCCGACGCGCATTACCGTTGGGCCAATGCGGTAAATGAAGGGCCTTTTGTTGTGGCTCGATAGATTACGGACGAGCTCGAAATTGAGAATGTCGCCGGAAATCACTTGGCCAAACCTCCGATTGCCTGCGGCAAATTCGCCTCAGCCAATCGTATACCCGTGAGGTTCGACGTCGAGAAAAAATCTGGCGGTCGGCGTGGTCAAATCCGTGAAACTTATTCGGCGTCCAGAAAAATCCCTCACACATTTGGATTCATGCAACGATTTGTTCGGCGACCAGCGATGGTCGCGCTGGACCAATGGTATTCCACCGACCAGACCGCCGAAGCCATCGAGCCCGCCGGCGTAACTTGCATCGGAAGTTGTCTGCGACCCGCACGGCAGCGAGCATCGCGAAAGTTAAGCCACGCTGGGCCTTATAGCCGCGAAAAAAAACTTGGCGAAAATCTCAGTCTTCCGTAGAAAAGAGCCGCGCGTTCCGCTACCGTGGATATATAAACAGACGTACATGTCACCGATCGGGGTGCAGCCAAGGACGACCGACCAAGTCTCCACGGCATGTGCTGCCGGGACGCGGTTGCACTCCGCCAGTCCCCCTTTCTATTAGTCCTTCGGAACGCGATGAATCAGCGCCAGACTTTTGTCCCTGCGCGGCGCCAAAATTCTCCGATGCGAGCCCCCGCTGTATCATGTTGCAGCCCCACGCCTTAGCGCGTCGAGCCCGAACCTAACTCCCTGCAAACGGCATTTATGTCGCCAAAAACGCGTTTTTCAATCACACGTCGCACCGGGCAAAGCCAATCCGCCTGGACTTCGTCGCGCCCTGAACTCCGAACCCCTATCCCTGAACCCCGATCCCCCCCATGCACTCCTGGCTCGCCCAACGCACCGCGCAGTTTGATAGCTCCGGCATCCGCAAGGTCTTCGACCTCGCGGCGAAGATGAAGGACCCAATTAACCTCTCGATCGGGCAGCCTGATTTCCCCGTGCCCGCCGCCATCAAGGCGGCGGCTCGCGACGCGATCGACGCCGACAAAAACGGCTACAGCCAGACGCAGGGGGTTGCCGACCTACTGCGGAAGCTGCAGGCGATGGTCGACGCCGCGTACGGGCATGATGATCGCCGCGTGCTGGTCACCTCCGGCACCAGCGGGGCGCTGGTGCTCGCCATGTTGGCGCTCGTCGACCCCGGCGATGAGGTGATCGTCTTCGATCCCTACTTCGTCATGTACCCGGCGCTGGTGGCGATGGTCGGCGGAACGGCGGTGTACGTCGACACGTATCCCGACTTCCGCATCGACGTCGACAAAGTCGCCGCCGCGATCACGCAGCGGACCAAGCTGATCTTATTCAACAGCCCGGCGAACCCCACAGGCGTCGTCGCCGATGACGAAGCCGCTCGCGGCTTAGCGGAATTGGCAGCCAAGCATAACGTGGCCCTGCTCAGCGACGAAATTTACCGGCTGTTCTGCTACGACGCCCCCCTGCCCTCTCCCGCGCGCTGGAACCCGGACACGATCGTCGTCGACGGCTTCAGCAAGTCCTACGGCGTCACCGGTTGGCGGCTCGGCTGGGTGCACGGACCGGCGGCGCTGATCGACAAGATGACGATGTTGCAGCAGTATACGTTCGTATGTGCGCCGCATCCGTTGCAGTGGGCGGCGGTGGCAGCACTCGACGTCGACATGAGCGCCCAGGCCGCCGACTACGCGCGGCGCCGCGACACGGTGATCGCCGGCCTACGGGACGCGGGATATCGCGTGGCGCCGACTGGCGGCGCGTTTTACGTGTTCCCGGAAGTGCCGGCGGGCCACGGCACGGGCCACCAATTCGTCGCCCGCTGCATCGAGAACGAGCTGCTGGTCATCCCCGGCGGGATTTTCAGCCGCCGAGATACGCATTTCCGCATCTCCTACGCGGCCAGCGAACAGACATTGGAGCGAGGGCTGAATGTCCTTCGGCACCTGAGGAGGTGAGCCGGAGAGCGTCAGCCGGAGTGCCTGCAGACCGTGCGAATGCGAACCGTACAATACCGTCCCAAAGTGTTGGAACGCTGAGATTTGCGACCGGGACTCGGCGTACGACGGTCATGTCGACCGCGCCGCGCCGTCGACCACCGAATGATGCGACTGACGAGTCGCATGATTTTCTCCGGAAAATGGTTGCAAGTCGCCAGTCGTTGCGGGAAGATGTGCGTGTTCGAGTCGCTAGTACCTCAATCGGGTCGAAACTTGGTCGGATTGGATTGCCTTGGGCGCCGGAGCCATTGCGCGAAGGCCCCCGCAGCTAACCCGCTTGTTCCGAGGGAGGTTTCACATCATGAAGAGACGCTTCGCCGGTTGGATCGCGGCCCTCGCGGTCGCCATGCTCCTGGGCCCCAGCGCCCATGCCGTCGTCTTGGTTTTCACGACCGACTTGGACGGCCCAAGCGAATTCCCGGCCAACCCATCGCCGGGAACGGGGACCGCCCAAGTGGATTACGACGACGTCGCCCACACGATGCGCGTTCAGGCCAGCTTTAGCGGGCTACTCGGAACGACGATGGCGGCTCACATTCATTCGCCAATTCCGGATCCCCCGGCCGACCCGTTGGCCAGCGTGGCGACGCAGACGCCGTCGTTCAGCGGGTTTCCGCTGGGCGTCACCAGCGGCGCCATGGATACGACGTTCGACCTGACTCTGGCGAGCTCGTGGAACGCGTCGTACATCACTGCCAAGGGCGGGACGCCAGCGCTGGCTGAAGCCGCATTCTTTAGCGAGATGATGGCCGGTAAGTCGTACTTCAACATCCATACGAGTAACACCGCTGGCGGCGAGATTCGCGGCTTCCTCAGCCTCATCCCCGAACCGGCAAGCACGTCGCTGGCGGCCCTCGCCGGCATGGCGCTGCTCGCCCGTCGGCGTCGCAATTAGAAGCGGCCCGACGACCCTGAAAAGTCAACGATCAGAGCCGGGCCAAGCACGCAGCTTGACCCGGCTCTTTCAGTAAGGCGGCGTAACTCGAAACGTCGGCGTCCGTAGGTGCGACGCCGCGTGAACGTTACGCGCTCTTGGTCGCGGGGGGTTCGTCGCGGAACAGCTTCACCGTGCCGTCGACGACCTCGTCGGTGATCACGTAGCGATTGCCGCGCGGCTGGTCGGGCAGCTCGAACATGATGTCGAGCATCACGTTTTCGATGATCGATCGCAGCCCGCGGGCGCCGGTCTCGCGCTCGGCGGCTTTGCGGGCGATGGCCTGCAGCGCTTTATCGGTAAACTTGAGGTCCGCCTCTTCCATCGCAAACAGATGCTGGTACTGCTTGGTGAGCGCGTTCTTCGGCTCCATGAGCACCTGCACCAGTGAGGCCTCGTCGAGCGGCCGCAGGGCGCTGATCACCGGCAGCCGGCCGACTAGCTCGGGAATCATGCCGTATTCGATCAGGTCGTCGGAGTTCACCTGAGCCAGCGCGTCGCCGAGGCTGAGCTCCGAGGCGCCGTCGCTCGACTGGCCGAAGCCCATCGCCCGCTTGCCGAGCCGTTTGCGGATGATGTCCTGGACGCCGTCGAACGTGCCGCCGCAAATGAACAGGATGTTCGTGGTGTCGATCTGGATGTACTGCTGCTCGGGGTGCTTGCGCCCGCCTTGGGGCGGGACGTTGGCCGTGGTGCCCTCGAGCATCTTGAGCAGGGCCTGCTGGACGCCTTCGCCCGACACGTCGCGGGTGATCGAGACGTTGTGGCTGGTCTTGCCGATCTTGTCGATCTCGTCGATGTAGAGCACGCCGCGCTGGGCGGCCTCGATGTCGAAGTCCGCTGCGTGCAGCAGCTTCAACAGGAGGTTCTCGACGTCTTCGCCCACGTAGCCGGCTTCGGTCAACGTCGTGGCGTCGCCGATGGCGAACGGCACGTTCAGGCTGCGGGCCAGCGTGCGGGCCAGAAGCGTCTTGCCGCAGCCGGTGGGGCCCACGAGCAGGATGTTCGACTTGTCGATTTCAATCTCGGCCTCCTCTTCCGCGGCCATCAGCCGTTTGTAGTGGCTGTGCACCGCGACGGCGAGCACGCGCTTGGCGGACTCCTGGCCGATGACGTATTCGTTCAGCTCGGCGACGATCTCGCGCGGGCTGGGGATTTTTGTGAAGAGCTGCTTGCTGGAGCCGCGGCGTTTGCGCTCCTGGTCGAGAATCGACTGGCAGAGCTCGATGCACTCGCCGCAGATGTACACGTCGCCGGGCCCCTCGACGAGCGGCCCCACGTCGCGGTAACTCTTGCGGCAAAACGAACAGAAGGCGTTTTTCTTCGAGGTCCCGCCTCGACGACCGCCCGTGATGTCCCGACCCGAAGGCATGCCACTTTCCTTTGCAAGTGAGCTGTCTGCGAGCTCCGGGGCATCACCGACCCGGGGGGCGCCGCAATTCGTTCAAAGTTGTCGCTCGAAGAGCCGATCGCAGCGCCGCTGGCCTTGTCGATAAGACCCGCTTGGGCAGCACACTCACCGCGAATCGTCACATCCTTCCCCCTCGGGACGTCCTTGCCGAGCTGGGTCGAGCCCTCCACTGCTCATCCACTACGCACCTTCAACGGGACTCGTTCATCGACTGCCAAGTGCGGCTGCATGCAGTCGGGTCGCTCGCCGCCGGACAACCGCAACAGCCGTTGCCCGCGGCCGACCGTCGGCCCTTGCCTAACCGGCGTTCTTGGCGTCTCTGGAGTCGCCTTTGATCTCCGTTGCTAGCTTCGACTTAATCGTTCGGTATTCTTCGTCGCTGAGTCCGCCCTGTTCATAGAGCTGGCGGAAGTTTGACATGATTTCGTTGGCGTCGAGCGTGTCTTGATTGTCACGACCGCGAACCCTTCGCACGATCGCCAGTCCAAGCGCCGTCAACGCGAACATCGCCGCGAACAACAGCGCGGCGCGCAACAAGCTTTCATATTCGGGAGACATACCGTGTAGGGGCTCCGAGCCCGACCGCGTTAAGGCGCGCACAACGCGTCGAGCGTGAAGGGTGCCCCTCTAGCGCCTATTATGACGGCGTTGCCAGCGTGGGTCCAGCTTAACGCAGCCGGCGCCGGCTGCCGGCGGCGAGACGCAAGTCGCTGGGCCGGCAGAGTTTGCCTCATCATCGCGGCGCGCCGCTGCGGACCCCGGCATGAAGCGGCGGCTTTCGGGGCGTCGATAACGGCGATTGGGAGCGACCGCGCGCCAGCAAGCTCGCTCCCAAGGTTCCGACGCCCTTGTTCGACCCGCCGCTCGCCTCGTTGTGCTCCCCATGCGACCGTCACCCCGTTCCGTGCGTTGGGTCGTCCTGCCGCTGGCGCTGGTGGGCGGCGTTGCCGCGGCCCAAGGCGTGGCGGAGCCGCACTACTGGAAGCAGCGCCAGTTCTTCATTCCGTACCAGCCGAATCCGCAAGATCCCCAGGCCGGCAAGGTCGACAAGGTGCAGTTGTTGTTGTCGCGCGATGGCGGCTTGCAGTGGGCCGTGCTGCAAGAGGCTGAGCCGCATGTGCGCGGCTTCAGCTACCACGCGGCGACGGACGGCGACTACGCGTTCGCGCTGCGAATGGCGGATCGGCGAGGGAAGTACTGGCCGGAGCAGATCGCCCAGCCGTTGCTGCGCGTGGTGGTCGATTCGGCGCCGCCGATGCTGGAGTTGTCGGCATCGCTCGACGCCACGGGGCAGATCGTCGTTCGGTACGAAGCCCGAGACGCGAAGCTCAAGCCCGAAACGCTTCGACTCGAAGTGCAATCCGACGGCGGCGTCTGGCAGCGGCTCGGCACGGGGCCGCCGGATGTCAGTCAGCCGGATCGTCTGTTAGGCCAACTGGCGTGGCGGCCGCCGACATCGGGGGGTCGCGCGTCGTTTCGCGCGAGCGTCGACGATGCGGCGGGGAACTCCGCGACGACAAACGCGGAGGCGTCGCTCATCAGCCCCGTGCTCGACCCGGCAACGGGGCCACAGCTCGCCCCGCCGAGCCTGACCGGATGGTCTCCCTCAGGACAAGTGGCGGCATTGGCCGAACCGCAGCGGCAGGCGCTTGAATGGCCGGTCGGCGGAGCGATCAATTCGCTGGCGTCGAATCGGCGCGAGGCGCCTTCTGGCGGCGCCGGTGCAACCGATCCCTTCGCCTCGCGTGTGGACGGGGCCGACCGCGGGGCGCCGTCGCTGTTGACGCCCGGGGCGAGCACGCCAGCACCGCCGATTTCCAACGGTGGTTGGGTGAGCAGTGCGCCGGCGGCAGTTGCGAACGGGGTCGCTGAGCCGCCCGACCATGTCGATCCAACGCCGTGGGTCAACTCGTTGACCTTTGATGTGGACTACGACATACAGACGGTCGGGCCGTGGGGCGTCTCGAAAGTCGAACTGTGGGGCACCCGCGACGGCGGCAACGAGTGGCTGAGCCTCGGCGTCGATTCGGACAATCGCAGCCCCATGCGCGTGACCGTCCCAGCGCAAGGGGTGTACGGGTTCCGCATCGCGGTCGACGGCGGAAACGGCGTGACTGCATCGAAACCGCAATCGGGCGATCGGCCGGAAATGTCGGTCGGCGTCGACCTCGCGCCGCCGCGGGCGGAACTGCGGGCCGCGGAACCGGGACAAGGCTCGCTCACGGGGCATGTCATCATCCGCTGGTCGGCCGAGGACGAGCACCTCGCGGCCCGACCGGCGGGGTTGTTCTCCAGCGCTTCGGCCGAAGGGCCGTGGACGACGATCGCCACAGACCTCGACAACACGGGCGAGTATGTGTGGCGGTTGGGCCGGGACGCGCCGCCGCGGGTGTTCCTGCGACTGGAAGTGCGGGACGCGGCGGGGAACGTCGCGGTGCAGCAGACGCGCGAGGCGGTCGACCTCAACTTGCCGCGACCCACGGGTCGGCTTCGCAATGTGCGCCCCGTGCAGGACGAGCCGGAGCGATTTCGCACGGCGGCGGGGGCGCGCTCGGCGGACAGATAGCGCGTCGACCGTCCACGGGTGGCACGCCCAGAACTCGTGGGGGTACAATCAACCCCCATGGCGAAGAAGTCGGCGACGTTCTCGGCGTTTGACGTGCTGCTGGACGACGGCCCGCTGGAGCCGCCGCCGATCGTCGTGCTCGTCGGCGACGAGGGGTTTCTCAAGCACGAGGCGCGGCGGGCGCTGATCGGGCGGATCGGCGGGCCCGATGCTAAGGACGCCGTCGACGTGCTCGACGGCGACGCTGAGCTGCGCGACGTGCTCGACGCGCTCGGCGCCCGGTCGCTGTTCGGCGGCGACCGGCGGATCGCCGTGGTCGAGGACGCCGACGAGCTGGTCAAGAACCGCCGCGCGGAGCTCGAGGATTACGTCGCCCGGCCGTTCGCCGAGGCGACGCTCGTGCTCGAAGTCGGCTCGTGGCCGGGCAACACACGGCTGGCGAAGGCGACGGCGGAGGTCGGGCTCACGATCGACTGCAAGACGCCCGATCGCGGTCAGGAGTTGGCCGCATTCCATCGTCAGCTCAAATCGTGGCTCGTCGCCGTGGCGAAACGCGATTTCCAATGCGAGTTGGCGCCGCCGGCTGTCGACCAACTCATCGAGCTGCTGCCCTCCCAGGCGGGCGTGCTCTACCAGGAAGTGGCGCGGCTGGCGCTCTTAGGCGGCGGAAAGATCGACGCAAACCTCGTGCGGCAGCATGTCGGCGGGTGGCGCACGCGGCAGACGTGGGACATGATCGACGCCGCTGCGGATGGCCGGGCGGCCGACGCGCTCGCGCAGCTCGACCGCTTGCTCGCCGCGGGCGACGAGGCGTTCGGGCTGCTGCCGCAGATGGCCTCGACGCTGCGGCGGTTCGCGCTGGCGGGTCGCTTGATCGAACGGGCCGAACGACGCAAGCAACCGCTGGAATTGCGGGCGGCGCTCAAGCAGGCCGGCGTGCTGCCGTTCAAAGTGGGCGACGCCGAGCGGCAACTGCGGCAGATCGGCCGGTCGCGCGCCGCGCGGTTGTACCGCTGGCTGCTGGAAGCAGACCTGGCGATCAAGGGGTACTCATCGACGCCGACTGCGGCGCGGCGGGTGATCGAGACGCTTATACTGCGGCTGTCGCGCGAAGCGGCGCCGCAGCAAGCGGCATCGGGCGTCGGGCGATAGCAGTGCCCGCGCGGTGCAAGCTCCGCGGCTAAATGGGGCTGAGCTTGCTGCTGGCGTGGCGGTTCGCTACTCTCTGCGGCCCACTTCTCCCCCCTGCGCGAAGGATCGCGTGCGGATGAACCTGACCCCCCGTTGGTTGTCGCTGCGGCGGTTGTGCGCCGGCGGGCTGCTGGCGCTCGGCGCGGCGATCGGCTGCGCCTCGCCATTTTCGACGAGCTACCTCTCCGGCTCGCGACAGCAGGAAGTGGCGTTGGCCGAGGCGGAGGTCGATCCGGCGGATGCCGTGAACGATCCCAAGGCGGCGGCCCTCCGCAAAGCCAACGGCGAGGAGCCCTCCAACCCGGAAGAGGCTCTGGCCGGCGTGCTCGGCGAGTTGCAGGAGATCGGCGCCATCGACCCGGCGGCGCAACAACAGCTCATGGCCGATCTCAAGGAGGCGAAGCCCGAGCATTACGAGCTGATCGTCACGCAGTTCCGCGCCGCTTTGGCGTACCGCCGACAACTCGCGCGGCGCGACTCCGAAGAACGGATGCAGTTGGCCGACGAGGAAGGCGAACAGGAGGCGGGCCCCGCGACGCGAGCGCAACTGGTTTCGCGAACGGCACGTCGCGAGGGGACCGTGCGCGTTGTGGAGCCGATGGAGCGCGACCGCGAGCCGTCGACGAACGAGCACGTCGATGGCGCGTCGCTGCCGGAGGACGAGCCTGTCCCGCGGAACCTCTCCGTGGCGCCCGCCGCGGCGCAAGTCGCCGACGGGCCCGATGCCGACCTGCGCCACGCGGCGGTCGGCGCCGCTGGGGAAGCGACGCAAGGCGACTGGCGAGTGAAACTCGACATGGCGATCGCCGACCTGGAACGCACTCTCAAGCCGCAACCGGCGACGATCTCCGAGCTGCATGATCACTTGCGGCTGCGGGCGTTGCTGGTCGCCGCCGGACGTGAGGAAGAGGCGTATCGGCCCATTCCCGGCGCGTCGCCGGCACAGCAGGACTACTGGTCGAAGCAGCTCTTCGCGATGGCGACCTACCTGAACAACGCGGCGACCGTCGACGACAAGCAGCGGGCCGCGGCGGCGCTGGTGCACCTGGAAGAAGCGCGGTCGGCGTTGGGTCAATTGGCGACGCTCCAGATTCGCAACCAGTCGTTCGTCAAATCGGTCGACGGCTTCGGCGCCTACGAGCCGCTCAAGCACGCCGAGTTCCAGCCGGGCGACAGCGTGACGGTGTACGCCGAGGTGGACAACTTTGGCAGCGCCTCCACGCCGGCGGGGTACGAGACCTCGCTGGGCACCAGCTACCAGGTGCTCGACGCGACGGGCCGGCGCGTCGAGGGCGGGCAGTTCCCGGACGTGACCGATCTCTGCCACAGCCGGCGGCGGGACTTTCACCTCCAGTACGGCGTGGGCCTGCCGACGGGCATCTACCCGGGCGAGTACCGGCTGGAGCTGACGATCACCGACCACCGCACGGGTAAAATCGGGCAGGCCGTGCTGCCGCTGGAAATCGTCGGTCAGCGGTAGACAGTTCACTGTTGGAGTAGTGATTCAACGATCTCATCCAACTCGCGGGAGGTGAGCTTTCGAGCCGTCGATTCGAGCATTTGCCGCCAGTGGCGAACATCCTCAACCGTGGTCGGGAAGCCGGTGTTGCCTAGGGGGCTGTCGCTGGTGGCAAGGATTTTTCCGTCGGGATCGGCGATCGCGGTCCAGGGGATGCCAGCAAACCCCGGCCTGAACTGGCGAATGACTTCCGCCGCGTTCAGGTCGCGTCCGCCCATGATCTTGAGGATGACGTAATCCTCTTCCAAGAGCTCGTGGTGGTCGTCCATCCAGCGGGCGAGCCGAAAACACGGGCCGCAACGCGGGCCGCCTTCGACCAAGAGCACGCGGCGGTTGGTGCGCCGGGCCTCGTCGTTGGCGGCGGCGAGCATAGTCTCGGCGTCGCGCCGCGGCGGCGCGTGCTCGGCAACGAACGTGGTTGCGCGGTCGACGGCGGCGGCGCGATCGGCCACGGGCACGACCTCCTGGGCGAGCGTGCGGCCGTCGCCGTCGACGGCGTAGAGGGCAATTTCGCCGGCGCTGGGCGGACGCCAATGGCGCTCGTCGAGCAGCGCGGCTTGGGTTTTCAATTCGTCTGCGGGGATGACCAGGGCGCGATAGGCAAGAACGTCGGCGTGGTTGCCGGTGTTCGTGGCCTCGCGCGTGACGGCGGTTGTGTCGTCGGCTTCGTCGCCTTCGGCGATCACCAGGGCGTGCATGCCGGCCAGCCGTACGTCGCGGATGAGGATGGCCAGCCGTTCGGGCAGCGGCGCGAGCGGCGGCGCGGCGGCGACCGCAGCCGGAGCCGCGGACGGTTGATCGTCATCATCGTCCCAGAACTCGAAGACTTCGAGTGGCTCCTCGCGGACTTCGCCCGGCGCGAGCAATTTATCTTTGTACGCCGAGCCGTGCCGAGGGTCCTTGCTCGCACTGAGCCACAGCGGCGTCTTGGCCGGGAGGGCGTCGAAGCTGAAGGCGCCCGTCGCGTCGGTGGTGAGCGGCTTGGCGGGCTCCACGCGCGTGTCCTTGATTTTAAAGCTCACGTCAACGCCGGCGAGCGGCTGGTCCTGCTCGTCGACGGCGACGCCGCGGTAGCTGGCGGCGGGCGTCATGGCGAGATCCAGCCTGTCGTCGGCGGGACCGGCCTTGCCATAGGCGGCGAGGCGGAGCTCAGGGTCGATCACGACGACGCCGATGGTGGGCGCGTCGAAGGCGACTTTGAAGACGCCGTCGTCGTCAATTGCGGGCTCCTTGACGATCGGGACGTACTGGTCCGCGGGCCCCCAGGCGACCACGCGCGTCGTGGGCGAGGGGCTGTAGGGATCGCCGTTGCGCGTGAGGCGGACCAGGAGCGTGCGCTCGGCGAGCCAATCGCGGTGGAACTCGACGGTCACGGGGGAGTCGTCCTTAACCTCGAATTCCTTCGACTCGTTCCAGGTCGTGGTTCCAACGCGCGCTTCGTTGACGCCGCGGGCGGCGGCGCCGTGGGCTTCGCCGCGGCTGTCGGTGCGGAGCCAGCCCTCGACGCCCGTCGTGCCCGTGCGCTCCTCGCCGGAGGCGTCGGTCCAGTGGAACTCCTTGTTTCGACTCAATTCGATCCACATGTCGGCGGCGCCTTGGCGATCCGGGCCGCGGGTCACGCGAATGGTGACGGGCGTGGCCGGGTAAGCTTCAAGCCTCACGTCCGCCGGCGTGGCGTCGTCGGCGGGCAGCACCAGCCCGCTCCAGAGGTCGCTCGTCCAGTCGAGGTCGGAAACGCCGAGCACGTAACCGTGGTCGGAGGCGACGAGCATCGTGAACGAGCCGTCGCCGCGCGCACGAGCCGTTGGGATTTGGCCGGTGCTTCCGGGGCCGAAGGCGAAACCTGTGATGTACACGCCTGCAGCGCTGGCGCCGGCGGGCATGACGAGTTTGCCCTCGACGGGGATCAAACGACGGGCGTGGACGACGGTCAGGCCGTTGTCCGTGCTGTCAAAATCGGTTTCATCTTCCTTCCAGCCATCGCTTACAAACTCGACGTCGACGTATTGGAGATTGTCGGCGGGGAACCATGGCGCCGTGGCCTCGCCTTGAGCGTTGGTGCGAAGGTGGGCGTCGTCGAAATGGGAAGAGAGGATCCAATCGTCGGCGACGCGGACGCTTGCGGTCAGGAGCACGTCGGGAACGGGCTTTCCGGTGGCGTCGACGACGCGAATCGTGTGAGGCGCAGGTTTGAAGATTGACAGCTCGGTGGCGGCGGTTGGCTCGGCGTCGGACAGGCCACGTTTTCCTGCGACGCCGAGCTTGGGATGCCAGGCGACGAGGGCGTCGAGCTGTTCGGTCGCGGGGATGAGCAGCCGGGCGACGCCGTTTGTGTCGGTGGCGCCGTGGACGATGTAGAGCGTCCCGATGCCCACGGCCGCGACCTGAGCGTCGGCGACCGGCTGGCCGTCGGCGGTGACGGTGACGACATGGGACCGTGCGGGCGAGAGCTTCAGTTCGATGGGCTCGGCGAGCGTGCGGCGCGCGGCCGCGGGGGGAAGGCGGAACGTGGTTTGGAACTTGCCGTCGGCGGAGCGGGCTTGCACGCGGGCGTCGTGAAAAAAGTCGTGGCGCAGTTCGAATCGCCCATCGGCGTCGGCGTGGGCTTTCACCAGCGGAGCGCCATTGGACGACACGACGCCGACGAGCGCGCCGGCCGCCGGGGCGCCGTCGGGCAAGAGGACGCGGCCACGCATGGTGAGTTGGCCGTCGCTCGCCGCGGGCGGCGTCGGTTCATCGCTCGTGCTTGGGGACACTTGCGCCGTCAGCGGGCGGGCAACGGACAGCCAGATCAATCCAAGCAGACAGGCGGCGAGAAGACGGCTTGCCATGATTGCCTCCACACGCGGTTCCGTGCCATCGGCGTCGCGGACGCGCGCGACGGCGCCTTGGAGGATACCGAAATCCGCAAATGGAGACGACCCTCTCGCGAGATTCCCGGGGAAGAAGTCATTCGCGGCGACGCGCGCTCCGCTTCGGCAGACCTCCGCGTCGCGGCTAACGAGGGGAACTACGCGTCGTCGACCAGCCGGCGAACGCAACTGAGGATCGCGCGGGCGGCTTCGGCTTCTTCGCTCACCACCTGGGCGGCTCCGGCGGCGCGGGCGGCGGACATATTCAGAAGGTATCGGCAGCGGACGATCACGGCGCACGTGGGTTGAGCGGCGCGGACGGCCGCCGTGACTTCAGTCGCCGTTTCGTCGTCGGGCAGGCAGACGATCGCTAGCCGCATGCGGTCGACGCCGGCGCGGTGGAGCGTATCAGCTTCCCGCGCGTCGCCGGCCAACGTGCGGAATCCCTGCTGGGCAAAGCGCTGCAGGTTCACCGGGCTGAGATCGACGACGGTCACATTCCAGCCGCTGGTTTCAAGGAACGTGGCGACGTCGCGGCCGATGGGTCCGGCGCCGATGACCAGAACGTTGCTCGCTTCGCCGTTGCGCTGCGGGAGCTCGACGGTCGTCTCGCGTTCGTCGCCGCGAATCCAGCGGACGCCCACGCGCAACAACAGCGGCGTGAGGACCAGTGTTCCCAGGGCGATCATGAGCGTGCGGTTGTAGTCCAACTCGGTGATGACGCCGCCGAGGAAGCCCCCCGACAGCAGCAAGAAGGAGAATTCGCCGAGTTGCGCCAGTCCCAGGCCCATGCCGAGGGCGCTTGACCAGCTCAGGCCGACGAACTTGAGGGCGATCGCCGCAGCGGCGCACTTCACGACGATCATACCCACCAGGCCGAGTGACATGAGGAAGGGCTCGTCGAGGAATACGGCCGGTCGCATCAGGGCGCCGAGGGTCACAAAGAACACGGCGGCAAACGTCTCGCGGAAGGGCAACAGGATGGAGTCGATCTGGTGACTGATGCGGCTGCCGCTGAAGGCGACGCCGGCGGCGAGGGCGCCGAGGGCGGCGGGCAGGTCGAGCTGGACGGCGGCGAGGCAGGCGCCGCCGAGCATCACCACGGCGAACAGGCATACCAGCTCGGTGCTGCGGAGCTCGGCCAGGAGCTTGATCGCCCATTTGCCCATGAGCCAGCGGACCAGCGCGAACGAGGCGACGAACACGGCACTCTTGACGGCCAATTGCGCGAAGTCAGCGACGGTCGGCGGATCGCCCTGGCCGCTGAGCATGGGAGTCAACAGGACCAGCGGCACGAGGGCCACGTCTTGGAAGAGGAGAATCGCGACGGCGCGGCGGCCAGCCGGCGCTTCGAGCTGGCCGAGTTCGGCGATGCCCTTGAACACCAGCACAGTCGAGCTGAGAGCTGCGGCGCTGGCGATCAGCAGCGCTCCCTGCCAAGGCATCCCAAAGTAGAGCGAGACGACGGCCACCGGCGCGGCGGCGAGGAGCATCTGCACGGGGCCGCCGACGAGAAAGTACCGGCCGAGGCTCACGAGTTCTTGGAGCGAGAACTCGATGCCGACGGCGAATAACAGCAGCAGGGCGCCGGTGCGGGCGACGATTTCGAGGGGCTCGGAGTCGCGAAGGATGCCCAAGCCGCCGTCGCCAATGAGGGCGCCGGCAAGCATGTAGCCGACCATCAGCGAGACGCCGGCCCGGCGGCACGCCACGCCGGCGGCCAGGCCCACCGCGAGGATGATGAGCAGATCGGCAACGAGCTTGGTGAGGGCTTCAGGATTCAAAACGGCGTCGAGTCAGGAAACAGCGGCGGAGTGGGCGGTCGCGGGCTGGGGGGCCGCTCAAGTTTAGGTCGCGCCGCGACGGGCTGCCAGTTGGGTTGCAGACGCGAGAGTCGTGGCCGACAATGGCCGCACCAATCGGCGCCGATGCGCGGCGGGCCTCTCCGGAACTCAGGAGCACCTCGAATCATGAGCAATCGCAACACGACCTCGCGACGACGATTCCTCGGCCACGCGGCCGGCGGCGTGAGCGCTGCGCTGGCAACGCCGTATTTCCTGACCTCCGCGCGAGCGCAAGAGGCGGCGACAAGCGACCGACACGTGCTCGGCCTGATCGGCTGCGGCGGGCAGGGCCGGTACGATATGCGGAACGCAATGGCGTTCGGCGACGTGGCCGCGGTGTGCGATGTCGACACAGGCCGATTGGCCGAGGGGCTTCAGGATGCCCAGGGCGGTGACTCGCAGAAGGGGGGAGCGACGCGGAAGGTCGATACGTACGACGACTATCGTCGCCTGCTGGAGCGTGCGGACGTAGACGTCGTGATCGTCGGTACGCCGGACCACTGGCACACGAAGGTTGCGATCGAGGCGATGCAGGCCGGCAAGGACGTGTACTGCGAGAAGCCGTTGACGCTTACGATCGAAGAGGGGCAGAAGATTTGCGCGGCCGTCAAGAAATACCAACGCGTGTTCCAGGTGGGGACGCAGCAGCGGTCCGATCATGGAGGGGTGTTCCTCAAGGCGATCGCCCTGGTGCGCTCCGGGCGGTTGGGCAAGGTCACCAAGGCGACGTGCGACATCGGGGCGGCGCCGGACTCGCCTCCGCTGCCGGTGGTCGCCCCCTCCAAGGAGTTCAATTGGGAGAAGTGGCTCGGGCAGGCGCCGCTCGTGGACTTTCGCCTGATGACGCAGCAACCCACCGACCGCTACTCGCAAGGGTACTACTCGCGCGGGCACTACGAGTTTCGGTGGTGGTACGAATACTCCGGCGGGAAGCTGACCGATTGGGGCGCACATCACGTCGACATCGCCACGTGGGCCCTTGGGCTGCAGGGCACGGGGCCCTCGAGCATGAAGGTCGTCCACGCGAAGCACCCCGTGCCGTTCGAGAAAGGTTGGCCCACGCTCGACGATCGGTACAACACGGCGACCGAGTTCGACTTGGTGGCATCGTATCCCGAGGCCGAAATTCGGATCGTTCACGGCATGCCGGACGGCAATGGCATCTTGTTCGAGGGGGACAAGGGGCGAATTCACGTCAATCGCGAACGGATGAAGGGCCGGCCGGTCGAGGAGCTGGCGGAGAACCCATTGCCCGAGGACGCGCTCGTCGAAGTCTACAAGGGAAAGACGCCGGTTTCGCACATGCAGAACTTCTTCGACTGCGTGAAGAGCCGCGAAGAACCGATCTCCGACGTGTTCTCGCACCACCGCGCGCTGTCGACGTGTCACCTGGCCAACATTGCGATGCGGCTTGATCGCGAGATCAAATGGGACCCCGTGGCCGAAAAGGTCGTCGGCGACGACGAAGCGCAGTCGTTCACCAGCCGCACGCCGCGCAAGGGGTATGAGATCGTGGTGTAAGACAGATGGGCGGCATGGCCTCGGAGGTCTGCCGAGGTGGCCATGTTTTTCGGTACTCAACATGCCCACGCAGACGAGGGCATGCCACCCTAATTGTTACTGGGCTACTGGTCTTCCCCGGCGCGGGTGGCGAGGGCTTGCCAAGGGGTCAGATCAATCGCGTCGCCGACGAAGCGCGCCGAGCCGTCGACGTGCGCCGCGTTGACGCCGCCGGGATGATTGCTCCGCGCTGTGCGCCAGCCGTAGACGGCGTACTGCCGTTCTGGGGGCCCAATGGTGTCGGCGGTGACGCAATCGAATTGGCGCGCGTTGGGCGTCGCCCAGTGGTTGTACATGGCTGAGCGGAACTCGCCGTTGGCCCACGCAAAGCCGGGCGGGTCGCTGAGATTCCAAAGCTCGGTCACGTCGCACGCGGCGACGGAGAGCGGGAACCCCATCGCAAAACCGTACGCCAGTTGCGGATTCGCCGTCGCACGATCGGTCAATGGCGGCGGCGTTTCGCCGAGGACGCCTTCAGAGGCCATCATGGTTTGGCTCGTCCCGTCGGCGACGTCGGCGAGGCGCGTGGCGGAGTTGATGTAGTAGGCGCCGTCGGCGTCGAAGGGCGACCCGCCGTCGACGCCTGTGCCGGCGCAGACCGCGTAGTTTGTCGGCCCGAACGACGGCGAGACGCGCGTTTGCCGATCGCTGGGGCAGAGAAAGTTGGGCACGATCGCCTTCACGGCCACGCGATTCGTCGGGCTGATGTTGAAGTCGGCGCGATACAACGGAGCGGCCAGATCGAGCAGCGCGTAGGTCGGCGCGCCTTCCATGTGCGGCAACCCCTGGGCCAACGCCGACCAGCGATAAAACGAATGGGGCGTGCGCGTGTTCGCGGGGTCCGGTTGGGAAATCGAACCGGACGGCAGACTCCCGTGCTGCGATTCGTAGTTAAGCTGCGCGATCGCAATTTGCCGCAGGCGGTTCAGACAATCGCCGCGGCGGGCCGCCTCGCGCGACGCTTGCACGCCCGGCACGAGCAATGCGACCAGTACGCCGATGATGACGATCACGACCAACAGCTCGACGAGCGTAAACGCGATCCGTCGTTGTCGGCGCTCGTTCACGATGGCACTCGTTCGTCCACGGAGTCGCGGCCGAGACGACGTCGCGTCTGCGTCATTGCCGGCAAGAGCCACGCCATGAGCATCGCGGCGGCCGGTTCGGGAATTCGGGCCGCGGCAGGCGCATCGTACACGACGAACCCCGACGGGGAAAACAAGTCGGGGGCGCCCTGCCCTCCCAACCCGCGCTGCCACGCGAGAAAATCGGCTCCATCGGCGTCGCCGTCCGCGTCGGCGTCGGCCTGAATCCCTGTTGCGTAGTCGCTACTCCAAATGCTGAGATCCAAGTCGTCGACCACGCCGTCCTGATTGAAGTCTCCTCCCAGCAGGACCGATCGGGCGCCTGTCTTCGTATTGAACCGGTAAACCGAGCCGGACGTTGGCCCAAAACCCAAGCTCGACACCAGGAGCTGTCCGTTGTCGAGCATCAGCAGTCCGGACGGGAAGGGGATGAAGTCGCCGAGCCGCAACTGGCCCACGAGCTGGCCGTTGTCGATCTCGAACTTGACCACGGCGCCCGCATTGGCAGTGATCAGCCCAGCGACAAGCATATCGCCGTTGGCGTCGAAGGCGATCCCCGCGGCGCCTTGTAATTCGGCCCAGGGATACGGCACGGGAGCGAAAGGCCCTTGCGAAGTCCATGTCGGAGGCCCGCTGAATTTGTAGATGCGACCCGCGGCGGCGGGACTCGTGAAGAAGCCGCTGGCATACAAGTCGCCTGCGGCGTCAAACGCCATGCCGGCGATCCCCACCTGCGGCAGCGTGAGTGTGGCCTGCAGTGCGCCGCTGCCGTTGTAGACGAAGATTTCGTCGCCCAACGGACCGCCGGGATACACCCCGAACTCGCCGATGAGCAGCACGTCTGTGCCGGCGTGGTAAGCGAGCGAGCCCGGGAACGCCACGTCGGTGACGAACGGCGTCGCGGCCACGTTCGTACCGCCGAGATCGGCGCGCGCGATCCGAAGCACATCGCCGGATAACCGGTTGGCGAAGTACAAGTCGCCGCCGGGACCGAACGTCATCGCCGACGGCTGGACGCGGTCCTCCGTGCTCCACAAGGTGCGGGTGTAGGCGCCGGTCGCCGCGTCGAAGGCGACGATCCGATCGCCGACTTGATCGGCGACGAGATATTCGGCCGCGGCGCAGCGGACGAGTTCGGCGTTGCCGGCCGTCGCCACGCATGCCATAAACCAGCTTGCAAGTCGGCAGCGGCGACAGACCGAACCCATGAGCCAAACTTCTCCGACCGGTTCCCAAACATGTGAATTTGGCCCGAGCCGCCGCTCAGCGGCGACGCGTCGACCGCCGACGCACTGCCAATCCTATGGCCAGCACCCCCGCCCCGGCCAGGGTCGACGGCTCCGGCACGACTTGCAGCAGGGCCGTGGCTTCGACAAATCCCAGGGCAGGATTGGCCGTGGAATTGTTGGCCCAAACGCCCATCGGTGTGCCGTCGAACAGGTAGCGGTCAATGCGCCCAGAGCCGGTGGCGGCAAACGTCAGCATGCTTACCAGGAACCCCGAGCCATCGGCAGTGGCCGCGAGTCCTGCCGGGAACGAAAGCGGAGGGATGATCAACCCGCCTGTGCCAAAGCTGGCGTCTGCGACGCCGGTGGCGACGTTGTACTTGCCAATTCGGCCCTGGAAGTCGCCGCCGACGGCGGCGGTCAGGTACAGATCGTTGCCGTGAACGAGCAAGCTTGAGACGCCGGCGATCGCTAGGGAGTTGGGCACGAGCGGAACGAACGATGAGCTGGCTGCGTCGTAGCGGACCACGCCGCCGCCGGTGCCGCCGCCCATAAAGTCGCTGCCGAAGACGCCCGCGAGCAACTCGCCGCCAGGGTTGAATGCCAGACCGGTGCGACCCGAGATTCCGCCGCCGCCGAGGTCGGCGCCCTGGCTGACGCCGTTGGCGTCGAGGCGGGCCACCGCGTCGGAAAAGCCAAAGCCGCGGTTGGCGACATAGACGGTCGACCCGCTCGGCGACACGATCACGCCGCCGGGATCGGCGATGGTGCTCGCGCCATTGGAAACGTAGACCTGCGGATTGCCGGCCGCCGTGCCGTTGAAGTCATAGCGGACAACTTTGTTGTTGAGGCTCGCGACGTAAAGCTTCGTGCCATCGGGCGAGAGGGCCAGGGCGCTCGGACCGTGGGCGTTGCCGACGCCGCCCAGATTGGCAATGTCTTGCACGACGACGCCGAGAAAGGCGCCGGAGTCGCTGTACTTGAGAATGCGATCTTGGGGCCGATCGCCCACCAGGACATACGCATGGGTCGTCGCAGATCCGACCACCTCAAGCAGGAGAGCGACCGTGGCGAGAACGGCCCATCGACAATGCAACTTCACGAGGCTGGCCTCCTGGGCGCATTCGACACAAGGCCGGCGCCGCGTCAAAAAGGTGTGGATCAAAGGGAATCGGCGAGTATATCCGAACCGCCCCCAATTAACACCGACTCGGCGTGATAAGTTCCGTTTTGGGCCGGAAAATGGCCGTTTGCGGCGCGGTCTTTCGGTCTTTGGGACGTCGCGGCGAAAGTCGTTGCGGGCAATCGCATCTCGTTGACGGAGGACGGCTCGCCCGCAGCCGTTTCGCGCCTTCGTGATTACCAACAATCCCTACCAGAATATCTTGTTCGCGCAAAAAAAAGAAGCGGCCCCCACGCCCGTGGGGACCGCTTCAACGGGGACCTGATTGGTGGGCCTCGACGAGGCCAGTCGACTTACCGCATGGCCAACTGCGACCCGCCGGCGTTCTCGACGCCCGGCGTGCTGGCCAAGAGCTGGAGCCGGCTCAATGTGCGGACCGCTTCGACGCGGCTGGCGAAGGTGATGTTCTCGTTGCTCGCGACGCGGGTCCGCAGCACGCCGGCCTCGGTGGCCAGGGCTCGGCGGTACACCTCGCCGCTGGCAGCGTCGTTCGGCGACCAGTTCCGCAGGAGCGAATCGATCAGCGACATCGAGCCCATGTACTCCGGCCGGGTGAGGGCCGCGGGCCAGATGACGCCGCCGGACTGAGCCTGCCGCCAAAGCTGCGCCGCAGCCATCTCCTCGGTCGCGGTCTCGGCGGCTTGGCGCTCGCGGTTGGCGGCGGCCTTGGCCTTCAGGTAGTCGAGGTACATGTGCTTCTCCTGGAAGTGGATCTCGCGGCGCTGGTACTGGAGGGCGTCATAGGACGCGGCGTTTTGGATCCACTTGCCGGCGGCTTCGGCCTCGTCAATGAGGAAGGCGCCTTGGGCCCGTACCAGTTCGGACGCCCCAGCCAGGTGGTCGCCCCACACCGTGCTCCGGTGATGGTAAGCGACCACCTGAGCCGAAGCGGCGTGGTCGAAGCTGAGGATGGCGGCAAGAGCGAAAGCGGCGAATGTGGCATGGCGTGTCATGGTCAGGTCCCCTTTGTGTGAGGGGCCGGTCGCAGGCGTGACCGGCAGGCGTGTTGATGACAGGTAGACGCAACCGCGGCGCCAATTCTCACGGGGCGGCGCGCTGGCGAGCGCCCAGGGTGCAGTAAGACGCTCAGCCACAAGCGGTTGCGCCTCGCCGCGGGGCGCAGGACGGCGTGCCGAACGCTAGTCCATGGGGTGTGATCGTCGTCGAAGTGAGGGCGCTGGCGCGAGGGTTTGAGATTGACGTTCCGCCATGTGCCGCGGGAGCGTCAGCGCGCTGCAAAACGCTGCATCCTGCACGGGCAGATTTGAACACGCCGCTCGCCTTCGCCGCCAGAGATGGCCAGAATTCCCCCTTGAGTTTTGGCCATCGATGGAGAAAACGGGGAAACGAAGGCCCTTTGCCTGAGACAGGCATTTTGGACATCGATGGCCGTCGCCACTGCCGCGCTACGCCGCTTTTCCAGCCATGGCTTTCTTGATGAAGCCAACGATGGCCGTGAGCAGCGCGCCGCCAATGGCGCTGGCGCCGCCGTTGGCGACGACCTCGCCGCCGGTCCCGCCCATGGCGTCGAGGATCGGCTTCAGCAGCCCGAGCACGTTCGCCAGTTGCGTGCCGCCGACCCCGCCGAGGATGCCGGTGATGGTGGCGATCACCGCGTTGAGGTCGAGGTTCTTGAGCAGCTTCCCAACGATGTTGCCGCCCGCGGCGCCGCCGAGGAGCTGAATTAACAGGGGAAGGATCGCTGGCATGTCCGCCGCCTTTCGCAAGGAGAGAAGTGGAAAAGGGACGCGAACGGGCCCCTTTTCTCGGTTGTAGGCAGACGGCCGCCGTTGCGACAACAAAAATGCGGATACTCCGCATTTGGGGGGGACTCAGCCCACTCTTCGGCCAACCAAGGCGAGGGAGACGCGGCGGGCGACGGGGTCCATCCAGGCGCGAACGGTGGCTGGCTGCACGAAGGCGAGGTTGGCGAAGATCATCGCCAGGCCGAAAGTAATCATCCCCAGAAACAGCGCGATGCCGCCATGGATGGCCACGGCCATCCACAGCACGAGCGGCCGCGTAAAGCGGTTCCACACCAGGCAGCAGTAAAACACCTCCCAGAAGACCGTCACGTGCGTGAGCAGTGCCACGAGCATCGGCCAGCCGGCGAGCCACGTGAGGTCAAGCGACTGGTACTCATAGCTCGCGGCCGCCCACCACACCGCGCTGCCGCCACGCCAACTGGCGCCGCCGGCCTTCGCCAGGCCCGAAAACAAATACACGATGCACAGGTGAATTTGCAGCAGGCGGATCGCCAGGTTGGCTGACGGGCTCGGCAGGGGATCAGCGTCCTTGCCTTTGCGGAGCTTCCACAAGCGGTCGAGCGAGTAGCGGGCGCCGCACGGACCAAGCATCAGGTAGAGGGCCAGCATGCAGTTGGCCTTATCGAGCCCGAAGAACGACCCCGGCGTCACGCGATGGGCGTAGCTCACCGCGAGCAAGAATCCCAGCACCGCCGTGGTTCGCGAGAACAATCCGACGAACAGGCAGAGGAACACAACCAGCGCGAGGATGTGGACGGTCCACAGGAGCCACGTCGATTTGATCCAGAAAAAGAGGCTCCACACGGACCAGAGGGGCGCTGGGTTCGGCAGTTCCGCAGTGGGCGGCGGCGTGTGCACCTGCCGGAGGAAGTCGACCGGAATATATCCCTCTGGGCCGATAAAGCCCGCCAGATCGCGTGACCAGATCAGATGCGTGTAAAACAGCATTCCGCCCGCGAGCAGGCGGATCAGCGACAACGTCGCCGGGTCGGCAGGCGCAAACCAGAAGCGGTTCCACGCTTGCCACAGCTCGCCAACGTAATCGCGCCCCGCGGCCAAAGTGGCTCTCATCGTCCGCCTCCTGGGACGACGATCTGATCGCCCGCTCCCACCGTTGCAGTCCCTTCGCCGCGGCGCCGCTCAATCGTGGCGACCACTTCATACGTCGATTGATCGTTGGGCGACTTGCCGTCCAGCACCGCTTGCTGCTGCAACAAATGGTGCCGGACCCAACGAAGCGTCAGGCGCTGGCCGTCGTATTCTTGGAGCAGCCAATCGGCGATCTTCAGCGGAGCGCCGTCGAGTTCGGCGTCGCCCGACTGCTCGGCCAGCATCATATAGCGGTGATACAACAACCGCGGCCATTGGTCGCGGCGATCGGGAAACCGACCCTCGACAATGGGTTGGTTCGCGGCGTCGAACACCGTGAACTCGATGAGGTGGCTCCAGATCGGATCGGGCGAGAAGAATTCGTAACCGTTGTTCAAGAACAGCAGGTTGTCGTAGTGCGTGAAGAAGCGCGCCAGCCCGTCGGCGAGCACGGGCATCTCGAACTCGAGCTGCTCAGGACGCACGAGCTGGGGCGGGATCGTGACGCCTTGAGCGTCGCGCGGCGGCAGGGCATAGAGGTCGCGGCCGCGGAGGTCGAGGAACCAAGGCGCCGAGAACACCGCGGCGATGTGGAAGACGATCAGCAGGCTCACAAGCACCCGAACCCACGGGGCCCAAGGCCACGGCGAAGGCTTGCGCGGCGCCTTGGGCTTGGGCGCCGGCGCAGCGGGCGCCGGCTTCTGGCCGGATTGCGGCTCCGGGCGGGTGGGAATCGGTTTGCTCATCGGAGCGGCAGCCATAGCGTCCGTGCCCAAAGCCAACGTGACGTGGGCGATCCTCCTCGCCCGCGCCCTAAGCAAACGAAAAACCCCGGCTTCGGTCAACGCCGAAGCCGGGGCAAAACTGCGTCAAGAGCGGTTTTCCGCCGAAGTCACTCCGAGGTCCCCCGACGAGTCCGGTTTGCCGCGTTGTGGCCGGACCCCTCGGGCGGACCTCGGGGTGACAGAAGCTAGTTGAGCGACGCCACCTGGGCTGCGGGCTCCGCGAAGTCGAACGATAGCTCGTAGCTTTCGCCGCCGACGACCGTGAGGGTTTTCTCCTCAACCAGCGTCTGGCCGTCGCGCTCGAGCTCCACGCGAACCACGTAACCGTCCCACTCCTGACCGGCGGTCAGGGCGTTGGTGGCGAAGGTTCGCGTTTCGCCCGTCTGATGCGTCGCGGCGCCGGCAAGGGTCACCGTCGCCTCGGCGGGCACGTGCAGCGTCACGTCCGTGTCGGCAGGTTGTTCGGCCGCGAGCTGCTCGCCGGCGCCAAACGAGAGCTCCACGGCGTCGCCTGCATGCAAGCGGACGAGCTTGTTCTCGACGACCTTCTCACCATCGAGCGTGAACTCGACGCGAAGCTGGTAGGCATACGTGCGGCCGCCGGTCAGGCCGCGCGACACGTAGGTCCGCTCGGCGCCTGTGCTGGTGGTTGGCCGATCGTTCACGAACACGACGGCATCCGTCGGCAGCGTCACGCGGATGGCGGCCTCAGTCTCGACGGGTGCGGCGGGCGGCGTGGCTTCTCCCTCAGCGGGAGCAACTTCAGCCGGCGTCTCGTAGTACATCGTGCCGCCGTAGGAGCCGCTGCTGCCATAGCTGGCGGAGCTGCCCGACGAGCCGTAGCTCGCGTACGAGGCACTGCTGCCCGAGCTCGCGTAACTGCCGTAGCTGCCATAGCTGTGCTTGGCGGCCTTCTTCGCATGCCAACGAGCAAACAAGCCGACGCGGCCATGGCTGCCGTAGCTGCCATACGACGCATAGCTGGCGGAGCTGCCCGACGAGCCGTAGCTCGCGTAGCTGCCATACGAGGCGCTGCTGCCGGACGAGCCGTAGCTCCCGTAGCTGCCGTAGGAACCCCAGCTACCTCGCGACCGCGCCAGGGCGTCGGATGTGCTGCAGGCGACGATCCCCGCCGCGACGACAGCCGCCTGGAAAAGTCTGGTGTGGCTGAGCAATCTCATGTGCAAATTCCCCCTGAGGACCTGACGAACTTCTGGGCGGTCGTCCACGACCTCCCTGGCGATTGCGGACAACGGAAGCCCGCATCAAACCGCCAAGATAGGCAAGCATAGTTCGCAATTCAAGCAAACTACGAAGAATTAAGCGTTTTTGACGATTACGCGACCCTGGCAGGGAGCGTCGCCGCGCCGAGCCCGATGGTAGGGACTGCAAGCATCATACCGAGCTGTGCCCAACGAGCGATTTGCTCGTAGCCGCCGCCGGAGGGCGGGATCACCGTGGGCCGCCGTCGTCGACTGGGAGGTTTGGGTAAGCGCCGCTCTAGCGCGGCGGCGTGACGGTCAGCGTCAGATCGTCCATATCGAGCCGGCCTGTGCCGCCGTGGAGGCCGATCGCGAGGATCGCTTCCCGAGCGGCGAGCGGGACGGCGAGTTCGGCGGACTCGTCGCGCCAGTCGAAGTCTCCGGTCCAAGGGCCGAGTTGGGCGTGATCGATGGCCGCGCGACGATCATCGAAGAAGGTCACGATGGCTGCCGGAGCGCCGCTGGTCGCTGGGTCGACGGCGAGGCCCGCGCCGCGCACGCGGCAGGCGACCATCAATCGACTCACTTGCCGACCATCGACGGCAAAGCCCTGCAAACACTGGCTGCTCAGCCCGGCTTGCTTGTTGGCGAACGACAGATATCGGCCCGAGGATGCGGCGTCGCCGTCGACTTTGGTCGCCGCCTGCCGGAGGTAGTGCCAGCCTGAGGGGCGATCTGAATCGCCGACAACCATCTCGAAGTCGCCGTTGAAGACCGCGGGCCGCAGCGGATCGGGCTGTACCTCGCGGGCATCCTCGGCTGCGCCGGTCATGGGGACGAAGAGCGTGGCTTCGAGCGGCTCGCGCAACAGCTCGTCGCCGCGCTTCGTCATGCGGTAGAGCGTCTGCTGATAGCGCTCGCCCACCGGGATGATCATCTGCCCGCCGTCTTTGAGCTGGTCGACCAGCGGCTGCGGAATGCTTTCCGGCGAGCACGTGACGATGATCTTGTCGAACGGCGCATGCTCGGGCCAGCCTTGGTAGCCGTCACCGACGCGGACGTGCACGTTCTTGTACCCCAGGCGTTTGAGCGTTTGCTCGGCGCGGCGGCCCAAACGGCCCACGATCTCGATCGTGTAAACCTCGGCGACCAAAGGGCTGAGCACCGCGGCCTGGTAGCCGCTGCCCGTGCCAATTTCGAGGACGCGGTCGGCCGGTTGCGGGTCGAGCGACTGCGTCATGTAGGCGACGATGAACGGCGGGGAGATCGTCTGCCGGTCGCCGATGGGCAGCGCCGCGTCGACATAGGCGTACTCGCGGAAGCCGATGGGGACGAACTCGTGCCGCGGCGTCGAGCGCATCGCGGCCAGGACGCCGGAATGGGTCACCCCCGCGGCAGCGATTTCCTTGTCGACCATCGCGGCGCGGCGCGCGGCGAGGTCGTCGCCCTGGGCGCGGCAAGGCGCCGCGGCGAGGCCCGCGACGGCGAGGCACGCTAAGCCGCAAGCGGCTGCCGTGATCAATCGACGGGACATCAGCTCAATTCCCTCATCGCTGCCGACGGAAGTCGGCGGTCGCCGGTAGGCTAGGATAGGAGCGACCCGTGTCGGGGCGGTATCATGCATCATACGTTGTGAGCGGAAACACGGGGAATGGAGGGGAACTGGCCGATGGCTGAGGTGATGGATGCGACGATCGCCGCGACGCGCTCACGGCTGCGGGCCGCCATGCCGGTGGTTCGCAAGTGGGCGTATCTCGACCACGCCGCCGTTTCGCCGCTCACGGCGCCGGCGATGACCGCCATGGCCCGCTGGCTCACCGAAGTCGGCGAAGAGGGAGACACGGTGTGGCCCGAGTGGTCGCGACAGGCCAACGAAGCGCGGCAGACGGCGGCGCGGCTGATCGGCGCCGACGCCGACGAGATCACGCTGGTCAACAGCACCACCGCGGGGATCAACCTCGTGGCCGAGGGGCTCGACTGGCGTTCCGGCGACAACGTGGTGACCCTCGACGACGAGTTTCCCTCGAACCTCTACCCGTGGATGCACCTGCGCGACTTGGGTGTCGAGACGCGCCGCGTAAAGACTAATTCGGGGCGCGTCGACCTCGATCGGCTCGCCGCGCATTGCGACGGCCGCACGCGGGTGATCACCGTGAGTTGGGTCGGCTACGCAACCGGTTGCCGGCGCGACCTGGCGAAGCTCGGCGAGCTTGCGGCGCGGCGGAAGGCCCTGTTGTTCGTCGACGCCATCCAGGGGCTCGGGGCATTCCCACTCGATGTGCGGCAAACGCCGATCGACTTCCTTGCCGCCGACAGCCACAAGTGGATGTTGGGGCCCGAGGGCGCCGGGTTCGCGTACATCCGCCGCGACCGGATGCCGCTGCTGCGCGCCACGGGCGTCGGTTGGAACAGCGTCGTGCAGGGCTCCGACTATACGCACATTGAGCTGAAGCTGCGCGAAACCGCGGCCCGGTACGAAGGCGGAGCGAAGAACATGTGCGGGTTCATCGGCATGGGGGCGAGCTTGAAATTGCTCGAGTCACTGGGGATCGAGAACCTTGCCGCGTCAATTCTCAACATCACGGACTACGCGTGCCGGGAAATTGACAAGCTGGGGTACAGTGTTGCGTCGCCGCGGGAGGAGGGGCAGGCGTCGGGGATCGTGTCGATCGACATGCCAGGCGTCGATGTGGCGGCCGTCCGCCGGCACTGCCTGGAGCAGGGCGTCGCACTGGCGTATCGTGCTGGCCGACTGCGCATTAGCGCACATGCCTACAACAACGAGGCCGACGTCGACCGCTTCATCGCAGCGTTGAAATCCTTCCCATGAAAGCCAACCGGTTCTGCCGGTGGATTCTTGGAAGCGTCAACTGAGTCCACCGGCAGAGCCGGTTGGCTTTCACCGGCAAGGATTGCGAAACGCGATTTCCGCGGGGAGAATGGCGGCGGGATGATCGCCGCGGGGCACTTTTCCGGGAGTTTCGGCATGTCGCGCCGTGCGGTGTACACCGGTTCGTTCGACCCGATCTCGCTGGGGCACCTCAACGTGATCGAGCGGAGCAGCCGGCTTGTGGACGAGCTGATCGTCGGCGTCGGGCAAAATATCGACAAGCAGCCGTTGTTCACCGGCGAGGAGCGCGTCGCGATTGTCGAGGAATCAACGCGGCACTTGCCGAACGTCACGGTGAAGCTGTTCAGTGGTTTGGCCGTGCAGTTTGTTCGGGAGTGCAACGCGCGGGTGATTGTCCGCGGCGTGCGATCGCTCACCGACATCGAGGCGGAGTTCACGATGACGCTCGCCAACCGCAAGCTCGACTCGGGGATCGAGACGGTCTTTCTCATGGCGGACGAAGAGTTTACGCACGTTTCCAGCTCGCTGATCAAACAGATCACGCCGTTGGCGGACGACGAAGCGCTGGCCCGGTTCGTGCCGCGCTCGGTGATTCCCCGGCTGCGGACGAAACTGGCGGAGTAAGTGGCGCTCGCATCGCAGCGAGCGTTTCGCAATTTCTCGGGTCGACTGCGCAGTTGTGCGTTTCGCAGGCAACGCGTCGCGTCTAAATTGGATGAGTTGAGCGGCGTCGCTCGGCGGCGCATCACCCCTCCCCATCGAGGGGAGGGGAGCGGAGAGTTCTTTAGAAAAAATACTGCGAGGCGGCGCGTATGGCTCAGCAGCGACCGGTGAAGGCGGCGATTATCGGCCTGGGGTTTGGCGCCGAGTTCATCCCCATTTACCAGCGGCATCCTGATTCGGAGATCGCGGCGGTGTGCCGCCGCGACGAGAAGGAGTTGCACAAGACGGCCGACGCCCTCGGCGTTGCCAAGCGGTACACCAAGTACGCCGACGTGCTGGGCGATCCGGATGTCGACTTCGTCCACATCAACAGTCCCATCCCCGACCACGCGTGGATGAGCATCGAGGCCCTCCAGGCCGGCAAGCACGTGATGTGCACCGTGCCGATGGCGACCAACGTGGCGGACTGCGAGAGAATCTGCCAGCTCGTCGCGGACACCGGCCTCAAGTACATGATGGCCGAGACGGTGGTCTACAGCCGCGAGTTTCTGTTCATCAAGCAGATGCACGAGCGGGGCGAGCTGGGCAAAATCCAATACATGGCGGCCTCGCACCCGCAGGATATGGACGGCTGGCCGGCGTATTGGGAGCGGATGATCCCCATGCACTACGCCACGCACGTGGTGAGCCCTGTGCTAGGGCTCGTCAACGGCCGGGCCGAGTACGTCTCGTGCTTCGGCTCGGGCACAGTGCGGGACGACATCCGCGAGAAGTCGGGCAACGCCTACGCGGTCGAGTCGTGCCACATCAAGATCGCCGGCAGCGACGTATCGGCCCACGTCTGGCGGTTCCTCTACGACGTGGCCCGGCAGTATCGCGAGAGTTTCGACGTGTATGGCACGAAAAAGTCGTTCGAATGGTCGCTCGTCGAGGGCGAGTCGCACATCGTTCACACGGCGAAGCGCCCCGAGCCGGAGATCGCCCAGACCGTCGACGTCCCCGACTTCGCGCACCTGCTGCCGGAGCCGATCCGTGTGTTCACGCGGTCGATTCAGGACGCCGAGCACTTGTCGTTTCTGCAGGGCTCCGGGCACGGCGGCTCGCATCCGCACTTGGTGAACGAGTTCATTCGGGCGCTGGTCGATGACCGCGATCCGTGGCCCAATGCGGTGACCAGCGCCAACTGGACGTGCGTAGGGATTCTGGCGCACGAATCGGCGACGCGCGGCGGCGAAATTGTGCGGCTGCCGGAGTTTACACTGGCGAAATAACTGATCACGAAACCTCCGGCTCCCTCCCCCTTGTGGGGAGAGCTGGGGAGGGGGAAGCGCCGGGTACACGCCACGCACTTGCACCCGTGTAACCAGCGTATCACCCCTCCCCTAACCCCTCCCCATCAAGGGGAGGGGAACGGAGTGAGACTTCTTGGAGGCGTTGTATGCTGCTGACTCGCTTCGCAACCGCGGCATTGCTGACGTTGGTTGTATCGCCCGCTCAATCGCAAGTCGTAGAACCGCTGCGCGTGCATTCGTTCGCCAAGCAGCGGCTGAGCGACAAATTCACGAGTGAAGGCGCGACGATCGTTGACGCGAACCGGGACGGCCACCCCGACCTCATCGCCGGGCCATACTGGTACGCGGGACCGAAGTTCACGGAACGTCACGAGTTCCGGCCGGCGCAGGAGTTCGACATCAACGCCTACTCGGACCTGTTCTTTGAGTTCGCCGGCGACTTCAATGGCGACGGGTGGGACGACGTTCTTACCGTCGGCTTCCCCGGCGCTGAGGCGTTCTGGTACGCCAATCCGCAGGGCAAGTCCGGGCATTGGGAGCGGCATGTCGTTATTGATAAGGTCGACAACGAGTCGCCGACTCTCGCCAATGTGGTCGGTGACGATCGGCCGGAACTCGTGTGCAACTACGGCGGATGCGTGGGGTACGCCGAAGCAGATCCGAAGAACCCGACGCGGCCCTGGCGGTTCACGCCGATTTCCGAGAACCGCGGATACGAGCGATTCACGCACGGGTTGGGAGTGGGCGATGTCACGGGCGACGGCCGCGCCGACGTGTTGCTCAAGGAAGGCTGGTGGGAGCAACCGGCGTCGCTCGACGGCAAGCCGTGGGCGTTTCACGCTTTTCAGTTCACCGAGCCTGGCGGCGCCCAGATGCTGGTCGCCGACTTCGACGGCGACGGCGACAACGACGTGTTCACCAGCAAGGCCGCCCACTCCTACGGCCTCGCGTGGTTCGAGCAGGTGCGCGACGCCGCCGGGGCGATCACGTTTCGCGAGCATCTGATCACCGGCGACAAAGCGGACCAGAACGAATACGGCGTCGTATTCTCACAGGCGCATGCGGCGGCGCTGGTCGACGTGGATCGCGACGGCGTACCGGATTTCGTCACTGGCAAGCGCTGGTGGGCGCACAGCGAGCACGACCCCGGGTCGCTGGAGCCGGCAGTGCTCTACTGGTTCCGCACGGTGCGCGACGGCGGCACGGCGCGGTTCGTGCCCTACATGCTCGACGGCGACTCCGGCGTGGGTACGCAGGTGACGGTAGGCGATCTCAACGGGGATGAGTGGGCCGACATCGTTGTCGGCAGTAAAAAGGGCGCATTTGCGTTTGTGCACGAGGCGAAGGAGGTTGACCAGCCAGCATGGGATGCGGCGCAGCCGGTGCGTACGGCGGAGCGCGAGCGCGCTAAGCCGCAAGCGGCGGCGAAGCCGGCAGTGGATGATGAGGGGGCATTCCTGGCGACCGACGCCAACGGCCGAGTACTCAACCTGGACTTTGAAACAGGAGACCTCGCCGACTGGACTCCCAACGGCGATGCCTTTAACAATCAACCCGTGAAGGGCGATACCGTTCATCCGCGGCGTGGCGACAGCGTCAGCGGGCATCAAGGCGATTACTGGATCGGCACCTTCGAGCGCGCCGGCGACGGCCCGAAGGGCTCGCTCACCTCGGCCACCTTTGCGGTGACGCATCCCTGGGCGAGCTTTCTCGTCGGCGGCGGGTCGAGCGGCGCCACGCGGGTCGAGGTCGTACGCGCCGACACCGGCGACGTCGTCGCCCGCTCCGCCGGATACAGCTTCGAAGAAATGAAACGAGCGGCGGTCGATCTGCGGGAGCTGGTGGGGAAGGAGATCTCGCTGCGAATCGTCGACGATTCGAGCGACGGCTGGGGCCACGTCAATTTCGATCACTTCCGTTTCCACGACGAGAAGCCGGAGGTCGACGAACTGAAGCCGCGGGCGTTCACGGCGGATGAGTATCCCCACGCGGGCCTGGCGGCCGACGCGGCGGCGGCGGCGATGAAGGTGCCGGACGGCTTTAAGGTGACGGCCTTCGCCGCCGAGCCCGACGTGCGTCAGCCGATCGCCATGGCCCTCGACGACCGCGGCCGCGTGTGGGTCGCCGAGGCGTACGAGTACCCCATTCGCGCGCCCGAAGGCCAAGGCCGCGACCGCATCCTCATCTTCGAGGACGCCGACGGCGACGGGCGATTCGACAAGCGCACCGTGTTCGCCGAGGGGCTCAACCTGGTGAGCGGGCTGGAACTGGGTTTCGGCGGAGTGTGGGTCGGCGCCGCGCCGTACCTGATGTTCATTCCCGATCGCAATGGCGATGACAAACCGGACGGCGAGCCGGAGATTCTCCTCGACGGCTGGGCGTACCAGGACACTCACGAAACACTCAACGCGTTCATTTGGGGGCCGGACGGCTGGCTCTACGGTTGCCACGGCGTGTTCACGCACTCGCTGGTGGGCAAGCCGGGGACGCCTGACGAAAAACGCGTTCCGCTCAACGCCGCCATTTGGCGCTACCATCCCACGCGGCACGAGTTCGAGGTGTTCGCCGAGGGCACGAGCAACCCCTGGGGCGTCGACTTCGACGAGCACGGCCACGCGTTCTGCACGGCGTGCGTGATCCCCCACTTATTCCACGTCATCCAAGGCGGGCGTTACAACCGACAAGCCGGCTCGCATTTCAACCCGTACACGTACGCCGACATTCAGACGATTGCCGACCATCGCCACTACCGCGGCGACAACCCGCACGCGGGCAACGGCAACTCGGACTCGATGGGCGGCGGCCACGCGCACGCCGGCGCGATGATCTACCAGGGCGACGCCTGGCCCGAAGAGTATCGCGGCAAGATTTTCATGAACAACATTCACGGCCAGCGCGTGAACGTCGACGTGCTGAAGCCGAAAGGTTCGGGCTACGTCGGCAGTCACGGCGCCGACTTCCTGCTGACCGGCGACCTCGCGTCGCAAATGCTGTACTTCCAAACGGCGCCGGACGGCAACGTCTACGTCATCGACTGGTACGACATGAACGCCTGCCACCACGGCAACGTCGAAGGGCATGATCGGTCCAACGGGCGGATTTACAAGATCGTCTACGGCGACGCGAAGCCGGTTAAGGTCGATCTCGCGAAGCTGAGCGACCTGGAGCTGGCCGAACTCGCGCTTCACAAGAACGAGTGGTACGTCCGCCACTCGCGCCGACTACTGCAGGAGCGCGCCGCGGAAGGCAAGATCGACCAGGCAGCCCGCGATCGATTGGCAGAGATTGCTATTTCAAATTCCGAGGCGCCGCGCCGACTTCGCGCCATTTGGGCGCTCGTTGTCACCAGAGAGCTGCCAGGTCAGATTGTCCGCCCGATGTGGACCGACTCAAGCGAGCACGTTCGAGCATGGGCCGTACGACTGACGCCCGAGTTGAGAGGCGCGTCCGCAGCGCAGTGGCAACTCGGAATTATGGGAGCGGCGAACGATCCCTCCCCCGCAGTTCGCCTGGCCGTCGCCTCCCTGCTGCAGAGACTGCCGCCTGTCGAGCGTTGGCCCTACCTAGAGGGAATTCACGCGGTCGAGAGTGCAGGCGGGGGCGGAATTTTAGAGCATGCTGACGATGCATCCGACCAAAACCTCCCGCTCATGTATTGGTACGCAATGGAACCGCTGGCGGCAGTTGATCCGCCGCGAGCAGTTGCCCTTGGACTTTCTTGTGGGAAGACAATCCCATTGTTGCGCGAGTTCATGCTGCGACGCGTAGCGGCTCTTGGCACGCCGGCTGCGCTGACTGCGCTGGTCGACCGGTTGTCGAACGCGGCGGACGAGGACCAACAGGCGGCGATCCTGCAAGGTCTGCGGCAGGGGCTCGAAGGGCTCCGCAACGTGCGCCCCCCCCAGACTTGGCCCGCCGTGGCGAGCAAGTTGATCGCCTCCAGCAGTGACGACGTCGCGGCTCAGGCTGTGGCGCTCGGCGTCAAGTTCGGCGACCAGGCGTCGTTTACGTGGCTGCGTGAGCGGGCGGCGTCGCGGGACGCCAACCTCGAGGCGCGCCGCGATGCCCTGGAAACCCTGGTCGAGGCGAAGGATCCGCAGCTCGTGCCGACACTGTTCGCACTTCTCGGCGAGCCGGCGCTGCGCGAAGCGGCGCTCGCGGGGCTGGCGAATTTTGACGACCGCGCGACGCCGGCGGCCCTCATCGCGATTTATCCGGACCTCACCCCGGGCGAGCGGCGCACGGCGCTAGCGACGCTCTCGTCCCGCGCCGCCTACGGCATCGAGCTGGCCAAGGCGATTGCCGCCAAGAAGATCGCCGCTTCGGAGCTGTCGGCCGACCTCGTGCGGCAGCTCAACCAGTTCGACAACGACGAGTTGCGCACCCTGCTCGGCGAGACGTGGGGCCAGGTTCGCTCGACGCCCGCGGACAAGGCGGCGCTCATCGACGAGTACCGCAAGCTCGTCGCGGAGCCGCCAGTCGAGCCCGACATGGAGCTCGGCCGCGCCGTATTCGTCCGCACCTGCCAGCAGTGTCACGTGCTGTACGGCGTCGGCGGCAACGTGGGACCGGAGCTCACGGGGTCGAACCGGGCCGATCTGGAGTATCTGCTCTCCAACGTCGTCGATCCCAGCGCTGTGATTGCCAAAGAGTACCAAACGACGATGGTTGTGACCGTCGACGGTCGGGCTGTGTCCGGCGTGCTTGCCGGGGAAGACGCCAATGCGCTCACGCTCAAGACGGCAACCGAAACGCTCGTGGTTCCGCTGGCAGACGTCGAGGAGCGCGAACTCACGGACCTGTCCGTGATGCCCGAGGATCAACTCAAGCAGTTCACTCCCGTCGAGGTGGTCTCGCTGCTGGCGTACCTGCGCGGGACGGCGCAGAACGCCGTTCTTTCCCGGCCGGACAATCAGACGCTCCTCTTCAACGGCCGCGACCTGGCGGGCTGGAGCGGCGAGCTGAAGTATTGGGCGGTCGAGGATGGCGAGATCGTCGGCCGCAGCGCGGGGTTGCCGGAGAACACGTTCCTGGTGAGCGACCTGGCCGTCGAGGATTTCCGACTGTCGCTGGAAGTGAAGTTGGTCGAAAACATCGGCAACAGCGGCGTCCAATTCCGCACGAAGCCGATCGAGAACGGACAGATGCGCGGCTATCAGGCCGACATTGGAGCCGGCTGGTGGGGCAAACTCTATGAGGAGAACGGCCGGGCCCTGCTGTGGGATAAGTCGGGCGAGCAGCACTTGAAGTCCGGCGACTGGAACCGGTACGTCATCGAGGCCCGCGGCAGCCACATCCGCACGTGGCTTAATGGCGAGCTGTGCGTCGACCTCGACGATCCCGACGGCGCCCGCCGCGGCATCATCGCCCTGCAGCTTCACGCCGGCGAAGCGATGGAGGTGCGGTTCCGGGATCTCAAGCTGGAGGTGTTCGACACGGCGAAGTAACTTGAGAACCTTCCGGCTCCCTCCCCCTTGCGGCGAGGGTTGGGGAGGGGGCGAGCCCCGCATTGACGCGCTCGATCATTGCCACGTGTACCAGACGCATCACTCCTCCCCATTAAGGGGATGGGAACGGAGGAACAAGTGATCTCACCAGCTCACCATTTCACTTCTGCAAAATCAATCGATTGTTCCTCGTGAGCAACAGGCGGTACGTTTCGCCGGCGTGGGTGATGACCACGACGCGCGAGCCCTGAAACAACTCGCTCGATTCGATCCGCGGCGGCTCGGGGGAAGGCTCGGGCGCGGTCGGCGTGCGCGGGATGCCGTCGGTCATTGCATCGACTCCTCGTTGTTGCCCTGCACCGTCGCCGGAGCGGAAATGTTGGCGAGCTGCGCGGCAAAGGCCGCCGCTCGCGGCGCGTCGCCGTAGGTGACGCACAGTCGCAGCAGCTTCCAGGCGCAGCACGCGCAGGAGAGCTCGCCGTACGCGGCGGGCTCCAGCTCGGCGACGCAGCCGTAGGCGTCCCGGTGCTTACCCTGCCGCACGAGTTGGATCGCCAGCAGGACGCGATACCGCGAGTCGGCCGGGTTCAGGTCGATCGCACGCCATAGGACGCTGACGATCATCTCCACAGGCCGTCCGAGCCGGGCCAGCGCCTGCGCCATGGCGTAGTAAGCCTGGTCGTCGTCGGGGCGCTCTTGTGCGGCGCGGCGGGTCACGCCGAGCGCGGCCTGCCAACGCTTCACGGCGCACAATCCGGCGTACAGCCGAGGCCACAGTTCGCATGGCAAGTCGGTTCGCGCGGCGAGCGCCAGGAACACGTCGTCGGCGGACGATTCGAGTCCGGCGCGGGCGTACCCTTCAGCAAGGATCAGCAGGTCTTCGGGTTCGAGCGGCACAAGGGCCAGGGCCTCCTCCACGTTGGCAAACGCCTCGTCCTGGCGGCCGTCCCGGCGGAGCATCGCCGCGCGGAGCCGCCACAAGGGTCCGGCGTCGGGCCGCTCGGCGAGGGCGGCCTCCAGCACGTCGATGGCCGCCCGGCGAAAGCCGTGGGCCTCGAGCGCCCCGGCCCGACGGGCGGCTTCATGTTCGCAAAGAACGGTCATGATTTGTGTCCTCACGAAGTGATCTGGCTGGCGACTCGTGGCCTGGGCCAGACGATGAAGCTGGCGAAAAACAGGGGAAAATGTCGCGAGACCCCCATTGACGGGCGTCACAGAAGCGATAATCTATCGCTACTGAGACTCGGTATCAAGACAGTCGCCAGCCAGCTTGGGCCGATTTTTTGTTGGCCCCATGCCAGCCTCGCAAGGAAGCGCTCGCATGCCGCACGCCAGGATCGACTCCGATGCCTTGGCCTGCGTGGTGTTCGGGACGTGCGATCAACGCGCGCCTCGTTGGTGTACTTGCCTTTCCAAATGCGAGGAGTATGTGCTCATGAGTTGCAGCTTGAAGCGATCGTTGATGGCGAGCGTCGCCATCCTGACTCTGGCGGGAACGGCCGTTGCCGCGCCGCCGTTCAGCGAGGATTTTTCCAGCGGGACCGCCGGGTGGCGATTTACGACGGCCAACGCCGTACCGCTGGAAGCGGTGGGATCGGGCGGGCCGGACGGCGGCGCGTACATCCGCAACAACCTGGCCAGCCTGACCGGCTCCGTGCAGAGCCCGAACACGATTCTGTTGTTTCGGGCACACAAGACTTATGCGGGAATTGATTTGGGCTATACGGGCGACTGGGTCGCGGCGGGCGTGAAAGCGGTGACGGCGTTCGTGCGGCACAACGCTCCCGAGCCGCTGGGGTTCGTCGCCCGGTTCGCGCCGGAGACGAACTTTCCCGGCGCGTTTTACGCCACGTCGCCCCTGGTTCAGCCCAATGTGTGGACGCAAGTGTATTTCAACGTGACGCCCGGAAGTCCGCAGAACCAGACCTTCGAAGGCGGAACCTACCAGCAGGTGTTTCAAGGATTCGACAACAGCGGCATTGGGAACATGCAATTCGGCGTCTCGATTCCCGCGGCTCTGAACGGCACGGGGCCGTACGTGTTTGAGTTCGACAAGGTGAACGTGTCGCCGACGCCGGAGCCCGGCGCCGGACTGCTGGCGGCGTTGGGCGCCGCGGCGGTTGGCATGTTCGCTCGCCGCAGAAGTTAGCCAGTGGAAGGCATGAGCACCGTGATGGGGAGGTCGCTAGTTAACGCGTTGCGCCGCGCAGCAGTCTTGGGCTGCTGCGCGGCCGCGATCGCAGGAAACGACGGGGCACAGGCCGTCACGGCCCAGTGGATGACCGCGGACATGGACGCACTGGTGTACGGCAACGCCGAGGATCCGCATTTTCGGGAACTGGGGCCCACGTTCATCGGCGGCTTGGAGGTCAACGAGACGACGCAGCAGTTCGCACCCCATTCGGCCCACAATCCGTCGCGGCTGGGCACGGCGCTGGTGGCGTTCAACACGTCGACGCTGGTGACGCCGGGGCTCGCCCCCGCGCAGTACCAGGTCAATTCGGTGACGATGACGCTTACCTATCGCAACGGCACGAGTGGGTTCCTGCAATACGACGACGCCCCGGCGCCCATCGCCGAAATCTTGCAGGACGCGATCAACATGACGCCCGGCACGCAGCGGCCGATGGAGCTCTACGGCGTGGGATTCCGCGGCGAGTACACAGGCTTCGACTTCACTGGCACGAGCGACCCGCCGCAGTTCTCCTCGGGAACCTATCCCTACGACTCGAATGGATACCTCGTGTACCCGCTCGTGGGCGACGAAGAAAATCCCGGGGTGTATCGCGACGTGTCGAATAACATCACCGGCGGCTTCAGCGCGACGGAGACCAGCGGCGTCACGCCTGCGTTCGATGCAACGCCGTGGGCGATCGGCGCGGTCGCGGGCCTGGCGCCCGGCGACAACATTCCCGCCAACACAACGTTCAGCTTCGCGTTGGACCTCGATGCCCCCGGCGTGCAGGATTACGTGCAGCAGGCGCTCGCGGATGGGGGGCTGGGGTTCATCGCATCGTCGAAGCACTTTGCGAACCAGCCCGGCGTGGGCGGCGTGCGGCCCTACCCGCAGTGGTACATGAGCGACACGGTTGGCGGGTTCTACGACGGCACGCCGCCGTCGTTGACGATCGAGTACGAGATTGGCGCGCCAGGCGTCGCCGGAGACTTCGATGGCGACGAAGACGTGGACGGCGCCGACTTCCTCCAGTGGCAGCGGCGGCTGGGAGCGGCCGTTGATCCGCTCGGCGCCGGCGACCTTGTCAATTGGAGAAACAACTTTGGTTCGGCGCCGACCGTGCCGGCCGGGCAGGCGGCGGCCGGCACGGTCCCTGAGCCGAATGGGGCTTTGTTGGCGGGAGGCGCCCTGGGATGGTTCGCTCATCGCCGTCGAATGCGGACAAGCGTCAAGCTCCATGCGAATGGGCGAAGCGGGTTCACGCTGGTCGAACTGCTCGTCGTCATCGCCATCATCGGCGCGCTCATCGCACTGCTGTTGCCCGCGGTGCAAGCCGCCCGCGAGGCGGCGCGGCGGATGAGCTGTCAGAACAATCTCAAGCAAATCGGCCTGGCCGTGCAAAACTACCACAGCGCGCAAGGTCATCTTCCGCCGCCGACCGCAAGCAATACGACCTATTCGCAACTGGGCAGCATGTTTGTCGTCCTGTTGCCGTATCTGGAAGAGGTCAATCGATTCGCCCAGTACGACATGGAGCTCGAAGCGAAGGACCCCCAGAACCTGCCAATCACCGGCAAGCCCGTGCCGGCGTACATGTGTCCGTCGATGGCGCTCATGCGGGAGGCTCCGCTCGCGGCGTGCGACGAAGTGCTCGCGCCGGGGAGTTATCTGATTTCGACGCGCACCGAGTACATCATGTATCAGGAGCTCAACGGCGCCTTCGAGAATCCCCCCGAAGACGGCGATTACACGCTGGCGATGCGCCACATCGCCGACGGGACGTCGCACACATTGCTCGTTGGCGAGACGAATTATAACCACGTCGGTTGGAAGTGGTCTGGTTGCGCGGGGCTCAACGGCTCGATCAAGTGGGGCGACCATACGTGGGCCGAGGGGTACTGGGCGCTGTCGTGGGGGCACATGGCGAGCGATACGCCCGAGGCCTACAATAATTCGCTCAAATTCGCCGTTCCGAACAGCCAACGGACGTACCGCAGCGATCACACGGGCGGCGTGCAGTTCGTGATGCTCGATGGCTCGGTGCGAATGCTTCGCAACGAGGTCGAGCCGGCAATTCGCGACGCCTTGGTCACCCGCGCGGGCGACGAGGCCGACCATCACTTCGAGTGAGCGCCAGGGCAGCCGCCCCTTTCGCCTCGATAACGACATCACATTACCTAACGAAGACCAAGCAGAGGAATTCATGAATCGTTCGGCATTCTCGACGTGCGTGTGGGCACTCACGGTGGCGGCTGTGGGGCTTATGGTCTCGGCCGCGCGGGCCCACTTCCCCTGGCTGGCGACCGACGCCGAAGGCCACGCCCTGCTCTTCTTCGGCGAGAGCCCTGAGGACCGCACCTACCACACGCCCGACGCGGTGGCCGAGGCCAAGGTGCTGCGGCGAATGGCGAAGGCGGCGCCTGTCGAGGTGAAGTTGGCGGCGGTCGAGTCGGACGAATTCGTGGGGCGCAAGTCGGCCGACGCCCTCCCCGACGGCGGCGTGCTGGAGGCGGAGATTCGCTATGGGATTTATCACGGGATGCTGCTCGACTACTATGCCCGGCATGTTGCGAGCGAGCGGGCTGACGCCATTTCCGGCAGCGGGCTGAAGCTGGTCGGTTCGCCGCGCGTGACGGACGATGGCGTGGAGCTCAAGGTGACCTGGGATGGCAAGCCGCTTGCCGGCGCGGCGGTGACGATGATCGACGGCGAGGGAGTGCCCACCGAAGAGGAGACCGACGCCGAGGGCGCGGCGAAGTTCGAGAAACCAGGCGACGGGTTGATTGGGTTTCTGTACTCAAGGATGGACAACGAGGCGAAGGGCGAGCATGACGGCGAGAAGTACACGAGCGCCGGGGCGTATGGGACGGTGACGATGTGGGTTGGCAAAGGGAAGGATGACGCACAGGATCAGTCGGCGGCCACGGAACGCGCTAAGCCGCAAGCGGCCGCGGTGGCGCCGTTGCCGGAAGCGGTGGCGAGCTTTGGGGCGGCGGTCGCCGACGGCTGGCTCTACGTGTACGGCGGACACACCGGCGAAGAGCACGCGCACTCAATCGACAACCTTTCGGCGCACTTCCGGCGGATCAAGCTCGACGGTGGCGAAGCTTGGGAAGAGTTGACGATGCAGACGCCGCTGCAAGGACTGCCGTTGGTGGCCCACGGCGGGAAGCTCTATCGCGTGGGCGGGCTGAACTTCCGCAACAAGGCGGACGAGGATCCCGACATGCACTCGGTCGCCGAGTTCGCGTGCTTTGATCCGGCCACGGGCGAGTGGACCACGCTGGCGCCGTTGCCGGAAGCGCGGTCGTCGCACGATGCGGTGGTCATCGGCGACACACTGTTTGTGGTCGGCGGGTGGACGCTCTCTGGCGAGTCCAAGGGTGCGTGGCTCGATACAGCCTGGGCCTTCGACCTCGCGAAGCCGCAAGCGGGTTGGCAAGCGGTGGCGGCGCCGACGTTCAAGCGGCGGGCATTGGCCGTGGCTGAGTGGAACGGCAAGCTCGTGGCGCTGGGCGGCATGGATGACGGCGGCAAGCTGTCGCGGGGCGTTGACGCTTTCGACCCCGGCGCGAACCAGTGGAGCGAGCTCCCCAAGCTGCCGCGGAGCGACATGGCCGGGTTCGGCGTGTCGGCATGGAACCTCGATGGCAAGCTGCTGGTGAGCGGCGCCGACGGCGCGGTGCACAGGCTCGCGGATGACGGATCAACGTGGGAGTCCGCGGGCGAGTTGGCCACGGGGCGATTCTTTCACCGGCTGATGCCCGGCGGCCCTGCGAAACTGTTGGCCGTGGCCGGCGCGAGCGTCGACGACGGGCACCTGGCGACGATCGAGACGTTCGAGCCGGGGGCGAAGAACTGACCAAGGACGGCGGTCTCACGCATCAAAGATGATCATCAGGCGTGTGACGGGAGCGAGCCTGGAATTCTCGGCATTGGCGCCAAAGATGATCATCAGGGAGCGTCATGGCCGAGGGGCCAATGCGGCGGCCCGCATCAACCATAGATGGCCTAAAGTGGCGTGACGGGTGAACGCCTGAAAACCTCGGGGTCTGCGTCCTATTGAACCCTGCGCAGCGAATGAGCCCTCTCCCTCTGGCCGACAGCCGATAGCTGACAGCCGACGGCCTTACGATGG
>JBIOVA010000298.1:0-7150 GCA_044867485.1 Lacipirellulaceae bacterium | reverse complement strand
CCCCCCCCCCCCCCGCCGCGCCGCCGGACTCCTCGACATGCAGGCTCACCGGTAAGCCCAGCACCGAGCCGCGAACGTTGAAAGCCTTGACCGCAGCGTCCCGCGGCGCCGCCGGGTGGACGATACGGGAGGCCCGCTCGCCCGCCCAGAGCGCGGCGCACACCAGCACCGTGGCGAGGAGCGGATACGAAAAATACGGCGACCGCACGAGCGTGAGCGCGCGAGCCGCCGTCCTCGCCATGGCGCGACGAACGCGAGTTTGCCTGGCGTCCTGGCTTTCCGGCTCCAGTTCCAGATCACGCTGTTGTCCCGCAGCCTGAATCAACTGGCGCGCCTCGCTCTCTCCCATGTGCGGGACGGGGACGCGCACCTGGATGAGCTTTTGCAAGTAGTTTTTGGCGAACTGCTCCGACGACTCCTGAGCGGCAATCTTGATGTCCTTGACCTGTTGGGCGCGAGCCATCGCGACGTTGTCTTCGACGCGCTGATAGTCCATGCCGAGCACGAAAAAACAGTCGCCGCTGGTGGTCAGAAAGTTGAGGACTTGCAGCAGGTTCATGAGACTGTCGGGTTCGCAGCGATCAAGGTCGTCGATGAAGATCAGCAGCGTCTGCGGCTTGAGCGATTCGGTCATAATCTTGAATTCGGCTGCAAATTGGTAGCGAAAGCTCGTTTGATCGCGAAGGTTTTGCAGCCGCGACGACTGGGCTTTCGTCGACAGGAGCACTGCGGGATCGACGCCGAGAGTGCTGGTCAGCGGCACGAGCAACCTCGTGACGAGCAGATACAGCGTGCCCAGGACGCCCGTGCCGCCCAAGATCGTCTGCGTGGAGGCTTGGAAGTCGTTGGCGTTGAGCAAGTCGACGAGTTTTTGCCAAAGCTGGAGCTGGTGGATAAACATGATGAGGAACGCGGCGATGGCGAGGAACGCCAGGACGCGGCCGCGGTTGTGGTAGATGCGTCGGGCTGCCAGACGCAGTCGAAAGCGCAAGCCCGTCGCGCTGAAAAACGGCGGGGCCGCGGTGCTGCGGATGGACTCCAGCAGCGAGGCGAGCAGATCCTGCTCGCTCTGATGGTGCCAGGCGTTGAACCACACGGGGCGGCTCCGGAGCTCGATCATGCGCTCGCGGAGCAGATTCATCAGCGACGACTTGCCGGAGCCCCAGGGTCCGGTGACGGCGATGGTGACAGGGGCTTGCGTGCTGGCGTTGCGTAGATAGTTGGCCAATCCGTCGGCGATGGGCTGGAGTTTGAGCGCGTCGTTGTCGGCGGCCCCGACGGGTCTTTCGGCGGCGAGCAGGCCGTCGATGAACTCCTCCGGCGCAGGCGACGGCGCCCGTCGGGCGCCCGCCGCAACGAGCATCACGGCCGAAAGCGAGAGGAGGGCGCAAAACAGGGGCGGCGGGGCGGCGCGGTGGCGGCGCGGGTCCTGCCACGTTTGGCCGCCGTCGACGGTGCGGAGGAGCGTATCGTTAACGCCGACGGCCCAGCCGTGTTGGTCGTCGACGAAGTCGACGGACAAGAACGCCTCATCGACGCCGGTGGACATTGGGGTCCATGTTACACCATCGTCGGCCGAAGTGACGAGTCGACCGCGAACGTCAACTTCCCGTAGTTCAGGCTGCTGAACGTGGATGTGGTTGAGTAGTGACGTAACTTCTTCGCGCACCTGACCGATGTGTTTCCATTCAGTTTCGCCGGCGTTCAACTGAAAAAGTTTCCCGTCCGCTGCCAATCCGCTGAGGCTGCGCAAACTTCCATCGGGGTTCAGCGTACAGCGGCAATACCGATTAACGTCCCGGTCGTTAACTGCATTAAGTGGGCCATGAACGACCTGCCAAGTGGTTCCGCCATCTGTCGTTTGCCGCAATCCGCTGAGGCTGCCAAACAACCAACCGAGGCCCTGGTTGATGAATTTGATTTTCGGGAAATCGAATACGGAATTCGGACCTGGAGATGGTAAGCGAGTCCATGTGCGCCCTCCGTCCGCGGTTTTTGCCAATGACCCATAAGGCTCGAACGCCCACCCCCGCAATTCATCGATGAAGCTCAGTGATCGGCATATTTGAGCGGACCGCTTCCGCCACGTTTCACCGCCGTCGGCAGTGTGGAGAATTGAACCATCAAACTTCACGACCCATCCCGATTCGGCGTTCAAAAAATCCACATCGCAATAAATGCGACCGGAGCTCGCGGATCGCGGCGACGCTGACTCGTCGTCTCCTAGGGTCCAAATGCTCCCCACTTCGCCTGCGAACAGCAATGTATTTCTTTGCGGAATCCTGGTCAGGCAGGTGGTCAACAAACCTGTGCCGGCGTGGCGCTTCCAAGTGTTTCCTCCGTCGGTCGTCTTCCACAGGGAGTATTCTCGTCTTGAGGATGAATCTATCGACGAGCGCCCCAGAATCCATCCTGTCTCTGCGTTGAGAAAGCAGAGATTTATCACTACATCGAGTCCGTCGGGCGCCGCGGTTTGGATCCACGACCGTCCGCCATCGGTCGTGCGGGCGACGCCTTTCCACCCGACTGCCCAGCCGTTGGATTCGTCGAGGAATTGAACTCGACTTATTCCTATGTCTAAAGGCAACTGTTGGGCCGCCTGTTTCGAATCATCGGGCGTAACGAGCGTCCACGTCTTGCCGTCGCCCATATGAAACACTTGCCCGCGATTGTCAATAATCCAGCCGTGCTGTGAGTCGATCATATCAATGGCAACGAAGTCCACCGCTTCACCGCCAATGGAGAGATTACGCGTCCACTTCCTGGACTTGCGATCGTATGAAAGTATCGTGCCATTTGATCCGACCGCCCAGCCATTGTTCCGATCGGTAAACCTCACATCGGTGAGGGACGGCGTCGATTCGATTGATGGCAGGAATTCCTCGCCCGATTTATCCGCAGATTCGCTGGCGGCCTCGTCGTTGAGCTGCGCGACAAGATATCGGCTCGCGCCGAAGAGTGCTGCGGACTCGTCGGGCGCGAATGGAGATTCAAGAGGTATTGCAACAATCTCTTGCAGTTCCCAATTTTGTCCTCCGTCGGTCGTGTGCAGAATGACGTTGTCGCCCCAGAGCGATATTCCTGGGGGGGTGTCATCGCCGACGGCCCAGCCTTCGTCGGGAGTGATGAAGTCGACGCCGCGGAAGTCGAGATCGGTTCGGTTCGCCAATATCGCAGGCGGCGACTGAAGTTCCCAAGTTTCGCCCCCGTCGGGCGTGTGGAGGATCACGCCGTGCTCGCCGACGACCCACCCGTGATTCTCGTCGGCGAAGTCCGCATCCAGGAGCGCAACGCTGGGTACGCGCGGAAGGCGTAGCGTCGGATCGTTCTCACGATAACAGAGCCACCAATCGGGCGAGGCGATCGACAGGCGCGAGGGCGCGTTGTGGCACGGCTTGGCCCAAAACAGGAAGTGCGCGAAAGCTAGTGCCGCAATGAGGGCGGCGCCGATCGCCAAGGCAAGTCGCCAGGCCGCAATCTTGTGCGGGCTGCGTTTCGCAGAAGCAACGTCCGCTGGCGGTTTGTCGGAGCGGCTACTGAGGATTTCGCCGCTTAGTGCCGATGACCGGCTGCGGCGTTTGTCGGAACCGGGTCTTCGTGCCATGGCAGTTTCACCTACCGCGACGGCAATGCGTCCAACGACGCGAGCCAAGGCGTCGTGTTTTCAGCGGGCCGCCGAAACTATCGAATCGCACCTGGACAAGTGGTTGAATGGCTAAGCCAAAATTGTAGTGCACGCCGTAGAATTGCAAGCGACTGGATGGTTGAAATTCGGTCGCTCCCGCCGCGAACGATGGAGCATGGTCGGGGTGGTCGAGGCGCGCGGCGGCATCGCGGCCCTGGGCGGCGTGCCACGCGCTGTGGAGTTGGTTATCATGGAAGCCCGCCTGACCCATGCCTAGTTCCGATGAGCGACCATGATGCCGCCTGTACCTCGCTGGACGTTTGCACTCTTTGCCTCCGTTTGCCTGGCCGCGACGGCCAGCGGCGACGAGACGCCGTGGATCGAGTTCGCCGGCGGGCCAGGATCCGGGGTGGGGAAGCACGTTGTGCTGCTGTCCGGCGACGAGGAGTATCGCTCGGAGGAGGGGCTGCCGATGCTCGCGCGGATTCTCAGCGAGCGGCATGGATTTCGTTGCACGGTGCTGTTCGCCGTCGATCCGGAAACAGGCGAGATTGATCCGAAGAACACGAAGTCGTTGCCTGGGTCGGAAGCGCTCGACTCGGCGGACGCGATCGTCATGCTGCTGCGGTTCCGCGCTTGGCCGGACGAGGCGATGGCGCGGTTTGTCAAAGCGTTTGAGGCGGGGAAACCAATCATCGCATTGCGGACCAGCACGCACGCGTTTCAGTTTCCGGAAGGGAGCAAGTACGTCGCATACAACGATTTTGGCAAGAATGTGCTCGGCGAAGGATGGGTCAATCACTGGGGGCGGCACAAGTCGGAAGCGACGCGGGGGGTGATCGAGCCGGGGGCTGCGGGGCTTCCGATTCTGCGCGGCGTGGCGGACGTGTTCGGCGACACGGACGTGTACGAAGCGTATCCGCCGGACGATGCGACGATCTTGTTGCGCGGTCAGGTGCTGGCGGGGATGACGCCGGAATCGGCGCCGGCGCGCTATCGGAAGAAACGGGCCAGCGACGGGGCGGAGCAGGGGATCAACGAGCCGATGATGCCCGTGGCGTGGACGCGCGAGCGGCCGAATGACGCGGGGATCACGAATCGGATCTTCTGCACAACGATGGGGTCCGCAACAGATTTGCAGAACGAGGGGTTGCGGCGGTTGGCGGTCAACGCGGTGTATTGGGGGCTGGGGCTCGATGTGCCGGAGCAGGCGGCGGTCGACGTCGTCGGCGAGTACGCGCCGACGGCATACGGGTTCGACGGGTTTCGGACGGGCGTGAAGCCGGCGGATCTAGCGCCCTCGGCCAAGGCGGAGGAAAGCGGCGCCCAGGGCGCTCTTCCGCTGCGGTTCAAGCCGCACGAGCGCGTCGCGCTGGTGGGCAACTCGCTGGCTGAACGGATGAACCTGTTCGGCCATTTCGAGGCGCTGCTGCACGCGCGGTTCCCGGGGCACGAACTGCAGGTGCGAAACTTCGGGCGGCCGGCCGATGCGGTCGAGATGCGGCAGCGGTCGAGCAGTTACACGGCGATCGACGACCCACTCAAGGTGTTCCGGCCGGAAACGCTGCTGTGCTTTTTCGGGTTCAACGAGGCGTTCGCGGGGCCGGGGGGCGAAGCGGCGTTTCGCACGGCCTACGAAGCGTATCTCGACGAAACGATCCGCGAATACCCGCTGGACGACGCGGGGACGGCGCTGCGGCTGGTGCTCGTGTCGCCGATCGCGTGGGAGCCGACGGGCAATCCACTATGGCCGGACGCGGCGTCGCGGAATGAAAACCTGCGGAGTTACGCGAAGATCGTCGCCGAGGTGGCGGCCAGCCGAGGATTGCCGTTTGTCGATTTGTTCACGCCGACCGAGCCGCTGTTTGCAGCCAACCCGGGGATGCAATACACGATCAACGGCTGCCACCTGAATGCGGCCGGCGACCGCGCAGTTGCGCTGTTGCTCGACAGCGCGCTGTTCGGCGGCGAGTCCCCGGCGCGGATCGACTCGCAACAGTTCGAACGCTTGCGATCCGCGGTGAACGACAAGTCGTGGGTCCACCAGCAGGACTACCGGATGCTCAACGGCTGGTATGTCTACGGCGGACGGCGCACGTGGGACACGGAGACATTCCCATTGGAGTATCGGAAGATTCGTGCGATGGCGGCGGTGCGCGACCGCGTCGTGTGGGAGCTGGCTCGCGGCAAGAACCCGGGGCCGCCGGACGACAGCCAGACGGGTGAGTTGATCGTGCCGCCCACGCGATTTGGCAATCCCGAGCAGGATTATTCGGAGGCGGAGGAGTTGCGGTATCTGTCGCCCGAGGAGAGCATCGCTGCGATGACCGTACCCGACGGGTTCGAGGTGCAGTTGTTCGCCAGCGAGCGGGAGTTCCCCGAGCTGGCCAAGCCGGTGCAGCTCAACTTCGACAATCGCGGACGGTTGTGGGTCGCGTGCATGCCGAACTACCCGCAGTGGAAGCCGGGCGACCCGCGGCCGGGCGATCGGCTGCTGATTCTCGAAGACGCCGACGGTGACGGCCGGGCGGACAAGTGCACGACGTTTAGCGACGAGATCAACAACCCGACGGGGTTCGAGTTTTGGAACGGCGGCGTGTTGGTGGCTGACCTGCCGCGATTGGTGTGGCTAAAGGACGCCGACGGCGACGATCGAGCCGACGTCAAGGTCGAGTTGTTCGACGGCTGGGCGACCGACGACACGCACCATGCAATTGGCGCTTTCGAGTATTCCCACGGCGGGCTGCTTCACATGCTCGAAGGCATCGCGATGAGCGGCACGGTGGAGACGCCATGGGGTCCGCACCGGGTGCACGGGCCGTCGGGCGCGCACGTGGTCGACCCGCGGACGCTCAAGGTGCGGTACTTCGAGACGCCGGGGTACGGCAACCCGTGGTGCTATGTGTTTGACAGTTGGGGGCAGGGGATCGTGGGCGACGGCACCGGCGCGCAGCAGCATTGGGATTCGCCTTTGTCCGGGGCGCCGAGCCCGGAGCGTCGCGGGATGGACCCGATCTTCGATAACCAGGGAATGCGGCCGGCGCTGGGGAGCGAATTCCTCGTGTCGCGGCATTTTCCCGAAGCGGTGCAGGGGCAGTTCGTCTACGCCTGCGTGATCAACATGAACGGCATCCCGCGATTCGTCGTGCGCGATGACTCGGCGGGCTTCAGCGGGCGACGGATCATGCGGCGCGGCGTCGACGAGGCGGGCGGCGACGGAGCGGGCGGTCCGCGGCGCGTTCCCGACGACTTGCTTGCCAGCACGGACAAGAATTTCCGGCCGGCCGACGTGCAGATCGGCCCGGATGGGGCGCTGTGGTTCGGCGATTGGTGCAACGCGATCATCGGCCACATGCAGTACTCGCAGCGCGACCCCCATCGCGATCATCAGCGGGGGCGCATCTACCGGCTGGTGCACAAAGATCGGCCGCTGGTGACGCCGGTGACGCAGCACGGCAAGAGCGAGAAGGAACTGCTCGAACAACTGCGGGAATATGAGCCGCGCACGCGGCACCGGGCGCGGCG
>JBIOVA010000297.1:0-12410 GCA_044867485.1 Lacipirellulaceae bacterium | reverse complement strand
CCCCCCCCCCCCCCGCGACTCTCGCGCTCGGGGGTCCGCAGCGTCAATCACGGTTGCGGCCAGTATGTCCTCTACCAGGACATGAGCGCACCATACCGCGCGAATTCCGACCTGGCGGCGAGCCTCGACAACATCTTCCTGAACGTCGACGCCGAGCACGCCGCCGGCCGCGGTGAAAAGGACCACGTCCTCGCCAAGAGCGGTTGGGGCCGCGACGGCCGCGTCAGCGCGCTGCCCGTCGCAACGACGCTCTTAGGTGAATGACGACCAGAGCGCATTTCGTGTCACCCTGAGGTCAGCCGAAGGGCCTGGCATGCACTCACCTCAGGCATAATGATTCGATAGACCGCGGAATGACCTGGCAGCACTCCGACTTGAAGAGTGCACGAACCGCTCTCATCAATCGTGCTTCGTCATTTCCCGCTGCTTCGCTCGCAACGCCACCGCGCGACGAATGTGATCGAGGTCATCGTTCGGCGTCGCGCTAATCAGCCGGCGCGTGTAGTCCTCCCGCGGAACCCGGTAGATGGCCTCCGACGGGCCGAACTCCACGATCTTCCCCAGGTTCATCACTGCCATCATGTCGGCCATGAACTTCACGACGCTCAGGTCGTGGCTGATGAAGATGTAGGTGAGCCCCCGCTTCTCCTGCAGCCGCTTGAGTAGGTTGAGCACTTGGGCCTGCACGGAGACGTCGAGAGCGGACACCGACTCGTCGCAGATGAGGAATTCCGGCTCGACGGCAATCGCCCGCGCGATGCAGATGCGCTGCCGCTGGCCGCCGGAGAACTCGTGCGGGTAGCGGCGCAGGTGGATCGGTTTCATGCCGACCTCTTCCAACAGCGCCGCGGCGCGATCGCGCCGCTCCCGACGATTGCCGCCGATCCCCTGGATCACCATCGGCTCGGTGACCGCGGCCTCGATTGTCATCCGCGGATTGAGCGAGCCGTAGGGGTCCTGAAAGATGATTTGCATGCGGCTCCGCATGCGGCGCAGCTCGCTGCCGCCGAGCCCGGCGAGGTTCACGCCGTCGAGCTGCACCCGCCCAGCGGTGGGCTCGATGAGCCGTAAGATCGCGCGCCCGGCGGTCGTCTTCCCGCAGCCGCTCTCGCCGACAAGTCCAAGCGTCTGGCCGCGGTACACTCGGAAGCTCACTCCGTCGACGGCCCGCACGTAGTCGTGCACGCGCGAAAACACGCCGCGGCGGATCGGAAAGTGCACCTGCAGATCCTCGACGACCAGCAGCGGTTTGGTCCCTTCGGCCACCGCGGTGGCGTCGGCGGCGTGGCCCCCTTGTTCCCAAGGATGGCCCATCGCCGCCAATTCGCTCTTCGGATGGAGCAGCCGCCCCCGTCCATGCGTCTTCAGTTCCTCCAGCCGCTCGCGGCTTAGCGGCTTCTCGATGATGTGCAGCTTTCCGTCAACCTCGCTCACGTCCATGAAATCGTCGACCGTGGGTAGCAGTTTGTACGGCGTGTCGAGCCGCGGCCGGCACGCCAACAGGCCCTTCGTGTACGGGTGCTGCGGCCGCTCGAAGATTTGCAGCACCGGCCCGTACTCGACCGCCTCGCCGCGGTACATCACCAGCACGTCATCGGCGATCTCCGCAATCACGCCCAGGTCGTGCGTGATGAACAAAATCGCCATGCCGCGCACGTCGCGCAGGTTCCGCAGAATGTCGAGGATTTGGGCCTGGATTGTCACGTCGAGCGCGGTCGTCGGCTCGTCGGCGATCAGCAGCTTGGGGTTGCACGACAGCGCCATCGCGATCATGACCCGCTGCTTCTGCCCGCCGGAGAGCTGGTGCGGGTACGCGTCCACGCGCTGTGCGGGGTTAGGGATGCCCACCTCGTCGAACAGCCGGATCGTCTGTTTCCGGGCCTCCGCGCGCGACACGCCCTGATGCAGGATGATCGCCTCCATGACTTGGTCGCCCGCCGTGAACACCGGGTTGAGCGAGGTCATCGGCTCCTGAAAGATCATGCTGATCTCTTTGCCGCGAATCCTTCTCATCTCCGGCTCGGGCAGCCGCACCAGATCGCGACCCAACAGCGCAATCCGCCCCGACTCGATCCGTGCGCTGGAGGCCAACAGTCGCATGATCGACAGCGACGTGACGCTTTTGCCGGACCCGCTCTCGCCGACGATCCCCAGCGTCCGTCCCGGCTCGACGCGAAACGAAACCCCATCCACCGCCCGCACGACGCCCTCGTCGGTGTGGAAAAAAGTCTTCAAATCAGCAACGTCAACGACGGCGGTCATGGGAAGCTAACCACGGATGACACGGATTTCACGGACAGAACAAGGCAGTTCAAAGGCTTACTCGCTTCCATTTGAGCGAGGCGTGTTTGAAGTTGATGAGTAGCGCGACTTGCAGGCCAGTCTTGGCAAGATAGCCAATCATTTGAGCAACGTGTGCGTCACAAAACTCGGTTACCACTTTCGTATCGACCAAGACGATGTCATTGACGATCAAATCAGGGACCAATGTGCCGATCAACTGTCCTTTGTAACGAACATCAAACCGCCTCTGCTGATCGACCCGATGCCCCCGGGCAAGCAGGTCGATGACCAACGCGTTCTCATAGAGCTTCTCGTCCAGCCCTGGCTTAAGCTCGTTCAGCACATCCATTGCCGCGCCGATGATGTCGCGAGTGATCTCTTCATGCAGCATTGCGAGTGCTCCACTGATGATTTTTCTCCCATTCCCTATCCGGGCAATCAGTGTAATCCGTGGTCGACTCCTCCGTCGCATTTAGTGAGCATCCTGCCGCAGGCGCGGGTCGGTGGCTTCCTGGAGGCCTTCGCCGATCAGGTTGTACGCGAGCACCGTCAAGAAAATCGCCGCGCCGGGGAACACGATCAGCCACCACGTTTGATCGATCGTCTGCCGGCCCGCGGCGAGCACGGTGCCCCAGCTGGGATTGGGCGGCGGCGCCCCGAAGCCCAAGAAACTCAGCGCGCTCTCGATCAAGATCGCGTTCGCGATGCCGAAGCTGATCGGCACGAGCACCGGCGCCAGCGCGTTGCGCAGGATGTGCCGCACGATGATCTGCGGCCCGGTCGCCCCCACGGCGCGGGCGGCGGTGACGAACTCCATTTGCTTCAAACGCAAGAACTCGCCGCGGGCCAGCCGCGCGATGCTCGTCCAGTGCGTCAACCCGATCACGGCCATGATGTGCCAGATCGTCGCCCGCTCGACCACCGCCAGCAGCGCCAGGATGAGCACGAGCGTGGGAATGCACAGCACGAGCTCGATGAGCCGGCTGAACGCCATGTCGACCCAGCCGCCGAAGTACCCGGCTGCCGCGCCAATGGTCAATCCCACGGTCGCGGCAATGCCCATCGACACGAAGCCCACCAGCAGCGCGATCCGCGCACCGTGCACCAACTGGGCGAAGACGTCGATCCCCTGCTGGTCGGTCCCTAGCCAATTGGTCGCGCTGGGATGGCCGTCGGCGCGGGTGGGATTCTCGGGGCGACCCGTCCACACGCCTTCCCACTCGCTCGGCAACGGCCGGCGATACGGGTCCTGGTACACCAACGGCCAGATGGCCCAGCTCTCAGGGTCCTTCGTCGCGAGGTTGGCCGGGTAGCGCTTGCGAAAGCGGTCCTTGTCGAAGATCGAGTTTTCCCAACTGCGGTTGAAGTACGCCAGGCATGGAAAGTAGAGCTGGCCCTTGTAGCGGCAGACGATGGGCTTGGTGCCGGCAATCGCCGGCGCGAGCACGGCCACAAGCGCCAGCAGCGCGACGTACGCAAGCGCGATCATCGCCAACTTCCGCCGCCGGAATCGCCGCCAAGACTCCGCCCAAAAGCCGCGCGACGGCGCACCGCCGTCCCCTTCGGCGGGCGTCGGATCAACAGGTGGTATGGGAAGGTCCATGAAGCCTTGCAGTTCCGGTTCCCTCCCCTTGATGGGGAGGGTTAGGGAGGGGTGGTGTAGCGCGTCCCCGCGTCGCCCCCTCCCCAGCCCTCCCCACAAGGGGGAGGGAGCAGGAGGATTATTTCTCAATTACGAATAAGCCACCCGCGGATCAACCACTGCGTACAACACATCGGCCAGCAACTGCCCGGCCAGCGTCAGCACGCTGAACATCAACGTGAGCCCCATGATCGTCGGATAGTCGCGTTCGTGGATGGCTTCGAAAAACAGCGTGCCCATGCCCGGCCACGCAAAGATTTGCTCGATGATGATCGCGCCGCTCAACAGCGATGGCAGCGTCAGCCCGATGAGCGTTACCAGCGGGATGAGCGTGTTGCGGAACGCGTGCCGCCAGATCACCCGTCCCGGCGGCACGCCCTTGGCCCGCGCCGTGCGGATGTAGTCCTGCCGCACCGCCTCTTCCATGTTCGCCTTGATGAACCGCGAGTAATACGCCAGCGATCCGTAAGTAAAGCACACCGCCGGCAGCAGCGCGTGCGTGAACACGTCCCAAGCCCTGCCCGGCGCCGTGAGCTGATCGTAGTGGCTGCTCGTCATGTTCATGAGCGGCAGCCAGCCGAGCTTCACGACAAACAGAATCTGCAGAAACAACGCCGCCACGTACGCCGGCAGCGAGTACAGCATGTAGAGCGCAACGCTCACCACCCGCTCGGGCAGCGTGTTGGCCCGCACTGTTGCCCACAGCCCCAGCGGGATCGCCAGCAGGTAAGTCAGCAGCAACGACGACACGGTGAGCAGCAGCGTCGGCCCGATCCGTTCGCCGATGAGCGACGCCACCGGCTCCTTGCGCGCGATTGACCGTCCCAGGTCAAGCCGCGCCAGGTTGCCCGCCCAAGTGAGATATCCCAGCGGCCACGGCTTATCGAGCCCGTAAATCCGCTCCAGCCGTGCGAGATCCGCCTTGCTCATTTGCCGGCTGGGATCGGCCGTCTCGGCCGTCGTCAACGGCGTGCCCGGCATGCTGCGGATCAGCCCGTACACGATGAACGTGATCGCCGCCAAAGTCGGCAACGCGATCAGCAATCGGCGGACGAGGTAGTGAACCATCGGGCAGGCGTCGTTGGAAGTCGCGTTACCCCGGGCAGCAATGTCACCCCGAGGTCCGCCGACGGGTCCGCATTGCTTCGGTACGCAGACCAGACCCCTCGGCGGACCTCGGGGTGACGATTGGCGTCAATTCTGCTTCGGAATCCAGATCGCGTGGAACCCCGGCTCGACGCCGTACGGATCGCGGGGACTGAAGTTGAACCCTCGCACTTTCTTGTTCAGGCCAAACAGGCTCTTGCGGTGGAACAGCCACATGACCGGCTGGTCGTCGAACAGCACTTCCGACAGCTCCGCGTAAATTGCCGCCCGCTTGTCGCGGTCGTACTCGCGCTGGCCCTGCTCGAATAGCTCGTCGACGCGCGGATTGGAGTACTGCCCAAAGTTGCGCCCCTGCCCCGTCTTGTACCCGTTGTCGAGCGTCGACGGATCGGTCCCCGTTCCCCACCCCGCCATCATCGCTTGGAATTTGTGCTCGAGGCCCATTTGGTTCTTCACGGTGAACTCCGTCGGCTTCACGTGGCACACCACGCCGATCTGCTCCAGGTTGTTCTTCAGCAGCGTGCACGCTTTGATCGCCTGGGGCTGCTCGTAAGTGAGCAGCGTGAACTCCAACGGCACGCTCCGCCCGCCGATCTCCTTGTCCCGCACGCCGTCGCCGTCGCTGTCGACCCACCCCGCCTCGTCGAGCAGCTCCTCGGCCTTGTCGAGGTCCTGGGTCATCGGCTTGATGTTCTTCGAAGCCATCCATGCCTCCGGATGAAACATGCCGTGCCCCGGCAGCACCAGGTCGTACAGGATGTTCGAGATCATCTCCTGCATATCGAACGCATAGGCCATCGCCTGCCGCACGCGCTTGTCGGAAAACTGCGGCGTCTGGCAGTTCCAAATGATGTGGTACTCGGTCCACTCCGAGCCGTTAACCTTCGTATTCTTCTCGTAGAAATCGTCCCCCTCGCTCTGCGTGATCCACTGCTCGGGCGTCAGCCGCACGTCGTCGACTTCGCCCGCCTTGAGGGCTAACAGCGCCGTGTTGGGGTCGACGATCACCTTGATGCGAATCTCCTTCAGGTACGGCTTGTCGCGCACCTGTTTGCCGTTGTGCATGTACCACGACTCGCGCCGCCGGATCACCGTCTCCTGCCCCCGCGTGCGCGACGCGTACTCAAACGGCCCGCACGTCACCGGCTGGCGGTCGTATTTCAGGTGGTAGTCGCTCTCCACCATCGTGGGGTCGTCCCTCAAGCTCTCCTCGTAAATGTGCTTGGGAATGATCGGAAACTGAATGGTCTCGGTCCACGAGGCCATCGGCTCCTTGTGGAACATCACGACCGTGTGGTCGTCATACGCCTCGACCCACCGCAGGTGCTGCAAGTTGGAACGCAGCGCCGGCACGGGAATCCGCGGCGACATCGCGGTCTGGAACGCGAATTCCACATCGTGCGCCGTCAGCGGCTTGCCGTCAGACCACGTCACGTCGTCCCGCAGCACGAATTTGTCCATCATGTGGTCCGCGCTCGTTTGCCAACTCTTGACGGCCCACGCCGGTGCGAACGGCTTGAAGTCCGCGTCGAAACTTAACAGTTGCAGCCCCGTGAGCGCGAGCAGCTCCATCTCGCCTTCCAGGTTGATCATCAGCGGGTTGAGGCTCTTTGCCTCGCCGCCCGCCCAGTGAACGAACGTGGCGTCGTAGTCCACCTCGTCCTCGCTCGCCGGCAGTTGCCGGATGACGCTGTAGATGGCCGCGTTATCCTCCTCGCCATTGTTGCGCAGCTTCATCGCCTCGGCGGCGTCGACCAGCGGCGGATGCTCCTTGAGCCGGTCCCGCAGCACCTGCCGCATATCGGCCACGCGCTGATCGACCCACCCCGCCTTCGCGTCGATCTCCGCCAGCAGTGGCGGATCGTACGGCTCGAGCGGCTCGAACACGTCGATTGGCTCCTCCTCGGCGTCGCTCGACCCCACGGCGTCCCTGTCGCTCGCCGCCTCGTTCTTCGGCGCCTCAGCCAAGTCCTTCGACGACGAACAACCCCACGCAAGCGCATTCGTAGCGAGTAGCAACAGCGCGAGCCGACTCGTACACGAAGCTGCCAGCTTCGTCCGTTCCAATGCTTGCATCGCGAGACGCCTTTGGGGCTAACAGGGAGGAAGAGAGACGAGCCAGCCGCGCAACGCGGCGGCTTGGGACAACCGCCCAAGCTGGGCAAAGTGAATCGGCTGTCGATCCTAGCCCAATTATTCGACCAGGGTCAATGAGAGTCGAGCCGCCATACACGAAGCTGCCAGCTTCGTCCGTTCCCTCTCTCTCCTGGTCCGCGGCAGGCTTTGCCGAATGGAAGGATGTCGCACGAAGCTAGCAGCTTCGTGTACGAACAGACGCCCGTTGTTGCCCCTCCGCTCCGTGCCTGCTATTCTCCCCGACCGCGCGCCCAGTTTGCGCGCACGCTCATCCGCACTGGCCCGCGACGGTTGAAAAGGAATTCCTCCATGCTGCGTGCTGGCAACTTTCTTTGCGCCGCGTTCTGCCTGTTCTCCCTCACGTCGACCGCCGCCGCCGTGCGCGCCGCCGACGGCGGCGAAGCCGAGTGGATCTGGTCCCCCGCGCAGACCAAGAACGAAATCCCCGTCGGCGACTGCTACTTCCGCAAGACCTTTGAAGCCTCGCCCGCCGAGGAAGCCGTCATCCACATCACCGCCGACAACAAGTGGGCCCTCGCCGTCAACGGCCAGCCCGTCGCCGAGGGCGTCGACTGGCGGCAAATGCAACTCATCGACATCACCAAGCATCTCAAGAGCGGCCGCAACGTCATCGCCGTCCGCGTGACCAACAGCGAAGTCGGCGCCGCCGGCCTCGCGGCCCGCGTGCTCGTCCGCCAGCAAGGCGGCACGTTCCAAGCGTACTCGACCGACAAATCCTGGAAGACCAGCGTCCGCCAGTTTCAGGGTTGGACGGCCATCCAGTTCAACGACGCCGACTGGGTCGCCGCCGCCAGCTACGGCGAGCTCGGCTACGCGCTGCCCTGGGGCAACGAGGTGATCACCGACGGCGAAGGCGCCCGCTTCGTCATCGACAACCAGTTTGCCGTCGAACGGCTGCTCCGCGACGAAGACGTCGGCTCGCTGATCGCCATGACCTTCGACGCCCGCGGCGCCATCGTCGCCTCGCAAGAGGGAGGCCATCTGATGCTGCTCACAGACACTGACGGCAACGGCATCCACGACCGCGCCGCCACCTACTGCGACAAAGTCAAAAATGCCCAGGGCCTCCTCGCCTTGGGCACGCGCGTGTTCGCCGTCGGCGACGGCCCTGACGGCATGGCCCTCTATCGCCTTCGCGACGCCGACCGCGACAACGTTGCCGACGAAGTGACCAAGCTCATCGGCTTCCGCGGCTCCCGCGGCGAGCACGGCGCCCACGCGGTGCGCCTCGGCCCCGACGGGTATCTGTACGTCATCGTCGGCGACTTCGCCCGGGCTGACGGCACGCCCACGGTCCGCAGCCCTTACCACCGTTGGTACGAAGGCGACCTCGTCCAGCCGCGGTTCGAGGACGCCGGCGGCCACGAAGTGGGCATCCCAGCGCCCGGCGGCACCATCTTCCGCACCGACGCCAATGGCAGCTTCGTCGAGCTCGTCGCCGGCGGCCTGCGCAACTCCTACGACTTCGCGTTCGACCCTCAAGGCGAACTGTTCACCTACGACGCCGACATGGAATGGGACCGCGGCGCCCCCTGGTATCGCCCCACGCGCGTGAATCACGTCACCGCCGGCGCCGAGCTGGGTTGGCGCAGCGGCTGGGCCAAGTGGCCGAGCTACTACCTCGACAGCCTCCCCGCCGCCGTGAATGTCGGCCCCGGCTCGCCCACCGGCGTCGAGTTCTACGACCACTACGTCTACCCGCGCAAGTACCACGGCGCCATGTTCGGCTGCGACTGGGCCACCGGCAAAATCTACGCCTTCATGTTCGAGAAGGAAGGCGCCACGATCCGCGGCAAGTTCGAGCAGTTCCTCGCCGGCCGGCCGCTCAACGCGACCGACTGCGCCGTGGGCCCCGACGGTTCGCTCTACTTCTGCACCGGCGGCCGCGGCACCGACGGCGGCGTCTACCGCATTCGCTACACCGGCAACGTGCCGCCGGAGCTGGCCGACATGGGCGCCGGGATCGAACGCGCTCTCCGGCAGCCGCAGCTCGACGCCGACTGGTCCCGCGCCCGCATCGCCGCGGTGAAGCAGGAGCTCGGCGAACGGTGGGCGACCGACCTCGCCGCCGTCGCCCGCGATCCGCAGCGCTCCGTCCACGCGCGCGAACGCGCCGTCGATCTGCTCATCGTCTTCGGCCCGCGACCCGACGACGCCTTGCTCACGGCGCTCGCCGCCGACCAGGACGGCACAATCCGCGCCAAAGCCGCCCGGCTGATGTACCAGAGCAACTCCCCGGCGATCACCGCGGCGCTGGAACAGCTGCTCGGCGACTCCGACGCGCAGGTCCGCCGCCTGGCGTGCGAATCGCTGGCCCGCCGCACCGACCTGCCCGCCGCCGCGGCAGCGCTCCCGCTGCTTAATGACTCCGACCGCTTCGTCGCCTACGCCGCCCGGCTGCTGATGGAGCAGATGCCCGTCGACTCGTGGGCGCCCGCCGTGCTTCGCGAGACCCGCCCGCGGGCGTTTGCCTACGGCGCCACGGCGCTGGTCAACGTCGAACGCCGCCCCGACACTTCGCACGCCGTGCTCGAGCGTTGCCAGTTCTTCCTCCAGGACGAGGCCGCCGCCAAGCTCAGCGACGAAGAACGCCGCGACCTGCTCCGCGTCACGCAGCTCGCCCTGCTCCATGCCCAGCTCGGCCCCGACAGCGCCCCCAGCCTCGCCCTGCAGTTGCTCGACATGTACCCGACGGCCGACGCCCTCTCGAACCGCGAGGTCGTGCGGCTGCTCGTGCACCTGCAGGTCCCCGGCGCCGCCGACAAGTTCGCCGCCGAGCTCGCCAAGGAACTGCCCGATCACGACAAGCTGCACATTGGCGCCTATGCCGCTCGGCTCGATCGTGGCTGGACGACCGCGGCCAAGCTGAAGCTGCTCCAGTACTACGAGCAGGCCCGCACGCTCCAGGCGGGGTACAGCGTCGACAAGTACGTCGAGAACTTCGCCCGCGATTTTCTCACCCGCCTCTCGCTGTCCGAGCGGCGGCACATTCTCTCCGGCGGCGACAAGTGGCCCGCCACCGCGCTCTCGGTGCTTGCTGGCTTGCCTGAAGATCCCGGCGCCGAGGTGATGGCCGAAATCCGCGCGCTCGACGCGCGCGTGGCCCCCCGCTGCGCCGAGAGCGACAAGTTCCGCCGGCTCCGCGTCGGCATCATCGCCGTGCTGGGCGCCTCGGGCGAAGCCGCGTCGCAGCAGCACCTCCGCACGATCTACGGCCGCGAGCCCGAGTACCGCGACCCCGTGGCGATGAGCCTCGCCCAGCATCCCGGCGGCGAGAATTGGCCGTACCTGGTCGACGCCCTCAAAACCGCCGGCGGCGTCATGGCACAGGACATCCTGACCGCGCTGGTCGCCGTGCCGCAGCGCCCCAGCGACGCGGCGCCCTATCGCAATGTGATCCTCGCGGGCCTGCGACTAGGCGACCAAGGCGCCGACGGCGCGATCAACTTGCTCGCCCATTGGAACGGCCAGGCCGCCTCCGGCGCCAACGCCGACTGGCGCACCGAACTGGCCCGCTGGCAACAGTGGTACGCCGGCCAGTTCCCCGACGCCCCGCCGGCCGAGCTGCCGCTCGACACGGGCCGCGATAAGTGGAGCTACGACGAGCTGACCACCTACCTGCACAGCGAAGCCGGGGTGCGCGGCAACGCCCAGCGCGGCCAGCTAGTGTTCGCCAAGCAGTGCGCCGCCTGCCATCGCCTGGGCAACCAAGGCGAAATGCTCGGTCCCGATCTCACGACCGTCGCCCAGCGATTCCAGCGCAAGGAAATCCTCGAATCGATCGTCTACCCCTCGCACGCGATCTCGGACCAGTTCGCCAGCAAGGTGGTCGTCGCCGGCGGCAAGTCGTACGCGGGCATGGTGACCCCCCGCGGCCAGGACGGCGTCACGATCCTCCTGCCCACCGGCCAGAAGGTCGACATCCCCCAAGCCCAAATCGACGACATCCAGCCGAGCGACGTCTCGGCGATGCCCACGGGGTTGCTGAACCCGCTCACTCTCGACCAGGTCGCCGACCTGTTCGCGTATCTCGGCGCCACGCCGGGCGCCCAAGCCGGCGCGGCGACGCCCATCGCTTCGCGTCCGGCGCCGTCGCAGAAATAACGCTGCGGGCCCATCTGTGTGCCACGGGCATCTTGCCCGTGCGACGTACCGAAGGAGCCTGCGTCCAGATGACCGTGGCGGAGAGTGTGGGCCGAACCCCGAGACAGTATCAGGGTCCGGTCTGAACTGCTTTACCCGGCCGCGTACCCGCTGTGCACTGGCGGTACGCCAGTGCCACCCGCCGCCATGCCCGCAGGCCTGCTCAACCCGCTGACGCTCGAACAAGTGGCCGACCTGTTCGCGTTTCTCAACGGCGCCCAAGCGACCGTCACGGCGACACGGCCGGCAGCGACGCAAAGGTGACGCCGTCGCCGGGTGCCATGTCCTCGTCCGCGTGGACATGTCTGATCACGACCCAACATGTCCACGGCGGCAGACCGCCGCGTGGCATGCCACCCGCGGACTGAAGTAGCGGCGGGAGACGCGACTTCAGCACCGAAACGACGGTCACCAAGCGACCCAGGTCACGCCCTCATTACGCAGTCAGGGGCACTGTTGCCGGCAATCCAGACTCACACTCAAGGAGAAATCGCCGTCGCGCAATTTCAGTATTCGCTTACGTTCGAGGTAATCAGAGCGGCTCTACATCGACATATTCCAGCGCGCCCCATCAACAAAGCCGTTGAGTGCGACACGCGCCCGACAGCAGCAACGTTGCACCATTCGTCAACAGCATCCTCGATACGCTTCTCAAGCGCGAGGACGGGTCCTGAAGTTGCGCCCTTCCGCGTGTCTGCTTCGCTACAAGCGCATGGCGCGCCGTGTACCGCCCGGCCATCGAAAATTGCCGTCAGCGCCGTCGCCATCGCCGCCCACAGAGAATGCCTCCGCTCGCGCCTAACAACCATACCGACGGCTCCGGCACAAAAAGATAGGCCGATCCCGCACCGCTGTGGAACTGGTGTTTTTGCCACGCTCCGACAATCGTCCGCGTACCGCTGATTGCCACCGACCGCCCAAACTCATCGCTCGCGGAGCCATCGGAGGCTATGAGCTTGGCTAGCTGTTCTCCGGTCGTCACGTCGAAAACATAAGCCGATCCCGAGGAGCCACCCAAGTCGTCATCCCTCGACGCCCCGACGATCGCCAAATTGCCGCTGATGGACACGGAGTTGCC
>JBIOVA010000296.1:0-25255 GCA_044867485.1 Lacipirellulaceae bacterium | reverse complement strand
CCGACGACACGATCCTCTCGCGCCCTGACGACGAAGCCCCGGTGAGCAGCCTCTATCTATTCGGTCGCAAGGAAGATCTGGCGTTCGAACAACCCGTCGGCGACAACCCTCGGCAGCGCCACCATGTGCGGTTCTGGAAAACGGCCCATGCGGACGACGATGGCCGACCGTACTGGATCGGTTCGGCCTCGTACGACGAGCGGGTGGGGCTCAGCCACACGACCGGTCAGATCACCCATCACATTGCCGGCGACGTCGACGCCGAACGCGACCACCTATTCGCGAATCTCGAAGCGACCCACGACCTCGCCGAGCATTACGTCATCGACGGCTATCACAAGGCGCTCGAAGGCCGCAACGGCGGCGGCGACCGGTGGCATACCGACGGCCGACTCTTCGTGGGCGTGGTTGATTGAACTCTGGCTCAATGCGTACTCACCGTCGGTCGGCTCATGGGGCGTCGCCGCCGAGGAGGAACGCGAGGAACCCATCCAGCCGTGAGGGCCCTCCGATCCGCAAGCAACCGCAGCGCGATCTAGAAGTTCAACTTGCGCTGGATGTACGTCAAGTCGGCGTCGGCCGGGGCGAGGATCGTGTTGCCCGCCAAAGTGAGAGAACCGATCAGCGCGCTCATTCGCGGGGTCCGAAGAACGCACGGAGGCCGCAAAAGCCGCGCACTCGTCAACCTCGAGCGCCCCCCGCCCCCGACGACGCTCGTTCCACGGCTACCGCACAGGCCTTGTACGCCGGTTGATGCGAGTGCGGATCGAAGACGGCGTCGGTTAGTTGATTCGTTGCTTCGTAGTGCATGGGAATAAAGAGCTGTCCTGGCTGAACGGCCGGCGTGACCAACGCCCGCCCGCGCAGCTCGCCGCGCTGAGACGCAATGCGCAGCAGGTCGCCCGTGCGGACGCCGAGTCGCTTGGCGTCCTGGGGGTTGAGCTCAACGTACGTCTCACTGGGATAGAGCTTGCGGAGTACCGCGCTCTTGGCCGTTCGAGTTTGCGTATGCCATTGAGCGGCGGAGCCCCGACCCGTGAGCAGGATGAACGGATACTTCTCCGTGATTTGCTCGGGGAGCGGCCGGGGCGGGTCGTAGAGAAACTTAGCGCGGCCGTCGGCGTGGTAGAACCGGCCCGATTCGAACAGCCGCCGCTCCGCTCGCTCGTCCGGTTGGTTGGCGGGGAATGGCCACTGGACGCCGCCGCGCTCGGCGAGCATGGCGTAATCCTCGACGCCCGTGACGTCGCACGGTTGGCCGGTGCTGAGCTGCTTCAGCAGTTGAAACACGGCCGCGGGCGAATCCCAACGGCGGAACATTTCACCGCAGCCCCAGTAGTCGGCAAGGAGCTTGAAGATGTGGAAGTCGGCCAGCGCTTGCCCCGGCGCTTGGCGCACTTTGACGGTGAGCCCGATGCGGCGTTCCGAGTTGATGAACGTGCCGTCCTTTTCGCCCCACCCCGCGGCGGGCAACACAAGGTGGGCTTGCCGGGCCGTCTCGGTCGAATGGTACATGTCCTGCACCACGAGGAAGTCGAGGCGATCGAGTATGTCGCGCGCCATGCCCTGGTTGATCCACGAGTGGGCGGGATTGGTGGCGATGATCCACAACCCGCGAATCTCGCCGCGCAGGACGCCCTCCAGGATGCGGTGATAGGGCCAGCTTGCCTCGCGTGGGATGGCCGTCTCGTCGATGCCGAGCACGTCGGCCACTTTGCGACGGTGCTCAGGATTGGCAAAGTCGTGGCCGCCGAGCAGATTCGTCGTGTTGCTGAACAGCCGTGAACCCATGGCGTTGCACTGGCCGGTGATCGAATTGGCGCCTGTCCCGGGGCGGCCGATGTTGCCAGTCATGAGGGCCACGTTGATGATCGCTTGGGCCGTGCGAACCGCCTGGTGGCTTTGGTTGACGCCCATTGTCCACCAGAACGACACGCGCTCGCTTTGGTGAATTGTGGCCGCCAGGCGTTCGATTGCCTCGGGCGCCAGTTGCGTCTCGGCGGCGACGCGCGGGAGCGTATAGTCGTCGACGAACGCTGCAAACTCGTCAAAACCGCTCGTATGGGCGGCGATGAACTCGCGGTCGATCCAGCCGCGAGCGACGAGCAGTCGCGCGAGGCCGTAGAAGAGCGCGAGGTCGGACTTGGGATACACCGGCAGGTGTTGCGTGGCGGCCATCGAGGTTTCGGTGGCCCGCGGGTCGATGACCACGATTTCAGGCCGCCGCTGGTTGCGCATCACCCGCTGCCAGAGGATGGGATGGGCGATGCACAAATTGCCGCCCACGAGCACGATCACGTCGGATTCTTCAAAGTCCGCGTAGGTGTACGGCGGGGCATCGAAGCCGAAGGCTTGCTTGTAGGCGACGACCGCGGTGGCCATGCACTGGCGGGTGTTGCCGTCGCCGTGAAGCATGCCCATGCCGAACTTGGCGAGCGCGCCGAGCAGCGCCATCTCCTCGGTCACAATCTGGCCCGTGCTAAGGAACGCCACCGACTGCGGGCCGTGCGCGGCTTGGATCGCCTGCATGCGTTCAACGAATGTGCGGAGGGCGGCGTCCCAGCTCACGGGCTCGAGCCGGCCGGCCGCGCTGCGCAGCAGCGGCGTGGTTACGCGATCCGGAGCGTCGAGCACGGCGAGCGCTTCCCAGCCCTTGGGACACGCCATGCCCAGGTTCACTGGGTAGTCGGCGGCGGGCGTGAGGCCCACCGCGGCCGAGTCGCGGAGGTGGATGTCGAGATTGCATCCGGTGGAACAGAATCCGCAGACCGAGCCCGTGATCGCGTCGGACCGCAGGCCAGCCGGTTCGAGGCCGAGACCGAAACGGGCGGGCTCCAGCAGCAGCTCCTCGGTGAGCGGTCCTGCGCGTTGAAACAACGGCGGAATCAATGGCGACGCCGTGGCGTTAGAAGTTGCCGTCGTCATCAACGAATGGCTCCTGGCATGCGCGGCGCCGCGCATGCCGTGAAGAACAGGTAGCGTTCGAGCAGCTCGCCCGCCAGGCAGGCGGCGAACAACATGCCCGAAGTCGCCGCAAATTGCACGAGACCGGTGTTCGACAGCGAGGGGAGCGTGCTCAGCAACATGGCCGGCATCAGCACGCCGCCCAACAGACCGAGTGCGAAGCGAGCCAGTGTGACGCTCGACAAGTCGCGCGTGAGCAGCAGGGCCGACCGGCGCAGGGGCGTCATGCGGCCCAGAATCAGGTGTCGGAAGATAGCGGCCTCCCACAGGAGCTTCGCTGCAGTGATGACCATGAGCGCACGGCAAAGGGCGGGACCATGGCGGCGCACAACCTCCGTCAACTGCGGCGTCGGGCTTGCCACCGTCGCCGTCAGCATGCTGAGCCATGTGGCGGCCACGCCGAGCAGGGCCGCGGTCAGCGTGAACCGGACGGCCACGCGCGTGAAACTCCAGCACTCGCGGCGCGTGAACACGTAAATCATCGCCGAGCAAAAGACGCCGGCGGCGCCGCTGGCCGCGACGCCCCAACCGAGCCATTCGATCCATGGACCGCTGCGCAGTTTGTCACGCCATGGGTCGTCCAGGAGATGCGCCGCAAGGAGGGCGCCGGCGTAGGCGGTTGCCAGGCCGGCAAAAGCCCCAAAAGCGACAATCTCGCGGCTGAGCCACGAGTGGCGCAGCCCCAAGACCGCGCGAAACGCATACAACGGACGCCCCAGGTGGAACAAACTTGCGGTCAGCGCCAGCAGGCCGAACGCCAGCGACGTCGTCGCATGCAACGGCAACAACAGGGCGTCGGCCGACCCGCCGACGAACCGCTCGAACACGAGCCCCACGATGAAGGCGCCAACCGACAGTTGCGTGAGTGCAAGCATCACTACGAGCGGCCAATGGGCGTGTTGTGCATTGACCCCAAAGTAGTCGGCTGGCAGCAGGTTGCGCGGGAACGGACGGCGCGTTTTGTAGGTGGTCGTTGGCAGCGTATGCTGCGGGTCGGGGGCCGCGGGGAGGAACACGGCGGCTTCGGCGTCTTCCACGATCTGGTCGCGGCTGACGACGCGAATCGCAATCGCCTCATGGGGACACGCTTGGACGCACGCCGGCGGCTCGCCGACGGCCAATCGCGAGGAGCACATATCGCACTTGCGAACGATCCCCTTGGCGGCATGATACTTCGGCACGTCGTAGGGACACGCCAGGGTGCAGTACTGGCAGCCGAAGCATTGGTCGTCGAGGTGCTTGACGATGCCGGTGACCGGGTCTTTCTCATAGGCGTTCACCGGGCAGGCAATCATGCACGCCGGCTCGAGGCAGTGATGGCACGCGGCAGTGACGTGCTGCATCACCGGCGCGGCGCGCGAGCCGCCGATCAGCAGTCCCACGTCGCGCCAGGTTTCGGATTCGTCGAGTCCGTTAAGCGTGTGACAAGCGGCGACGCAGGCCTTGCATCCCGAGCAGCGGTCGAGGTCGACCTCGAAGGCATATTGCTCGCCCGCCGCCGGCGGGGTCGCGGGGAGCAGCGAATGGTAACGCGGCGAGCCGAGCCGACCAACCGCGCCGGCGTCGCGAGCGCCGTCTTCTTGCCAGCGGCTGAAGTAGTCGACGGCAGACAACGATCGCTGTTCGGCAAGCAGCGCAGCCACGAGCGTCGGTCCCGAAGCATGCGACGCGGCGGCGGCATTCGCAATTTGCCGCGGAGCGCCGGTGAGCACGGGGAGTTCAATCATGGCTGGGCTCGCGCCGCCGCACAAAGGTTCAGACGCCGACGCTCTCACAGGCCGCGACGCTCGCCATCGGGACCAAAGCGTCGTCGACGGTCGTGCACGACGTGGCCAGCCGGCAGCCGATCTCCGTGGCCAGCAATTCATCGAGCACGTGTTGCGGCGGCAGTTGGAGCAGCACCTCGTCGCCGTCGACCCGCACCGGGAATGTGCGAATGCGGTACTCCTCGCCTTGTAGCGACTCGCCGCTGGTGAGTGAGAACGTCTTCTTGTGCAGCGGGCAGGCGACCTTCGGTTCGCCGCCGGCGTCGCCCAGGATGCCGCGCGACAGCACGAACGCCTTCTTGTGCGGGCACATGTTCTGGCTGGCGTACCACTCGCCGCGACTGGTGAGATTGAACACGGCGATCTGCGATCTTCCGTACTTGATCGTCGCGCCGCCGTCGCGCGGAAAGTCCGCGACCCTTCCGACGCTCACCCAATTGACGCCTTCGGTTTGTTCCCGCTCGTGCTCGCCGAGAGTTCGACCGTCCAGCATCCGAAACTGCTCCAGCGACACGAACTCGCTCGGCCAGTCGGCAGGCCGGGCCTGGCCGCGCTCGTGGACGATTTCAATGCACGATTCCGTGTCCTCGGCGTTGACGAACTGGCGGAACCACTTCCGCTTCTCGGGGTCCCGCACCACAGCCGCCCATTCGCATTGATACGCGTCGACCAGGCGGGCCATCATCGCGTCGAGCTCCGCGGCGATGCCGAGCTTATCGTGAATGATCACGTCGCGGACGTGGTCGAGCCCGCCTTCGAGCTTCTCGACCCACACGGCCGTGCGCGTGAGCCTGTCAGCCGTCATGATGTAGTACATGAGGAACCGATCGACGTACCGCAGCGCCATATCCTCATCGAGGTCCGTGGCCAGCAGGTCGGCGTGCCGCGGCTTGGAGCCGCCGTTGCCACACACATAAAGGTTGTAACCCTGCTCGGTGGCGATTAGTCCCACGTCCTTGCTTTGGGCTTCGGCGCACTCGCGGATGCAGCCCGAGACGGCCATCTTAATTTTGTGCGGGGCACGGATGCCCTTGTAGCGGTTCTCGACGCGGATGGCGAACGCCACCGAGTCCTGAACGCCGTACCGGCACCATGTCGTGCCGACGCAGCTTTTGACCGTGCGCACTGCCTTGCCGTAGGCGTGCCCGCTTTCAAATCCTGCGTCGACCAATTCCTCCCAGATCTCGGGAAGCCTTTCGACCGGCGCGCCAAACATGTCGATCCGCTGGCCGCCGGTGATCTTGGTGTAGAGGCCGTATTTCTCCGCCACGCGGGCGATGACGGCCAGCTTCTCCGGCGTGATCTCGCCGCCCGGCACGCGCGGCACGACCGAGTAGGCGCCCCCCCTTTGTAAGTTTGCGAGGAAGCGGTCGTTGGTATCCTGCAGCGTCTGGTGTTCAGGGTCGAGAACATTCTCGCTCCACAAACTGGCCAAAATCGACGCCACGGCCGGCTTGCACACTTCGCAGCCGAGCCCCTGGCCGCAATGGTCCCGCACCGCAGCAAACGTGCGCAGCTCCTTGGCTTTGACGATGGCAAACAATTCGGTGCGCGAATAGCGGAAGTGCTCGCACAGGTGGCTGACGACGGCCTTTCCCGCCTTCTTCAGTTCCGCTTTGAGCAGGTCAACGACCAGGGGAACGCACCCGCCGCAACCCGTGCCCGCCTTGGTGCAACGCTTCAAGCCGTCGAGCGTGTCGACTCCGCCGTCGCAAATAGCGAGGCACAGCGTCTCCTTGGTCACGTTGTTGCACGAGCAGATTTGAGCCGAGTCCGGCATCGCGTCGAATCCCACGGCCGCGCCCGGCCCGGCCGAGCCGACGATGAGCTCATGGGGCTTGCAGGGCAGCGGCGTCTCAGCCTTGGCGAGCATGGAGAGTCGCCCGTAGTCCGCCGCGTCGCCTACCAGGATGCCCCCCAGCAGCCGTGTCCCGTCGGGAGAAAATACGAGCTTCTTGTAGACGCCGGCGAAGGGATCCTCGAACACCAGCGGCGTCGCGCGGTCGGCCGGCGCTTCGTAGGCGCCGAAGCTCGCTACGTCGACGCCCAGGAGCTTGAGCTTGGTCGACAGATCGGCGCCGGCGAAGCGCCGCTCGCCTCCGGTGAGGTTGGCGGCGACAACTTCCGCCATTTCGTAGCCGGGCGCCACCAGTCCGTACACCATGCCGCTGTGCAAGGCGCACTCGCCGATGGCGAACACGCGCGGGTCGGAGGTTTCGAGCCGGTCGTTGACGGCGATGCCGCCGCGCTCGCCGACGGCGAGGCCGGTTTGACGCGCGAGTTCGTCGCGCGGGCGGATGCCGGCGGAAACAATCACCATGTCGACGTCGATCGAGGCGCCGTCGGCAAACTCCAAACGCTCCACATGGCCGTTGCCGTGAAACGCCTTGGTCGACTTGTTGAGATGGACATGCACGCCCAGCGATTCGATCTTCCGCACGAGGATTCGCGAGCCTAGGTCATCGACTTGTCGCGGCATCAGACGCGATGCGAATTCAACGACGTGCGTTTCGAGCTGCAGATCGAACGCCGCCTTGGCCGCCTCGAGCCCCAGGAGCCCGCCGCCGATGACCGCGCAGCGACGTGCATGACTCGCGAAGCTGATGATATTTTCGAGGTCCTCGATCGTGCGGTAGACGAACACGCCCGCCTTCTCAACTCCGGGCACGGGCGGCACGAACGGGAATGAGCCGGTGGCCAGGACGACGTTGTCGTAGGCGATCTCGACGCCTCTGTCCGATCGCACCGTGCGGTTCTCGACGTCGATCGCCGCGGCCCGGTCGCCCAGGTGGAGCTCGACGCCGTTCTCGACGTACCACTCGCGCCGGGCGAGCATGAGCTTCTCGGCATCGCGGTGCGCAAAAAACGACGTGAGCCCCACGCGGTCATAAGCAGTTCGCGGCTCTTCGCAGAACGTGACGATGCGGAACCGCCGCTCGACGTCGAATTCGACCAGCCGTTCGCAGAACCGCTGGCCGACCATGCCGTTGCCGATGACAACAACCGTCTGCCGTTGGTCAGGTGCAACATTTGTCATGCTTGTGCTCATCGTGCGTGCGCAGGTCGATCCCACCGGAAGCCCTGGCTTAGAGAGCGCCGGCCAATTTGGGCGCCGCGGCGCCGGCCGACGCCTCGGCGGGACGCCGTTCCGTGATCGCGAAGACGGCGAACGAAATGCACGTCACCGCCGTGCCAGCGATGAACAATGCCGTGTGCCAGTCGATGGCCTCGCTCTTGAACAGGAAGCCGAGGGCGACGGCGCCGGCATTTCCGCCGGCGCCCACGATGCCGCTGACCGCGCCCAGAGCGCGGCGGTTGATGAACGGCACGACGGCGTAGGTGGCGCCGTTGGACATCTTCACGAACATGGCGAACGTGATCATCAACGGGATCGCGAGCGTGAGCGTCGTTGCCTGCGAGAACAGCATCAAGCCGATGCCTTCGCCGAACAACGCGACGAACAACCACTTGACGCGTCCGTCGAATCCCCAGCGATTGCCGCAGCGATCCGCCACCCAGCCGCCGATCGCCCGGGCGAACAGGTTCATGCCGCCGAACATGCCGGCGATCAGTCCGGCCGTGCGGAGCGCCTCGGCCGGTTCGAGCTGCTTGAAGTAGTCGAAGTAGTCGAGGAAGTAGAGCACGGCGATGTTGTCGATCGTCAACTCCATGCCGAAGCAGGCGCCGTAGATCAGGAACAGGGCCCACACGCGGCGGTCGCGGCAGGCTTCGGCGAAGGCGCCCTGCGTGGCCTGCACGGCCGGCATGCGGCCGGCAGCTCGCAGGTCGCGGTAGTTGCCGTGCGGCGAATCCTGCGTGAGGAAGTAGTACGCGACGCCGGTGAGGGCGCACAGCGCGCCGACGACGACCATGGCCAGTCGCCAACTCGTCGCGTTGGCGAGTCCCAGACCGCCGACGAAGAAGCCGAACAGCAGCGGCATCGCCAACTGGGTGACGCCGCCGCCCAGGTTCCCCCAACCGGCGGCGGTGGCGTTGGCCGTGCCGACGCAATTGGGCGCAAACATCCGCGAGGTATGGTACTGCGTGATGACGAACGAGGCGCCAATGGCGCCGATCAACACGCGAAACACGAGGAACGACGTAAAGTCGTGCGCCAGTCCGATCGCCATCACCGGGAGCGAGCCAAGCACGAGCAGCCATGTGTAGGTAAGCCGCGGCCCGATGCGGTCGCACAACCAGCCGACCAGCAGTCGGGCAAAGATCGTCACGCCTACCGAGCCGATGATGCACCAGCCCACTTGATCCTTAGTGAGCTGCAATTCCTCACGCACAACGGCCATCAACGGCGCAATGCCGAACCAGGCGAAGAAGCAGAGAAAGAAGGCGATCCACGCCATGTGGAACGCCCGCATCGGCGGCGTCGAGAAATTCAAGAGCTCGATGCGCGTGACTTTACCGTCGGACTCCATGGCGGAGAGACTCCTGTCGGGATCCAGAGGGGCTGTCCGACGGCTCCGCCTTCCGTCGAGTTTTTAGGTCGAAGTCCCCAGGTAGCAATCGACGGGCCACAAGCCGAATTCGGCCCCAGATGTTCGGCTATCCGAAGCGAATTGGGCCAACTACGATCAGAAGGAGGCGGGCGCCTGCCGCGGGATTGCGCAACCTCGCCTAACGGTTGAGCACTCAGGGGACGCACGCTTTCGGAAGGCCGAAGCGCACGCCTACCTATCTTGTGGCCCGATAAGCGTTTGAGAGTTGGGCGGCGCGCGCCGCTCAGTTTGGAATGCGGTTTTCACAGGTATGTACGCCCGTGACCGAAGCCAGCCGGCATTTTGCGATCCGGAGCGACTCCTCACCCGGGTCTCCATGAACAGCAGCGAGTCCGCGTCAACGCCACGCGCCCAGGGCGCCGCACACGAGGACTTCGTGCGCCGGTTGGGCCTGCGTTACCTGCTGGTGCTCTTGGGGATCGCGACGTTGGTGGCCGCCGACCAGGCCGTCATCCAGCCGCTGCTGCTGCGGATGAACGCCTATGCCCCCGTGATCAACGTCGCGGGCCGGCAACGCATGCTGAGCCAGAAGCTCACCAAGGCGGCGCTCGCCATGCAGACGGCCAGCGACCCGGCGGCGCGCGACGCCCGACGCTCCGAGCTGCGGCAATCCCTCAGCGAATGGTCCGCGGCCCACAAAGCGCTGCGTTATGGAACGACCGACGCCAGCCTCGCGCGGATCCAATCGTCGGACATCAACGCCGCCTGGGCCGAGCTGCAGCCGAACTTCGACGCCATGCATGTCGCCGCGACGCGTCTGATCGCCGAAGGCGGCGCCGCGGTAGCCGAAGACGATGCACGCGCAGCGATTGACGCTTTGGTCAACCACGAAGCGCCGTTTCTCGCCACCATGGAACGCATCGTCAAGCTTATGGAACACGAGGCCGCCGGCGAGTTGCGTCGCCTGCGGATTTGCGCCCTGGGCATTGCCGCGACGATTGTCGGGCTGGTGATCGGCCTTGGCTGGTTCGTGATTCGGCCGGCATTGCGCGCCATTCGCGGTCAGGTCGACGAGTTGGAAATGCAAGTCGCGCTCCGCACGCGCGAACTCGACGAAACGCTCGCATCCCTGCGGCATGAAATCGGCCAACGGCAAGACACCGAGGCGCGCAACCAGGCCCTCGCCGGGCAACTCGCCCACGCCGATCGCGTCGAATCGATGGGACACCTCGCGGCAGGACTGGCCCACGAGCTTAATCAACCGCTGGGAGCCATTGCGAACTACGCCGAGGCGTGCAGCGTCGTGCTGGCCGAGCACCGCGGCGACGATCGCCGCGGACGCATCCAAGTCTACCTGCGCCATATCCTCGAAGCGTCGCTGCGCGCCGGGAACATCGTGCGGCGAATCCGCAATTTCGTCCGTCTGGGCGCCAGCCAAGCAACCATCGTCGAGATGGCGGCCCTTATCCGCGAGGTGGTCGACCTGTGCCGACCGGAGGCTGCTCGCGCCGAGGTCGAATTCCTGTTCGAGCCGCCAGCCGACGTCCCCGTCCATGTCAACGTCGACCCGATTCAGATTCAGCAGGTGCTCGTGAATCTCATCCAGAATGCGATCCAGGCGATGGAGCAGGCGCCACCCCAGCGCCGCCGACTGACGGTGCAGATGGCCGCCGCCCACGGCGCCGTCCAGGTCGACGTCATCGACGGCGGATCAGGCCTCGCCCATGACGATCCCGAGACTCTCTTCACGCCGTTCCAGACCACCAAATCGGACGGCCTGGGGATCGGGCTGTCCATTTGCCGCTCCATTGTCGAACACCACCACGGTACGATCTGGGCCCGCTCGCTCCCATCGCACGGCGCCCAATTCTCGTTTGTCCTTCCGTTGGCCGAATCCCATGCCGCCCAGTCCAGCCGCCAAGCCGACCGTGTACGTCGTTGACGACGACCAGCAGATGCGCGACTCGCTCTGCGCGCTGCTGGAAGTGCTCGCCTACGAGGTCATGTCGTTCAGCGCTCCCGGGGCGTTCTCCCGCTACTATCGCGCGGACATGCCCGGCTGCCTGGTGTTGGACATCCGCATGCCCCGGCAGTCGGGGCTGGAGCTTTACGAGCAGTTGCTAAAAGACGGCAAGCGTCTGCCGGTGATTTTTATCACGGCTCACGCCGACGTGACGACCGCGGTCGCAGCCATGAAGACGGGGGCGATTGAGTTCCTGGAGAAGCCGTTCGACCGCGAAACGCTCGTCGACCGCGTTCGCAATGCGCTGGCTCTCGACGCCGAGTGGCGGAGGCGCGACGCCGAATTCGCCGCTCTGAGCGAGCGCATCGCCCGGCTCACGCCGCGGGAACGCCAGACGCTCGAGCTGATTCAAGCCGGCGAAACCAACAAAGTCATGGCGGCTCGATTGAGTCTTACGGAGCGCGCCGTGGAGATGCGGCGCTCCGCGATCATGCGCAAACTGCAAGTGCGCACCGTCGCCGAGCTCATCGATTTGACGGCCACGCACCGGATTCTTGCGGAACTTAGCCAGGCTGCTGCGGATCGGGTGCTTCGCTAACAGCGGCTCGCGGCGACGCAGCGCAAAAAACGAAGGCCCCGTGGGAGCGCCCCTGCGCCCCCACGAGGCTTCGCACGCCCGACTTGCCCCTTTAGGACGCCGCCGCGTTAGCCCTGAATGACGATGTTGTCGCCGAGGCCGCCGTCGAGAACGTCGACTCCCGGACCGCCGAGCAGCACGTCGTCTCCGTCCCCGCCCAAGAGCACGTCGGCGCCGTCGCCGCCGATCAGCACGTCGTCGTCGCCGCCGCCGTCGGCGACGAGTTGGATGCCGCTCGCCGCGAGGCCTGAAGCTTCGACGACGTCGTCGCCGGCCAGGGCGTTAATCGTCAGCCGGTCGTTGGCGGCCTCGGCTCCGGTGATGTTGACCGTCGCCGCCAGCCCCAAGACGGACGCGCCGCTGGCGTCGCCCACAACCAGCGCCACGTCGTCGCCGTTGGTTCCGACGACAATCACGTTGTCCGGCTGAGCGTCGCCGCCGCCGCCGACCGCCGCCAGGTTGAGGTTGACCTCGGTCACGTCCGTGCCGCTGAGGTCGTTGACCACGATCGTGTCGGCGCCGCCGAGGGCGTTGAAGTCGATGCCCTCGACGTCGTTGAGGTCCATCGTGACGTTGGCGATGTTGCGGAAGAAGATGACCCGCCCGCCGTTGGCGGCGATGTCGATGTTCTCGGCGATGTTGGCGCCGTTGAACAGCATCGTGTCGAAGCCGGCCTGGCCTTCGAGCGTGTCGTTGTCGTCGCCGGGGTTCCAGACAAACGTGTCGTTGCCGGCGCCCATGAGCGCCGTGTCGTTGCCGTCGCCGCCGTTGATCAGGTCGTCGCCCTCGCTACCGAGGAAAATATCATCGCCAAGGCCGCCGTTCATCGTGAGCTGGATGCCGTCGGCTTCCAGTGACGTCGCATCGATGACGTCATCTCCGCCCAAGGCATTGAGGGTCAGCCGGTCGTTGGCCTGCTCCTGGAAGAAGATATTGACCGTGGCCTGAAGCCCGAAGACGTTGATCCCGCCAGCGTCGCCCGCAGCGCCGAACGCGTCGTCGCCGTTCGTGCCGTTGACCGTGACCGTGTCGGCCGCGCCGTCGCCACCGCCGTTGGGCCCACGCAAGTCGAGGCCGATCTGCGTCATGTCGGTGCCGCTCAGGTCGCCCACAACGATGTTGTCGGCGCCGCCCAAGGCCCGGAAGTCAATGCTCTCGACGTCGTCAAGGTCCATCGTCACGCTGGCGATGTTGCGGAGAAACAGCACCCGACCGCCGTTGGCCACAATGTCAATGTTCTCGCCGACGTTCGCGCCAAAGAACAGCATGTTGTCGAAGCCGTCCTGACCCTCGATGGTGTCGTTGCCGTCGCCGGGATCCCATTGAAACACGTCGTTGCCGGCGCCCATGAACGCCACGTCGTTGCCGTTGTCGCCGACGATGAAGTCGTTTTCGCTGCCGCCGAGGAACACATCGGCGCCCTGCGAGCCAAGGAGCGTGTCGTCGCCGGCGCCGCCGTCGACGGTCAACTTGATGACGCCGGCGGGCAGCGTCGTGGCAGTCACGCTATCCTTGCCGCCGAGGGCGTTGATGACGAGGGAGTCGTTGGCGCCCTCAGAATTGGTGATGTTCACCTGGGCGGACAGTCCAACCACGGAAGCCGAAGTCCCCGCGCCAAAGATGTCAATGACGTCTTTGCCGTTGGTTCCGTTGACGATGACGACGTCGGCCTGACCGTCGCCGGCCGTCCCGCCGATCGTCCCGGCCTGGTCAATGTTGATCTCCACAACGTCGGTGCCGGACAGGTTGTTGACGGTGGTCGTGTCGGTGTTGCCCAAGGTGTTAAGGTCGATCACCTCAATGTCGTTGATGTCCATGACGATGTTGCCGAGGTTGCGGGTGAACAGAACCCGCTCGCCATTGGCCGAGGCCTCGAAGATTTCGGCGCCGCCCGAGCCATTGAACAGCATCGTGTCGAAGCCGTCCTGGCCCTCGACCGTGTCGCTGCCGTCGCCGGGATCCCATTGGAAGACGTCGTCGCCGGCGCCCATGAAGGCGACGTCGTTGCCCTGTTGGCCGTCGATGAAGTCGTTGCCGTCGCCGCCGAGCAGAAGGTCGATGCCGTTGCTTCCGAGGATCGTGTCGTTACCGGCGCCGCCGTCGACGGTGATCTTGATCAGGGCCGCCAAGTTGCCGGTAGCCGAGAAGCTGTCATTGCCGCCATTGGCATTGAGCACCAGGTTCTCCGTCGTGCCAATGTCAATGGAGAAAGGCGCGCGGGTGAGGCGGTCGAACCGCACGCGGGCTCCGTTGGCGGTGGTCGTAAAGACCTCGTCGCCCCCCCCGCCGTTGACCTCGGTGGTGTCTGTGCCGGCGCCGCCCTCGTTCAGATCGGTGTCGTCGCCGGGGTTCCAGATCATGCGGTCGTTGCCGCCCATGCCGAAGACGAAGTCGTCGGCATCGCCGCCGGTGAGGGTATCGTTGTCGGCGCCGCCCAAAAGGAAGTCAAATCCGCCCTTGCCAAGCAGCGTATCATTGCCGGCTTCGCCGAACAGTAAGTCGCCGCCCGAACCGCCAATGATCGTGTCGTTGCCAGTGCCGCCGAAGATGTTCGCCGACGGCAGGGCGCCGTTGGCCTCGTCCAGCGAAAGTTGGTCGTGCCCGCCCAGTCCAAACATCTGGATCTTCGCCACGTTGGCGACCGTGGGCGTACCGCCCAACACATTCACGGCCCCCCCGTTGACCAACAAAGTGCCAGCAGCATTGCGGCTGACCGTAATCGTGTTGTCGAGTGAGTCGCCGAAGATTGACAACTGCCCGGTCCCAGCCGTGAAGAATGCGTTAACCGCGGGCGTGATGCGCGTGCCGAGCTGCTCAAACGCGGAGGTTCGGCTCATTTTGCCGGCTTTATGCTTCTTCTGACGGCCGCGAATCAGTTGTCGAGTCCATTGCCTGAGTGTGCTGCGTGACATGCTGAGTGCCTCTAATTCCGGGAAAGGGGGGTGTCGGCGAGTTTGGGGTCAGTGGCGTCGTGACGTTAACGGCGATCACTGAGGCGGGCGTGCCAGCCGAACGGGCTCGGCTGCCGAAAAACTGGCGTCTCTTGCCAGGAAATCGGCCCTCGCTGCGGGGACGGTCGGTTCTCGCCCCCACGCAGGGCCGGCTATAATCCGTCAATCCCGCCCGGCGATGAAGTCGGCCAATTTTTCTAGAACCTATGTTAAAACGACTGCTCACCCCCCAGCCGCAGTCGCCCGACCATCTCTTGAAGCGGATGACCTCTTAAAACGTTACCGCCATGACGGAAAACGATTTTCCTACCGGTGGAACTGCGGCCGAGTCGTCCAGTCGCGCTGCGTTCGATCGCTTCACGCGCCGCTTGATGGGCCTGGCCCGCGGGCAACTCCATGCACAGCTCCTGCACCGAGTCGATCCGGAAGATGTCGTTCAAAGCGCGTACAAGAGTTTCGTGCATCGGTACGGCGAGGACGCGCTGGCCACGGCGCGGCTCGACGGACTGTGGAGCTTGCTGGCGGTCATCACAGTGCGCAAATGCGCCGACAGGGTGCGCCGTCTCCAGGCCGATTGCCGCAACATGGCCCGCGAGGCTGCTGGCGCCGCCGACGGCGAAGCTTGGCGGCAGGCGGCCGACCGAGAGCCGACCCCGGACGAAGCCGCCGTGCTGGCCGAGACGGTCGAGCGGGTGCTCGGCGATCTTGGCGGCGACGAAAGGACCATGGTTGAGCTAAGCTTACAGGGCTTTTCAACGCGCGAGGTCAGCCAGCAGTTGGGTCGGGCCGAGCGGTCGGTGCGGCGAGTGCGGGAACGGGTGAAGCGGCGCCTCCAACGGATGTAAGTGAACAAGGGATCGCCGCGAGCCGATCTCACGTCAGCGATGGACAGCCCCGAAGACCTCTCGATCGACATCGCCCCCGCGGCGACCGGCTCGCACTGGTCGCACTGCGAGTCGGTCATTCGCGCCTTTGAAGAAGCCTGGCGTCTGGGGCGTGAACCGGCGATCGAAGACTACCTGCCGCCCGAGGGAGCGATTCGGAAGGCGTTGCTGGTCGAGCTGGTCCACGCCGATCTGGAGTTCCGCCTTAAAGCCGGCGAGACGACCCGCGTCGAGAAATACCTCACGACGTATCCCGACCTGAACCGCGACCCGACGACCGTGATCGGACTCTTGGCCTCGGAGCACAAGCTGCGCTCGCGGTGCGATCAGCCGGTGGAGCCCGACGAGTACCTGCGGCGGTATCCCGAGTATTACGACGCCTTCTTGAACCGCCTGGCGGCCGATGCGGCCGGCACGCACGCCGCGGCCAGCACGCTGGTGCCGCCCGACTACTCGCGGTGGCGGGAAGTCCCGGGGTACGAGATCGACTCGGAGATCGGCCGTGGCGGCATGGGCGTCGTGTTCAAGGCCCGCGACCCGCAGCTCGACCGCCACGTGGCGCTCAAGTTCCTGCCGCCGGAGTATGTCCACAGCAAGGATCGGCTGGAACGATTCCTCCGCGAGGCCCGCACGGCCTCGGCGCTCAACCATCCGCACATTTGCACGATCCACGCGCTGGGCGAGCATCTGGAGCATCCCTTCATCGTCATGGAGTTCGTCGACGGGCGCACGCTGCGGGCGCGATTCGCCGACCGGCCGGGCGTCGACGAAGTCGTCGGTTGGTTGCGGCAGACGGCCGAAGCGCTCGCCGCGGCGCACGGCGCGGGCGTGGTCCACCGCGACGTGAAACCCGAGAACATCATGGTCCGCGAAGACGGGTATGTAAAAGTGCTCGACTTCGGGCTGGCGCGGCGGCTGCCCACGCTGTCGGCGGCCGAGTCCGACGCCACGCCGGTCTCAGGCGCGGGGGCGTTCGTCGGCACCGTCGCGTACATGTCGCCGGAGCAGACGCGCGGCGCCACGGTGCAGAGCCCATCCGACGTCTTCTCGCTGGGGATCGTCGCGTACCAACTGTTGACGCGGCAGCACCCGTTCGAGGCGATCACGCCGCTGGCGACGCTGACGGCGATTGCCACCAGCCCCGTGACCTCGCCGAGCCGTCTCAACCCTGAAATCTCTGTCGCTCTCTGCGATCTGATCGAGGCGATGCTCAATAAGGATTCCCGCCTGCGGCCCACGGCGGCGGAGGTGGCCTCGACGCTGGGGGGCCTCGCCGACGGCGCGCCGGCTCGAAGCGTCGAACCGGCGCCGCCGCGGCCGATCGTGCGCCGCCAACCGGAGCTCGCCGCACTGCGGACGGCGCTGGCCGACGCGGACGCCGGACGCGGCAATTTTCTTTGCATCGCTGGCGAGCCCGGCATCGGCAAGACGACGCTGGTGGAGGATTTTCTCGCCGAGCTGACGGCCGACGGAGCCGGTTGCGTGCTGGCTCGCGGCAATTGCTCCGAGCGCCTGGCGAGCACCGAGGCCTATCTGCCGGTGATCGACGCGCTCGACTCGCTGCTGCGCGGCGACGGCCACGGTTCGGCGGCGCGATTGATGAAGGTGCTCGCGCCATCGTGGTACGCGCAGGTGTCGCCCCTGGCGCGTGAAGCCACGAGCGATCCCACCCCCGCCGGCTCGCAGCAGGCCATGCTCCGCGAATTGGTCATCTTCTTGCAGGAGCTGGCCCGGTTGGGAACCGTCGTGTTGTTCTTCGACGATTTGCACTGGGCCGATGCATCGACGGTCGATCTGTTGGCGCATCTGGGTCGGCACGGCGCCGGGCTGCGGGTGTTGGTGGTCGCGACGTATCGGCCGACGGAAATGCTGCTGGGACCGCATCCATTCTGGGGAGTGAAGCTCGACCTCCAATCGCGTGGGATTTGCCGCGAACTCACTCTGGGCTGCCTCGCGCGGTGGGACGTGTCGCGGTATCTCGATCTGGCGTTTCCCGGTCACGCCTTCCCGGAGAGCTTCGCGGACTTAGTCTACGCGCGAACCGAGGGGAGCCCGCTCTTCGTGGCCGACCTGTTGCGTTATCTGACGGAGCGCGGCGCCGTGGCGCAAGGCGACGGCCCGTGGCGACTCGCCGGCGACGCGGCCCACTTGTCGCGCGGTCTGCCCGAGTCGGTCCGCGGGATGATCCAGCGCAAGCTCGATCGGCTCGGCGACGAGGATCGACGGCTCGTCGCGATGGCCAGCGTGCAGGGGCAGGAGTTCGACACGGCCGTGGTCAGCGACGCGCTGGGGCGCCCGGCGGCCGACGTCGAAGAGCGGCTCCAATCGCTTGATCGCGTCCACGGACTCGTGCGCCAGGTGCGCGAGGAGGAGCTGCCGGATCGCACGCTCAACCTGCGCTATCGGTTCGTGCATTCGTTGTACCAGCACGCACTGTTCGACGGCCTCTCACCATCGCGGCGGAGCGCGAGCGCGCTGGGGCTGGCCAAGTCGCTGGAGCACCGGTACGGCGAGGCGTCGGGCGGCGTTGCGGCGGCGCTGGCCGACTTGTACGAGACAGGACGCGACTTCGCACGGGCGGCCCATTACTTCCTGCTGGCGGCGCGGAACGCCGCCCGCGTGTTCGCTCACCACGAGTCGACGGCCCTCTCCGGCCGCGGGCTGGAGCTGCTGGCGTTTCTGCAGGACGCGCCCCAGCGCGACGCTTTGGAGTTGCCGCTGCAGATCATCCGCGGCCAGCAGGTGCAGGCCGTCGAAGGGTTCACGGCCCGTGCGGCGGAGCAGGCGTTCGATCGGGCTCGCGAACTGGCTGATGCACTGGGCAACGGCGCCGACCTGGTGGGGCAGGTGTTGTGGGGACTGTTCACGATTCACAAGGTACGGTCGAATCTCGACAAGTCGTGGGAGATGGGCGAGGCGCTGATCGCGCTCGGCTGGCGCGTGGGCGACACGGCGCTTGAGCTGCAGGGGCATCAGGCGATGGGCGTCACCGCGCTGAGTCGCGGGGAACCGGCGGTCGCGCTGCGGTGCATGAACGCCGCCGTCGCGCTGTACGACCCCGGACGGCACGGCGCCAATACCTTCATGTTTGGGCCCGATCCGCGGGACGTCGCCAAGTCGTACGGCTGGCTGGCACTGTGGCTGGCCGGGCGGCCCGACGAGGCGGCGCGGCAATGCGACGCGGCGCTGCGGCTCAGTCGCGACCTGGCCCCCAGCAGCCAGGTGATGGCGTTCCAGTTCGCGGCGGTGCTCGACCACTTCCGCCGCGACGCGGTGCGGGTGAACGAGCACAGCGCGATTGCCCGCGGCGTGGCGGTCGAGCACGGCATGACGTGGTGGCAATCGTGGGGCGCCGTGTCCAGCGGCTGGTCGCTGGCGGTGCGCGGCGCCGCGGCCGAAGGCGTGGCGCTCGTGCGGCAGGGAATCGAGGGGTTGAAGGCGTCGAACAGTCTCAGCTATTCGACTTACCATCTTGGATTGCTGGCCGAGGCGCTGGCGGCGCAGGGCGACGTCGACGGGGCGCGCGAAGCGCTCGACGAGGCCTTGGTCATGGTCGAGCGCATCGGCGAGCGGATTTGGGAGGCGGAGCTGTATCGGCTGCGCGGCGAGATGGGGTTGCAGGACGCCGAGCTTGGCGACTCCAACGCGTTGCACCGCGCCGAGGCCGATCTCGCACGGGCGCTGGAGATCGCCCACTCGCAGGAGGCTCGGTCGCTGGAACTTCGTGCGGCGACAAGTTGGGCGCGGCTCCGACGCGGAGAACCGGCGGCGCTGCGGCGTCTTGCCGACATCTACAGTCAATTCACCGAAGGGTTCGACACGCCCGATCTCCAGGAGGCGAAGGCGCTGTTGGACGCCCCATAGATGATCAAAAGTCATGTCACGGGAGAAACGCGTTTTACTCGGGGTTTTTCCCATAGATGATCAAAAGTCCGAACGGCGTTGTGATCATCGATGGGCGGCAGGATGCCTGGACGCGTCTCATCGCCTCCGTTGACGCCGGGCGAACGCCCGCAGCGTCCTTCGTGTCCTTGAGCGTAGGCCTTTTGTCGCGTATGTTACGTCCTGCGAATGACTTACGTGCAAAAGGGCAGTCCAGGACAAAGACGAATGACGGGTTCCGAAGACGGCGCGGATCTGCGGACGATCGTCCAGGAAGCGCTCCCCCAACTTGCCGCCGCTGCGTCTCTCGAAGTCCTCGAAGAGCGGCGGATTCACTACTTCGGCAAGAGCGGCGTGATTACGCAGGCGATGAAGGGCCTGGGCAAGGTTCCGCCTGATGAGCGGCCGGCGCTGGGCCAGGCCGTCAATGCCGCGAAGAAGCAGATTCAGGACGCCCTCGATGCGCGGAAGGCAGAGCTCGCCGCCTCGGGCGCCCGGTCGCGGGACGCCCTCGATGTCACGCTGCCGGGCCTTCGCGCCGGTGCAGCCCGGCGGCATCCGCTCATGCAGACCATGGAGGAGGCCGTCGAGGCGCTCCACGGCTTGGGGTTCCGCTACGACGACTATCCCGAGATCGAGACCGAGTTCTTCAACTTCGACGGGCTCAACACGCCCGACTGGCATCCCTCGCGGGACATGCACGACTCGTTCTACACGGGTGCGGGCAACGTGCTGCGAACGCACACGTCCGCGTTCCAGGTGCGGGCGATGCGGTCGCAATCCGCCCCGCCGATCCGCGCGATGACGGCCGGCCGCTGCTACCGCCGCGACGAGATCGACGCGACGCACTTCCCGATCTTCCACCAGCTCGACGTGATCGCGATCGACCGCGGGATCAGCTTCGGCGACCTCAAGTGGACGCTCGAGCAACTTCTGCGGACGATGCTCGGCGGCGAGATCAAGCTGCAGTTCCGGCCCAGCTACTTTCCGTTCACCACGCCGAGCGCGGAGGTGGACGTGTTCTACCGCGGCCGGTGGATGGAGCTGTTGGGCTCGGGGATGATGCGGCCCGAGGTGCTGCGGCACGGTGGGCTCGATCCGGACGCGTACCAGGGGTTCGCGTTCGGCATGGGGATCGACCGGCTGACAATGGCCCGGTTCGGCATCGACGACATCCGGCTGTTGTACGCAAACGAGGAAGCGTTCTTGTCGCAGTTTTGAAGGAGGGGGCGCGGGTCGGAGGTCAGAGGTCGGGTGCTTGATGCTTGATGCTCGATGCGGGGTTTTTTCGCGAAAACACATTTTTGGCGACAAAACTCCTTTCTCGGGAGTTGCGCTGGGCGCTCTCCTCGGAGGACGTTGTCCCGGCTGAAGTTGCGCCGCGGCGAGTCGGCGCAAGGTTGTGTCGCCACACGTTGGAAGTCGTTGTTCCGTGCAATGGGAAGGACGATTCTTGGGTTCTCGGTTGCAAATTGAAGGGCGCATGAGCGGCGTCCTCGCGCGGTGCGCGAATTGTCCGCATATTGTCCCATTTTGTCCGCGATGCGGTCAGTTTTGTCCGCGTTGAAGTCGGTTACGGGCCATGCTTGCGCCTTGCGGGGGCAATACTCGGGCCGGTCGCGCGGAGAGTCGTTTTTCACGACGGTCGGCGCGCACCGCGAACGTCGACCGTCGCTTGACCGGCGGTGTCTGCGATGGAGTTTCGGTTGCCAAAGAACGGCTCGGCGCCAAGGCGCGCGGGCCATGATTCGACTCTAACGAAGTGCGCGGCCATTTTCAGCAGAAATCTTTGGGCGTTTTTTTGGCGGCGGCGGCTCAAGACTTGGGGATTGACGCGGCGTCGACGTGAGTGGAGCGGACAAGTCTCACGCAGAGGCGCAGAGGACGCGGAGGAAGAGGGGGGAACGGAAGGGGCGTCGGAAGGGCGGCGATTCGTTGGTTGGCAGAGGTGATTCCCTGACGGCCGCGAACACGAGCCGTTGTGCGGGGTGTTTCCATCAATCGGGCAGCGGCGTCGCGTCCTCGGCTGGAGAAAAGGGGACAGGCGTCCTCACGACCCTTTTTCTCCCTGACGGAGGAACAAATTAGACCCAAGTATCGGGCCATTGAAAGCGACAATGGCCGTGATAAAAGGATTCCTTCAGCCACTCTAAGTCCTCGCGCCAATCGGCTACCGCTTGCGCCCAAGCCCAACGATTCGACGCATTTCTGCAATTGGTGGCGATGTGATCTGCGATTCGATGCAGTCGCTCGCACGTCCCAGGCTCCCCCCATTCCAACATGTAAGCGAGACCGCCGACTATCGGTAGCGCGTGCCGAAAAGCATTTTCAAGTAAGAATTGCCGCTCGTGAGGTGGCAAACCATTGCGACCAACTACGTACCCCATCTTGTGAATTGGACTTTCTTCCACATTGAATGTCGCAAATTCGCTGTTTGCCGATGTCGTACGACGGTTGCTCGTTACCCATGCGTTGACCCATCCCGGCCATCCCTGCGACACGAACTCGAGGCCCGGATGGCCTTGGCGAAAAGCCTCCTTGACGAGGTCTGTCGCGTAAAAAGGGTCCTGATTCGTTGCCAGGAAGCCGAGGAGCATTTCCTGAGAATAGATGCGAAGCGGCCCGCCAACGTGGCTGTCGATCAATTGATCGATTTCCTCCTCGCTCCAGCCCTTTCGGCCGAGCACAACGATTTCCGTGTGATCGTGAGTCTCGGCGACGATGACATCTTGCTCCGTCAAGAACTTAAGAAACTCTGGGCCAAATGGTGAATTGCCAATGCAGGCGACTTTGCTGCCAGCTAGTGGCCTATATTTGACGCCTTCAAAGAACCAGTCGCGTATCGTTGTGCAGTTGAAAGCGCTTCTGCACGCAACCGGTGGGGGTAACAAAGCGAACAATACGCGTTCTGCCGCGTTCGGATTCCGGTAATACTCATTCGTGATGTGCGCAACTTCCAACCCGCAATTCTTGAAATCGTCGTCCGTTGCGCCCATTGCCTTGAGAACAGAAGCAAACCACCTGCGCCTGGACTCATCCAATCCTTCGACGATATCTTTAGCAAGTTGGCTGATGAATACTTGATCAAGCTTGATCCGGATAATATCGGGGGGCGTTATCGAATCGATGCGTCGACTCCAGCCCCAAGATCGGTCAATGTGCTCGCCCTCATAGAAAGTGCAAACATATGCGGTGCCGTCTAATACAACTTGGTGCTCGTCAATCATCGTGCTTTCTCCGCTGCTGGACCCGTGCATTCTGTTTTGCAGTGGTTTTGGATGCAATACGCGTACTGACATGCACGTCCTGAAAGTCACCTCTTACCAACTCCTCACACGTCAGCGAGGAAGAGGAAAAAGGGTAAGACGATTTACGGACTTCGCGCGTCAAATCGCTCGCGACGCCAACTGCAGGGGCGAATCGCGATGTTCAGATCCAGCCCGGCCGCGAGACGATTGAGCTAGGCTTGTTCGCCGTCCAGCAACCCGGTCGCGGCGCTGCGGCGAAGGTCCGCGCGTTTGCGCGTCACGCCGTGAACGAACGGATGTCGGCCTGCGCGGCGGGATACTTGGCAGCGAGGACGGCGGCGTCGCCCAGTTCGACGTCGGAGGGTTCCGCGCGCAGCCAGACGGACGTGCCCAGGAGGGCGTGGCTGCCGCCCGGGCGGAGGCGGCCGGCGTGGAAGGTGTTGCCGGGGACGAGGAGCTGCGGGCGCATGCCGGCGGACAGGTCGGGGCCGACGACGCGGACTTCGCTCGTGCCGTCGGGATAGAGGAGCAGCACTTCGAGCGGATCGCCCAAGTAATGGTGATACATCTGGTCGGAGCGGATGCGGTGGAGCCGGATGCGCGCCCTCTCCGTGACGAGGAAATACAGAAAGCCGCCAAGGGTGCGTGGGCCGTCGTAGTCGGCCGGGAGGTCGGCTTGCGGCACTGTCAGAGCGCTGCGGTAGATTTCGTTCGTGAAGCCGCACGTCGGATGGGGATGCAGGTCGAGGAGCTTGATGATCTCGGCGGGTGAGAGTGCGCTGTTGGACATTGGCTCGTCGTTTCCACAATCGCCGCCGCGTGCAGGCGAGACGCCTGCACCACAAAGCTAGCCGGATCGGGATGCTCCTGGCGGTTGTTGCCGCGATTGATGACGTGGTAGATTAGGCCGTCGATGGGGCGCCACGGGCGACCGGATTTTACCACAGAGGGCGCAGGGGACACAGAGAAGAGAGAGCTTATTACGACGCGGCGGCCGAGACTCGGCGCCCTCTGTGTTCTCTGTGGTGAGCTCCGAGCATTTTAGAATTGACGCCATGGCAATGATCGTGAACACCGCTTGGCTGATGGAGTACCTCGACGAGCCGTGCTCGCACGAGGAGCTGTTGGCGATTTTTCCGCGGCTGGGGCTTGAGACCGAGCGGCACTGGGACGTGCGGGCGACGCTGGAGGCGGTGCGGGTCGGGTTTGTGCGGACGATCAAGCCGCTGGCTGATGCGCCGGGGATGCATGCGTGCGAGATTGAGATGGAGCGCGGGCGCGTGATTCCCGTCGTGTGCGCGGCGGAGCATCCGGCTGAAGCGGGGTGGGGCGTGCCGGTGGCGGTTGCGGGGACGACGCTGCCGATGGATGTGCGGGTGAAGGCGGAGTCGTTTCACGGAACGCCTTCGCAGGGGATGATTTGTCTCGACGCGGAGCTGGGGCTGTTGCCACGCGGCTCGGGGATGCACCACTTCGCGGATGAGTCGCTGTTGGGCAAGCCGTTGTCGGCGGCGGTGGATGCGGCGGAGCATCTGGTGGAGCTCAACGTGCTGCCGAACCGGCCTGATTTTCTCGGTCTCGTGGGAATTGCCAGGGAAGTCGCGGCGGCGCTGGGGTGCAAGCTTGTGCTGCCCGCGGTGCTCAACCCCAAGGGAAGCGCAGGGGCCGGCAAGCTTTCGCCGCCGGTCGAGATTGCGGAGCCGGCGCTGTGTACGCGGTACATGGGCGGCGTCATTCAGGGCGTGACGATTGGGCGGTCGCCCGATTGGTTCCGTTACCGGCTCAAGCTCGCGGGGATGGAGCCGATCAACAACGTCGTCGACGCGACCAACTATGTGATGTACGAGTGCGGGCAGCCGCTGCACGCGTTCGACTACGATACGCTGCGGGGCAAGCGGATCGTCGTGCGGCGGATGCGGCGCGGCGAGTCGATGGAGTTGCTCACCAAGGCAATGGTCGCCGCCGACGGGGCGGCGGGCGTGGCGGCGCTCGATCCGTTGCCACTGGTGATCGCCGACGGCGAGCGGCCGGTCGCGCTGGCCGGCGTGATGGGCGGGGCCGCGACGCGAATCACCGACGGGACGAAGAACTTGCTGCTCGAAGCGGCGCACTTTGATTCGGTGAACATTCGCCGCACGGTCAAGCAGGTGCATTTGGGCGTCGAGGGGCGCGGCACGGAGTCGTCGTACCGGTACGAGCGCGGGACCGATCCCAACGCCATGCTGGAGCTGGCCGCGGGGCGGGCGCTCAAGCTGATCGTCGATGTCGCGGGCGGAGCCGTCGCCGGGCCGATGACCGATGTGCATCCCACGAAGCGCGAGCCGTCGGCCGTGCGGCTCAAGCCGGCGCGGGCGACTTCGTATCTGGGCGTGCCGATCGATGCGGCGCTCATTCGCGACCGGCTTGGTCGGTTGGGGATGACGTGCGACGGCGGGCCGGATGAGTTGACGGTGCGCGTGCCCACGTGGCGCGTCGACGTGAACGATCCGGTCGTGTTGATCGAAGACGT
>JBIOVA010000295.1:0-41627 GCA_044867485.1 Lacipirellulaceae bacterium | reverse complement strand
GCCGCGCGCAAGCGCCTAACCCCTCGCAACTCGCGCCTCGCGCCTCGCAACTCCCCACCCCCCAAACAGGGGAATTATGTCGCCAAAAACGCGCTTCGCGAAACAACCCACGCGCTCGCCTAAGCGTCTTGACCCCCTCGTCGCCGTCCGGCCTTTGTCCGCTCGACGCGATCCGACGCCGGACAGTATTCACCCGATTTCTGTCCGCTCGCAAGATTGCCGTGTCGCGAGATTTCACGAGCCGCGCCCCGCCTCGGCCGGACAGAACTCCCGAATAACGTCCGCTCAGCGGTGTGTTCAATTCAGAACAACTCTCGCAGAAGGTCGGCCCTCCCCCCTCACCCCCTCCACTCCCATGCCACGACCCCGCTCACTCGACGACGCCAAACGCGGACTCGTCTGCGCCCTGGTCGCCGCCGGCTGCGATCTGCGCGACGCCGCGAACCGCGTCGGCTGCTCCCTCCGCACCCGCCGGGAGAGGGTCGCGCGCGAGGGGACGCCGGGTACGCGCGGCGCCCTCGCCCCACCCTCTCCCCGAGGGAGCGAGAGCGGATGGGAAACGACCGCTAACCCGCCTTCCGCAGCAGCGGCCGGCCCAGCAGCTCGTCGCACGCCGCGGCCACCATGTCGACGCCGATCGCCCGCATCGCCGCGTCGTCCGCTTGCCGGCGATAGTTCGCCGGCCCGGCTTCGTACTGGGCCTGCAGCCGGATATTTCGCGGGCCGTACGCCCCGCACCACTCGGCCACGCTCGGCCCGTGCAGGCTGATCGTCGGCGTGCCCACCGCGACGGCCAGGTGCATCGGCCCCGTGTCGGAGCCGACGAACAGCGCCGCGCGCCGGCACAAGGCGGCCAGCTCCATGACGCTGGTCGGCGGCGCGAGCACCGCACAACCGTGGCTCGCGGAGACGATCGCCTCGGCCAACGGCCGCTCGTCGGCCCCGCCCCACACGGCGACGCTCGCCAGCCCGTGCGTCGCCTTGAGCCGTGCGGCCACTTCGCCGTACCGCTCGGCCGGCCAAATCTTCGACGGCCACCCGGCGCCGGGGTTGAGCACCGCGAAGTGCCGCCGCAGCAGGTTCTGCGATCGCAAGAAGCCGTCGATCATTCGCGCCTCGGCCAGCCGTTCCGGCAGCGCGAAGCGAACTTCGGGATGCTTGATCCCCAGCGGCGCGAGCAGTTCGAGGTAGTGATCGATCACATGCGTGCCGCCCACCGCCGCCAGTTCGTTGTGGAACCACCGACTCAGCTCCCGTCCGTGGACGCCGGCCTTGCCGATGCGGCGCCGGGCCCCGCTCAGCCACGCGGCAATCGCACTCTTGGTGAGGCATTGCAGGTCGACCGTCACGTCGAACTGGTGCTCGCGGAGACGCCGCCGCAGGTCGAGGATCGCCCGCGGCGACTTGAGCCACCGCCGCGGCGCCGCGATCACGTGGTCCAGCGCCGGATGCCCGTTAAGCAGCTCCGCGTTGCGGCCCTCGACGACCCAGCCGATCGTCGCCTGCGGGAACGCCGCCCGCAGCGCGCACGCCACCGGCAGCCCGTGGATCACATCCCCCAGGGCGGTCAGACGGACGATCAAAATGCGCGGCGGACGGTCGGTCGAAGGCATGACGACAAGCGGTGCGGGACGCGGGGAGAATGCGCCAGCACGGTATCAACTTGCCAAGAACGCGACAACGCCGAGTGCTGGCGTCCGGCCCGGCGGGCAACGATGATAGCACTGCCGCTCCGCTCTGCCGTTCACCCCACTCGCCGTCTCATGCCCCACCGCGTCGCCGTCTTCATCGGCACTCGACCCGAAGCCATCAAGATGGCGCCGGTCGTGGCCGCGCTCCGCGCCGCCGACGGCCTCCAGCCCGTCGTCGTCAACGCCGGGCAGCATCGCGAGATGATCCGGCAAGTCATCGACCTGTTCGGCATCGCGGTCGACGCCGACCTCGACGCGATGGAGCCCAACCAGTCGCTCGCGGGGCTCACGGCCCGGCTGGTCGAACGGTGCGACCGCGCCCTCGCCGAACTGGCGCCCGACATGGTGCTCGTCCAGGGCGACACCACGACCGTACTTTGCGCCGCGCTGGCCAGCTTCTACCGGCGGATTCCCATCGGCCACGTCGAGGCCGGCCTGCGGACCGGCAACCTCGCCTCGCCGTTCCCCGAGGAAGCCAACCGCCGGCTCGTGAGCCCGCTGGTCGACCTGCACTTCGCTCCCACCGAGACGGCCCGCCAAGCGCTGCTGGCCGAGCGAATTCCCGCCGAACGGATTTCCGTCACGGGCAACACCGTCATCGACGCCCTGCTCATGGAGCTCCGGCGGCAGGAGCGGCCCGAAGTGAAAGCGGCTCTGCACGGGGAGCTCGCCGCGCTCGTCGGCGCCGATTGGCTCCAGCGGCCGCTGGTCCTCGTCACCGGCCACCGTCGCGAAAACTTCGGCGCAGGGTTCGATCAAATTTGCGACGCACTCGACCAGCTCGCCCAAGCGCAACCCGAGCTCTTGATCGTGTACCCCGTGCACCTCAATCCGCGCGTGAAAGACGTCGTGCACGCGCGGCTCAGAGCCCGCGCCAACATCCGCCTCATCCCGCCGCAGCCCTACTCGCAGTTCGTCGCCCTCGCGGCCGCGAGCCGGCTGATCCTCACCGACTCCGGCGGCGTGCAGGAGGAGGCGCCCACGCTCGGCAAACCCGTGCTGGTCATGCGCGACACGACCGAACGGCCCGAGGGCGTCGCCGCAGGCGCCGTCAAGCTTGTCGGCCCCAACGCCGACGCAATCGTGGCGGAATCGCTGCGGCTGCTCACCGACGACGCAGCTTACCGAAGAATGACCGGCATCGCCAATCCGTATGGCGACGGACAAGCCGCGGAAAGGATCGTGCAATGCGTCGCCCAGTCTCTCCACGCTGGCAGGAGCTAGCGCCGCACACGGCGCCGGCCAAGCAGCGCCGCGGCGCACACCACGAGGCTCGCTGCGGAGGGCTCTGGCACGGCGGAGCCGGCGGGAAACGTGGCCGTCGCGACGCCGAGATTTCGCTGCCACAGCAGGAAATCGGCGCCGTCGACGTCTCCGTCGGCGTCCGCGTCGCCCTGGGCGAGCGTGGCGCCAGCCGTCATGCCAAAGTTCGACTTCCAACGGGCAAGGTCGGCCGAATCGACGTCGTTGTCGGCGTCGAAATCCGCCGTGAAGGCGGTTCTCAACGAGACGCTGGTCGCGCCGTAGACGACTTGCCATTTCAGGCCGTTAAGCGTCATCGGCAAATCGGCCGCCGCGAACTGCCCCGTCACGCCCCCCGTCGCCGTGAGGATCGAGAACATCGCCCCCGCGGCCGGCGTGAAGAGTCCCGAGCCCAAACTCACCAGGTCGAGATCCAACATGCCGCCAAGTTGCGCGGTTCCCACAAACTGCAAGCGGTCGAACAACGCCGTCGGGCCCTGCTGGCCGATGCGGATCTGCAGTTCGCCGGTGGCGGACTGCTGGAGATTTCCGTTCACCTGCACCGCGCCGGGCGTCGCGCCGATCAGCTCAAGCGACCCCTGATTGACGATGTTGGCTTGCAGGTCGCCCGCCGCGAGCGCTCCGGGATTGACCAGGAAAGCCCCACCGCCGGCCACGGTCACGGTCGACGTTTCTACGCGTCCGTCGTTCACCTCCAAGGTGGCGCCGAATCCAATGGCAATCGACGCCGCGCCGTCAATGGCGGCCGACGCACCGTCCAGGCGGATACGCCCGCCGTTGACCGCCAACGAACCGGCAAACGTGTTACTGCCGCGCAGCGTCACCTGGCTCGTGCCGGTCTTGAGAACGTTGCGCGGGTCGTCGTAATCGCGGATCGCCCCGTGGATCACGAAGTCTTGCGTGCCGTTGCCGACGATCTCCAGGTTGTCCAGCAGTTGCAGCTCATTGTGGACATTGAACGTAAAGCGATTGGCGTTGAGCGAGCCCGCCGTCAATTGAATCTGCGGCGCTTGTCCCGCCAAATTGTTGACCAGCAGCAGGGGATTGCCGTTGATCGTGCCGACGTGATTCTCGGCGGCGTTGAGATTGCCGTTCAGTCGCAGTTGATTGAGCATGAACGTCAGTTGGCTCATGCGCGTCATGTTGTTCGTCGCCACGTAGTCGCCGCCGTGCTTGACGATGAACTCCAGAATCGCGTTGGCGTAGGCGTCGTCGGGATTCATCGTCACGTCGGGCGAGTCCGTGCCGGCCTGGCGCCAAAGCCCCGCGTCGCCCCAGTTGGCGGCGCTGCTCGCTCCGACGCGAAACACAAAATGGTCGAACAGATTGCGATCCTCGACGCCGAAGGCGCTGAACTTCGGCTTCGCCATCGTCGCCTCCCAACGGGTAAACTCCTTGGTGAGATCGTCGGCAATCGCCGGCTGAGAGCCAACGACGTTATTGTTCTCGGTGGGATTGGTCGCCAGGTTGTAGAGCACGAGCCCGCCGGAGCCGCTCATGCGACCGAGCTTCCAATCCCCTTTGCGCACGGCCCACACCGTGTTGTTCCGAAAGAACAGCGCCTCGTGGGGATTGGCCGGGTTGGCTCCCGAGAAGTGAGGCAGGAGATTCACGCCGTCCGTCTCGCCTTGCGGAATGCTGCCGCCGGCGGCGGCGACCACCGTGGGAGCAATGTCGTACATCGAAATCGGCGCGTTGTACGTGCCCGGCGTCACGCCCGGCGCCTTGATCATGTACGGGACGCGAACGCCGCCTTCAAACGCCGTAGCCTTAAAATCTCGGAACGGCCGATTGTCGTGATTGGACGTGCCGCCGTTGTCATTGAGGAAGACGATCATCGTCTCATCGTCGATGCCGTTTGTTTCGAGTGCGTCGGTGATCATACCCACGGCCCGATCGAGGGCATGGACCATCGCCGCCGTGGTGCGCTGCACGGGATCGGTCAATTGCGGGAACAGGTCGTAGTCCTGCTGTTTGGAGATGTAGGGATCATGCGGCGCCGACATGGGAACATAGAGAAAGAACGGATTGGCGTCGTCCGCGTGGCGGTTCACGAAGTCAACCGCTTCTTCGCCCAGGGCGTCCGTGACGTACCGACCTTGGACCGGGTCGTAAAGGCTGGGATCGCCTTGCGTGCGCCATTGCGCCTCGACGTTGGTGGTATTCCGATACATAGCGTTCGACGCGCCGCCTTCGCCGAAATACCCGCGATTGCCCGAGAGGAAGCCGAAGAACTCGTCGAAGCCCGAGTCGTTGGGGCGATTCTCTCCCTGCACATAGCCAATGTGCCACTTGCCGATCATGCCCGTCGAATAACCCAGCGACTTCATCCGATCAGCAATTGTCGGCAGATCGCCGTCAAGCCCAACGGTCTGGGTCAGGCTGTTTCCCAGGACGCGCTCGACGCCCTGGCGCTGCTGATACAGGCCGGTCAGCAAACCGACGCGGGTTGGCGAACAGACGGGCGACGCATATCCCGCGCGGGCGACGACGCTCTGCTGGGCCAAGGCGTCGATGTTAGGCGTCATCCCCCGGGGCGTTACGCCGTTGAGCGCCGCCGAGAAGCCAAAGTCGCTGTACCCCGCATCGTCGGAAAGAATGACGATCACATTGGGCTGGCTGGACTGGCCGCGCGCTATTCCGGCGATGAGCAAGACGCCGCAAGTTGCGGCAACAATCGTTGCGCCCGGGTGGAATGCTCGGCGCGACGATGCCATGTCAAGATGCCTCCGGCGCATCCGCAGCAATCGCGGGCGCCAATCCCCTCTGTCCTGATAAAGCCTATCCTAACTGGACCTGCCGCGAAGTCTACGATTCGGCCGATCCGCGCGGATGGGTCGAGCAACGTTCTCCGGCGTCGAATTCCACCCATCGGACCAACCTGCATCCTGCAGGCGGGCCTCCTGCGGACTGGCGGCCGCAAGGAAAGGGCCGCCAGAATCCGCATTTCGGCCGCGACGGCCCTTCCCGTCGTCCTAACGAAGACGACGGCCCACCAGCGCCGCCGCCAAGGTGAGCAGGGCGAGCACCGCCGACGCTGGCTCGGGCACCGCGCCGACCGTGGGCGTCGTGGGAGGCAGATTGTAGGAGTCGATGTACGTCCGCCAATAATTCAGGTCGTCGCCGTCGACGAAGCCATTGCCGTCCGCATCGCCGTCCGCATGGGTCGGGTTGAGCATCCCGACGCCGCGCTGCCAGACCAAGAAATCGGCGCCGTCCACGTAACCGTCGGCGTTGAAGTCGACCATTTCCAGCGGGATGACGCCGCCGCCGCCGGGAATTTCGGCCAGCATCGCCGTGGGCCCTCCAAAGAGACGATGGGCGAACATCGATTCCGTCAGACTGCCCGTGCTCAAATTCCCGTTGGGAAGGAGCGTCGGATAGACGCCGTCCGTCGCCGCGCGGCGGGCGACGAAATCTCGGACGAGCGAACTGGTCATCGGCGACGCTCCGGTGACTGGCGCCGGCGCGTGGAACAGGTCCCCGTCGCCGGCCGTCGTGCTCATCGTCAGCGCATAGGTCGTCCCCGGCGAAAGCTCGATCGCGTCGGGAAGATTCACATACTGATACTCGCCGAGGAGCTCGCTGTTGTCCATGTTGATCTCAGCGCTCGCGAGTTCCAAGCCCGTGCCTTTGTCGAACAGCCGGATGGTATGCGTCGCCGTCAAACCGTCGGGCAGGCCCACGGTGTCGCCGTCGGGATTGGGATAATTGGTCTCTTGATTGATGATGTCGTCAGCGGCGTCGTCCCACATTCCCAGACGGGTGACGGCCACGGGCCGAGCGCCCACGGTAAACTCATAGCCGACGGCGCCGGTGATGTTGTTCATCAGGTCGGTCCCGCCGTCGGCGCCGACCAGCGGCCCGTATTCCGACTGAATCGTGCTGCGGGTGAAGCCCTGGTTGAAATACTGCAGCGCCTGCAGCCGCATCGATTCGATCTGCGCTGCGTAAGCCGGCTCATTCAACAGGTTCGCGTCCTCGTGCAGATCGACGCTGAGGTCGTAAAATCCCACGGGAATCGCCTGACCCGCGGTGGTCGGCGACTGGGCGGGGACGTTCACCAAATCGCGGGACAGGATCAGCTTGAAGTTGCCGGAGCGAATGGCCACGACCGCGCCTTTGGGAATGTCGTTGAGCAACGTGTTGTCGTGGATCATGAGATTGCTGGGGCGCTGAAATTGCGCCGTCGTTTGCCCCATCAGGGCGGGAAGCACGTTTTCGCTGTCTTCGGCTTCGGTCGGCGCCAATTCGACGCCGTTGATGGCGGCAAACGTGGCGTAGAGATCGTTCAAGCCGAAAACTTGGTCGCTCACGGCATTCTGGGGGATCTTGCCCGGCCAGCTCGCCAAGAACGGCACGCGATGGCCGCCCTCATAGATCGATTGCTTGTAATCCCGCATGCCGGGGCTGAACCGAAAGTAGGAGTGTCCGGCTCCGTGGTCGCTGGTGAAAACGATCAACGTATTGTCGATCATCGGTCCGCCGGTTTGCGGGTCGATCGTCGACTCCAGCTTGTCAAGCATGGCTCCAAGAATGACGTCGTTCTCGTAGACCATGTCTTCCCGCAACGAGTGAACGGCTCCGTTGCTCCAACTGGCCTGGCCGCGGATGGCATGGTTCGTCCCCTGCAAATTAATCGATTCCGCCGCATTGTAGGGAGAGTGAGGCGACATCGACGAATAGTACATGAAGAACGGCTTATCGCTTGCCGGCTGGCCGTTAGCGCCGGCGTGGGCGTCGATCGCGTCCAGGGCATGATTGGCCAGACGCTCGCCGGTACGCACCGCTTCCCAATCCGGCGCCGGCACGTAAGGGCCGCCCGACGTTCCCGAGGGCGGCTGCCACTGTGGGACGCCTTGCAGCGTGTTGTTCTCAAAGAAGCCGCGAAAGTTCCCCGTAAACTGCTCGTAATTGGAAAGCGTCCCGTAGAAATAGTCGAATCCATGCTGCCTGGGTCCGTCGGCTATCGACTCGACGGCGGGGTTTTCCGCGGTAGGCCAACGAACCTGATTGAAATCCGAAATCGACGGGCCGCTTCCCGGGCCGACATAGCGATTCCCGTTGTTGTCGAGCATGTTGGCGCCAAGATGCCATTTCCCAAACATGGACGTGGCGTAACCGGCGCGTTGAAACATGGTCGCCATCGTTTCACGCTGCGGGTCGATCAGCACCGGGCCCGTCCAGTTGGCGTTGATCGTCGCGATCTTCGTGTAGGATCGCTGGGCGTACCGGCCGGTCAGCATGGCATACCGGGACGTGGTGCACATCGTCGACGCCGAATGCGCGTCGGTGAAGACCGTTCCCCGTTGCGCCAGTCGGTCCAGGTTGGGCGTGTTGACCGTGACGGGGATGGGATCCGACGTCGCTTCGAGCCGTTTGCCCAAATAGGCGCTCGTGTCGCCAATCCCCATGTCGTCAGCAAGGAACACAATGACATTGGGCTTCTGCGCCCATGTCGTTCCGGCCGCCGAGACGAGCAGGCCGACGGCGACGCTCACAATCGCACGCGTTGGGCGCACGAATCGGCGCCGCGGCAACGCGCCCGTCGTCGAGCGCGCAACTTTCTCGCCGAAGCTTTGACTTCTATTCGGAATCTGAGTCAGCATGGAGACGCGCCGAGTCCACGCGCACCTTAATGGCACATTTCAGCAATCCATGCCCTTCACTTTCCTGTGGAGCAAGCGACGCTCTGACGAGGAAAAGGCGGCCCAGCGGATCGAGTCGATCCCCTGGGCGACTCCCCGATCATAGTATTGGCGTGCACAATCTGCAATCAGTTGGCGCCTTACGAGTCCGCAAGAGAAGCGGCTGGAAAACCAGCCTCGCGCAACGCACGACTTATTGCGCGGCTGGCCATTTTCGGGGCTCCGGACGGCTCGCGCGACGGGGAATCGACGCCGGGCGACTCTTGGCTGGACGCGTGCCCCCCGTTTTGGTCGCCAGCCGTGACCACCCAGCCGCCGCCCTCAATAAGCGCCCTTGGAAAAGAGGACGGTTTTCACCGTCCGGCCGAGCAGATAGACGTCGAGCCACGGCGACCAACGATGGATGTAATGGACGCCCAGCCTCACGCGCTCCTCGAACGACGTATCATTCCGGCCGCAGACCTGCCATAGGCCTGTCATCCCTGGCAGCACGCTGCAGAAGATTTCGAAGTGCTCGCCATACTTGACGATTTCATTAGGCACGATCGGCCGCGGGCCCACGGTGCTCATCTCGCCCATCAGCACGTTCCACAACTGCGGCAGTTCGTCGATGCTCCATTTCCGCATGAACCGGCCGATGGCCGTCACGCGCGGGTCGTTTTTCAGCTTGTGGGTCCGCTCCCACTCGTCGCGGAGCTCGGGGTACTGATTGAGGTAGTCCTCAATCAAGTTCTCCGCGTTGTCGATCATGGTGCGGAACTTCCAGGCGCGGAATCGCGTGTTGCCGCGCCCCACGCGCTCGTGACCATAGATCACGGGTCCGCGCGACGTGACTTTGATGATCACGGCCAGGGCCAAGAACAACGGCGCCAGGAACATGCCGACGATGGTGACAATCGCCAGGTCCATGCACCGTTTGACGATTTGCTGCAGCGGCAGCATCAAGTGATGCTCGACGAGCAAACCGTCGAGCCCTTCATTCAACTGGTGCCGATTCCAATGGTCCGGCATGCCGGTGAGTTCCGACACGACCAACACGTGCGGAACGTTGCCGAGGAAGTTCTCGATCGTGGCCGTGACTTCGGCGTTGCTTTCGGGCGGCTCGACCATGACGGCCCAATACGCGTGGCCGCGCTCGGCAAGGGCCCGCGCTTCCGACCAGTCGCCCATGTAGCCGGGGGTTTCTCGATCAAGCTCGAGTACGTCGGAATTAGCCACCACGCCGAGCGGCTGCAGCCCCAGCCGGCGCTGTTCGCACAGCCATTGATAGACGCTGACCACTGCCGAGTCATGTCCGCAAACGAGCGTGGGAAATCCCCACCATGAGGTCCGCCCCAAAACTCTTCGCAACCACTTTCGCGTCATCGGCATCAGGAACACCGACAGGGCCACTGCGACCGTGGCGAACAACATGCGGTCGCCCAACAGATTCGAGCCCAAATTCATCCGTCCCAACGTCATGACGTACATGACGCCGAGCGACATGCTGAGCCGCTGCATTTCCTCGACAAAGCCGAGTCGCACCGCGGGATAGAGTCCCAAGACCGCGTTGATCGTCAGCAAACCGACGGCGGTCGGCGCGAACCACCGAAAAAATACGGTTCCGGGTTCGTCGGGCCCGAGGTGAAAGTTCAGGCCCACAAGCGCGCACAGCAGGACAGCCGCGGAGAGCGCGGCCAAGTCCCCCAGTGCCAGCGGAATGCCGGTTCGTGCAATCTGTGCGATATAGCTACGATTGCCCCCAGGGCGCTGTTCGGGAAAGCGAACGCGACCGTTCACGCGCCCCAGATACCGCGACTTCGCGAGCGCGGCGCCGTTCGTACGGCGCTGCGACGATGGCGCGTCCGCTGCGGCGGTGGAATCGTGCGGATCCAACGGGGACAGCTCTCGATGCTTGGCGGCGTCGGAGCTGCGCGGCGCTGTCACTGCCAGACCAGCGCTCGGGGACCCGGCCGAGACATCGTCCGTCTTGACGGTAGCCATATCGAGGTGCGTACTCAATGAATGTCGATCTTGATCAACGCCCAAGGCTGGGAAGGCGCCCACGTCGCCGGCCAATCCTCATTGTAACGCCGGCATGAATTGTCAACACGGTCTGACGAGCGAAATCGACCTGGCTGGGCGAGGGGATTAGGGCGTGCATTGCGATCCGGAATGCTCGCCGCGTCGGCCGGAGGAAAGCTTGTCGCAACCGCCGACGAACGCGGTAGGACTGCGACTCGGTCCTTCCGTCGACCGCAAACTCCGTGCCGGCGACTCCCGTCGCGGCCGCGGTCACCCCCATCCGCTGGTCATCGTATTCGCGCTTCTCGACACTGTCAAACAATCCGTTGCAGATGGTTCAGAGCATGCCGCCAAAGCGTGTTAAGGACGCGCAAGGGCCACACGACGCGGGCCAAAGGCGCCACGCTTTGCTAGCGTTGGCAAGGCACGCATGACGCGGGCCATCGAATTGCGTAGCGGCTTGCCACACGCCCCTATATCCTGCAGCGCGCGAACGGCGCAGTGTGCGACCGCCTGTCAAGCGCGCCGCTCGATGTCGAAACGCAACGCCACCCCGTTTGCGTGGCGGCGATGCCACGTGCGAGGGGTCGGGTTGAAACGGTTCTACGATCGACGGTCAGCAGAGACCGACGCGCCCGCGGCGACAGTTTGACCGCACTTGGCCATTCGACTACTGTCGAGTTGGCCCGTCCCCGTAACCTCAATCGCCGTCCGCTGGCAACGTCGTTGCCTTCCCTACCGCCGGCAGCGACGCCTTGAGTTCGGGCGCCACACGACTTGAATGCATCCGCCCGCCTGCCGCCATGTCTGAATTGCCGCGCGATGCGCCGATTTTCGTCTCCGGCCACCGCGGAATGGTTGGCTCGGCGCTGGTGCGCCGCCTGCGGGCGGCGGGCTGTTCCCGCATCCTCGTCGCGACGCGGCAGGAACTCGATCTCCGCGTCCAGTCGGCCGTCGACGCCTGGTTCGCCGAGCACCGGCCGCGCTACGTCATCCATGCGGCGGGCACCGTCGGCGGCATTCAGGCCAACGTCGCTCGGCCGGCGGAGTTCATGTACGACAACCTGCTGCTGCACGCCACCGTGCTCCGCGCCGCGTGGCAGACGGGCGTCGAGAAGCTGCTCTACTTGGGCAGCTCGTGCATCTATCCGCGTGATTGTCCGCAACCCATCCGCGAGGAGTACCTGCTCACCGGGCCGCTGGAGCCCACCAACGAAGCCTACGCGATCGCGAAGATCGCGGGGCTGACATCCTGCATCGCCTATCGCCGGCAATACGGCTGCCGTTTCATCTCCGCGATGCCAACGAACCTGTACGGTCCTCACGACAAATTCGATCTCACGAACTCGCATGTCCTGGCCGCCCTGATCCGCAAGTTTCACGACGCCTGCTCCACCAGCGCCCCAACTGTGACGATTTGGGGATCCGGCGCGCCCCGCCGCGAGTTTCTCCACGTCGACGACCTGGCCGACGCGTGCCTGTTCCTGCTGGAACGGTATGATGAAGAGTCGACGATCAACGTGGGATCGGGCGAGGATCTCACGATTGCCGAGCTCGCCGCGACGGTCCGCGACGTGGTCTATCCCGATGCGGAACTCGCGTACGACCGCAGCAAGCCCGACGGCACGCCGCGCAAGCTGCTCGACGTGAGCCGCCTGCATGCCTTGGGTTGGCGTCATCGCATTGGTCTCCGCGAGGGCATCGCGGACGCGTATCGTTGGTTTTGCGAGAACGAGGCGCGAGTCTAACGGAACGATCCCCGCGCAACTTTGCCGCCGACTCACTTACTCACTTGCCCAACTGTCACTCCGCCCCATGTCCAGCCCCCCGCTCAACGGCAAGACGGCCCTGATCACCGGCATCACCGGGCAGGACGGCTCGTACCTGACGGAGTTGCTGCTGGCCAAGGGGTATTTAGTTTACGGCGTCATCCGCCGCAGTTCGTCCTTCAACACGTCGCGGATCGACCATCTCTACCAGGATCCGCACGACGAGGACGTGCGGCTGCATCTGTGCTACGGCGACCTGTGCGACGCCTCGTCGATCAACCAGATTCTTAAGGACGTGCGGCCCGACGAAATCTACAATCTCGGCGCCCAGTCGCACGTCAAAGTGTCGTTCGAAGTTCCGGAATACACCGGCGACGTGACCGCACTGGGAACGGTGCGCATCCTGGAGGGCATGCGCGAACTGGGACTCAACGCCAAGTTCTACCAAGCCTCATCGTCGGAGATGTTCGGCAAGGCGGTCGAGACGCCGCAGCGGGAGACGACGCCGTTCTATCCGCGGAGCCCCTATGGGGCGGCCAAGGCGTTCGCGTTTCATGCGACTCGCAACTACCGCGAGTCGTACGGCATGTTCGCGGCCAACGGCATCATGTTCAATCACGAGTCGCCCCGTCGCGGCGAAACCTTTGTCACGCGTAAGATCAGCCACGCCGCGGCGCGCATCAAGCTGGGGCTGCAGAAGAAGCTTTATTTGGGCAATCTCGACGCACAGCGCGATTGGGGCTTCGCCGGCGACTATGTGAAGGCGATGTGGCTCATGCTGCAAATCGACGTACCCGACGATTTTGTGATTGCCACCGGTCAGGCGACGTCGGTTCGGCAATTCTGCGAGTTTTGCTTCGCCGAAGCGGGCCTGCCGCTGGTCTGGAAGGACGAAGGCCTGGCGGAAACGGGAAGCGACGCGACAGGCCGCACGCTCGTCGAGGTCGACCGCCGGTATTTTCGTCCCGCCGAGGTTGACCTACTCTTGGGGGATGCGACAAAGGCCCGCCGCGTCTTGGGATGGGAGCCGCAAGTCGGCGTGCACGAATTGGCGCGGATGATGGTGGCTCACGACCTGGTGCTGGCGGAGAATGAACTGCAGCACCCGCGCCCCAACGATTGATCCGCGCCGCTGACGCACTCGCCTCCCTCGGCGCCCGACGGCGCTGACGCACGACCCGCGTATTGACGCCTATGACGACGCCCGACGACCCGCAGGCTCAGCGACCGGGAGCGCCCTTTGCGCGCCGCGTCCTGGTGGGCATTTCGTGGGTGATGCTCGGTCGCGTCGCGGCGATGGCCGCGCTGTTCGGCGCCCAAGGCTTGCTTGGCTGGCGGATGGACGACGCTGAACTCAGCGCCTATGTCCTGGCGTCGTTCCTCGTGCCTTTCTTGTCGCAGTTGGTCAACTTGGGATCGACCGATATTCTGTTGCGCGTCATTCGCAAGAGCCATCTGGAATCCAATCCTCGCCTGGCGTGGAGCGGCGTCCGCTCGTGTTTAATCCTGTTCGCGGCCAGCAGCGTCGTCACCACGATTGGCTTCGTGGTCCTCTGCCGGTTCCTGGCGCCGTGGCGTCCAGTTTGGGCGTTGCTCAGCGAGAGGGCCGCTTGGGTCGCGGCGTGGTTCATCCTCTACACGGTGACGCAGGTTACCTCCGAACTCTTCCGCGGACGCGACCAATTTTGGATGAGCAGCGCCATGTACTCCAAAAGCGGCGGCTGGCTGCCCAATTTGCTCATCTTGGTTTCGTTGGCGGCGGCGGCATGGACCAATCACCTCGATCTGCGAACTGTCCTAGCGATCCACGTCGGCATGACGGCAATTTCGATCGCCGTCGGCGCCGTGATGTCGCACCGTGCGATCAGCGCGGCTTCGAGCGCCAGGTCCGAGCCCCAACAAGACAGCGATATTCCGCCGGAACCTGACGCCTGGTGGCTGCTGCGCGCAAGTTGGCCAGTGTTCGTCTCGGCGGCGACGCTCCTGGCCATCGAACAACTCGATATCTTTCTCGTCAGCCTGTTTGTCGGCGATGCGGACGTGGCCGACTATGGATTCGCCAAGCGCGGTCTGTCGCTCATCAACTTCGGCTACGCCACGCTGGCGCCGGCGCTGATGCCCTTCGTCGCCGAACTCTACGAGCGGGGCGAGATGCGACGCATGGAACGCTTGGTCCGCGGCGCCTCGACGATCATCGGATTGCCGTGCATCGCGCTGTGTGCGCTGCTGTTTGTGGCGGCCGAGCCGTTTGTCACGACACTCTTCGGCCCGGGACGAACGGGTGCGGCGCTGCCGCTGCGGATTCTGCTCGTGGGACAGGTGTGCTTGTTTCTCGCCGGCCACGCGAATATTGTGCTGATCATGACGGGGCGGCAACGCCTGCTGATGCGGTCCACGGTCGTCGTTGGCGTTCTCTTTGCGGTGCTCTGCCCCGCTGCCATCGTCTGGTGGGGCGTTGCGGGAGCGGCGGTCGCCAAGAGCCTGGCGACCGCCGAGCGCGCTGCGGCGGCCGCGTTGATTGTTCGCAAAGTCCTCGGCATTTGGACGACCACGGCCTTGTCGCCCGCGATCATCTCGGACACCGTGAAGTTGATCCTGAAAAACGGCAAACCGCAACGCGGGGGACGCGGAGCGACGACCTCGGCAAATCTGTAACAACCCGCGCCGCCGGCATGGCCGCCGTCCGCCGTGGGCTAGAGTCCCTGTCTCGCATCGCGGCCGAGTTGAGCCGAGTCCTGCCGCGACTAACCCTAGTGCATCTCCGATTCGGTTCTTTGACTCCAAGCCCCATATCATGAACAAAGCTCTCGTCCAGCCGGTTCAGATCAACGAATCCGACCTCGCCGGTTGGAGCCAGCGTCCGTCGTTGGCCGTCGCGCTCGGAGATTGGTGGGCGCGGCATTTTCGACGGGGTCGCGGGATGGTGCCGCGGGTGCTGGGGCGAACTCTGGGACGCGGCTTGCGGCGGGTGATGGTCACTCGCCACGGCGCCAAGCTTGCCATGGCGCCCCGCGCGTTCGACGTGTTCGCCCTCATCAAGGCCAAAGGCGGGGCCTGGGAGCCGCACGTTTACGAAACGTGCCGCGATTTGCTTCAGCCCGGGGACGTGTACTACGATCTCGGCGCCAACGTCGGTTACATGACGATCGAGACCGCCGTCGCGCTCGGCGGCCAGGTGCGGTGCGTGGCCTTCGAGCCGCAGCCGGATTTGGCGCGATTGATTCTCGTTTCGGCCCAGTTGAACGGACTCAACGACTCCGTGCTCGTGTTCGACGCGATGATCGGCGAACGCCCGCAGGAGGCCGAAATTAAGCTGACGTCGCACTCGGTGCACGCTTCCGCCGTGGCGCGCGAGCGGGGAGCCGTGTCCCTCAAACGCGCCATGACGTCGATCGACGCGTTGGTCGAAAGCGGCGTGGCGCCGCCGCCTAGCGTCATCAAGATCGACATCGAAGGCGGCGAGCTGGCCGCCTTCCGCGGCGCCGCGTCGGTCATTCGCTCCCACGCTCCGCACATCTTGTTCGAGGCGGATCTCAACTCCATTCGTTTCGGCTACACTCGGGACGATCTCATTCGAACATTGAGCGAATTGGCCGAGTTTGAATTCTTCGACGTGGCTCTCGATGGCGCGCTAACGCCGATCTCGTCGACGCCCATGAACGGCAACGTGCTGGCCCGGTCGAAGCGGCGGCGTGCGGTGGACTCCTGAAACGTCGCCTCGTTGAAGCATAGAGGACCGCTGCCCTTGGATCGCCCTTCAAGTCCCGCCGCTGACGACCGCCCACGGTTGGCGATGATCTGCAACACGCTCACGCCCTACCGCATCCACCTGCATGGCCTGCTCGCGCGGGGAATCCCCGAGCTGAAGTTGGTCACGCTGGTGACGCACGGCGCCGCCGACTTTGACTGGCAAATGACGACTCCCCCCGAGATTCATGTCACAAACTTCTCGCGGGGCAAAGAACCGGCCCACGGCGGCCTGCTCGTGGCTCCATGGACTGACTGGAACAAGGGAGCCGATCTGATTCGCTTCTGTGATACGGAGCGCGTCGCGGCGGCCATCCTCACCGGCTATGGATATCCGTCTCACCTGCGCATGCTCCGACATCTCGCGCGAAAACGCGTTCCCTTCTTCCTACGGAGCGATTCGAACATTCAAATCGAGCGGTTGCGCAGCCCCACGCGCCGCTGGATCAAGCGATTGTTCTTTCGTTGGGCGTCGCGCCGCGCCGCCGGCGCCATGCCGATGGGCGAATATGGCATCGCCTACTTCGCCAAGTACGGTTTTCCACGCGAGCGGATGTATCGCGTGCCTTACACGCCCGACTACGACTGGTTCGCCGTACGAGACGACGACGCGATTCGAACGTTGTGCCAGCGATTTCAATTCAGCCAAGGGCGACGCCGGCTGCTCTACAGCGGGCGGCTGCACCCGGTCAAACGGGTGGATTTGCTGCTGGACGCCTTTGCCCGCATCGCAGCGGATCGAGCGGCATGGGACCTCGTGATCGTCGGCGCCGGGCCGCTGGAGGATTCACTTCGCGCGCGGGTGCCGGAAGATCTCCGGCCGCGGGTCCACTGGACGGCGTTCCTGGAAGCCGAGGAGCTGCGAGCCGCGTATCATGCCTGTGACGCACTGGTGCTGCCCAGCCTGCGGGAGCCCTGGGGCGTCGTCGTGCAAGAAGCCATGGCCGCGGGAATTCCCGTGATCGCCAGCGACGTCGTTGGGGCCGCGCGGGACTTGGTGGAAGACCGCGTCAGTGGCCGCATTTTCCGCAATGGCGATCTGGGGGATTTGACGGCGGCCTTGTTGGAGGTCACCGACGAGACGCGAATCGCGGCCTACCAAGCCGCGGCGCCGGCTCGACTGGCCAACTGGCGCCGAGAGGTGGACGTCGTGGCCGAGGTCCGCCGGGCCCTCGGTGACGCCAATGCCCTGCCGTCCATCCCGTGAAGCGAACATCTCGGGCTGCGAAAGCAGGGCCGCGAATTCGAGCTTCCCGCGCACCGCGGGCTTAACCGCTACAATCGCTTCACTTGACGTTGACGCCGCGGTTGCCTCCTGGGGAGTGCCTCGCGGAATGCGTTTTCAGAAGCCCGGAGGGGAGGGCTCGGTTATAATGGCGTAACCAGCGGTGGCGAGCGTTTGGCGGTCCCCCGCCATGACGCGCGATCGAGCAATTCCGTCGCCCCCGCCTGGATCGTCTCGCGGTCTGCTGACCAGGGCGCCGCTGAGTTCCGCATTGCTTCATTCTCTGGCGCCGACGCCAAACGCCCATGGAAGATCGCATTCTGCTTCTGTTCAGCGTCGGCTTCACGATTTGGGCGATCGCCGCGATCGTGATTCCGTATGTGCGGCGGAAGACGGACTTGCTCACGGCGCGAAATTTCTTTCTCGCTGGCGGCGTGCTCTATGTCGGTTTCTCGGGACTCAACGCGGTTCGCACCCCGCATTACTTCATGTACTCGTCCAAGGTTTACTTCACGTACTATCTGTATGTCGTCGTCTTCTTTTTGGCGTTTGAAGTGGCCTACAAGCGGCTCCAATGGCCCCGCCGATGGGGCGCCAAGTCTTTTCTGAAATGGCCGCCGCTGGACGGCGCCGGCCTCTGGTTTCCGATCAGCCTGGCGTTGTTTGCCATGGCTGGCCAGATCGTCTTGATCCAAGTTCCCGGCCTTCGTCCGCTGCTCGTGCGCGTCGGGTTGATCGCGCCGGCGTTCGCGATGGCGTTCGCCTTGGCCATTTGGAATCGCAGCAAGATGAGCCCGGCGTCGCTGGCGATCTTGATCGTCGTATTTTTCGCGGGCGCCTATTTGTCGTTCTCCAGCGGCGGCGGACGCCGGTTCCTTTACTCCTTGCTTATTGCTGCCCCGGTCTGTTTCTATTGGTGGTACCTCAGGTACCGCTCTCCGTGGTTGACGCTCGGGTTATTTGCCATGCTCAGCTTGGCGGCGCCCGTCGCCGACAGCGCCTATCGTGCCGCGCGCTGGTACGGGCACTTCGGAGCCGAAGCCAAACGCGGGGACGTCGGCGCTCAGACGCGGTGGCAAATCTTCAAGCAATCGCTATTTTCCGGCAGCGAATCCTTTGAACAATCGACTCTGCAGATTGGGCATAATTCCGTCGAGCTCATGCTGCTGGTGACGTACATCTTCCGCGAGGCCCCCGGGCAGTTTGCCGAGTTTCACGTCAAGCCGCTCCACAGCCTGTACGTTATTCTCACGCTGCCGATACCGCGCCCCCTGTGGGAAGACAAGCCGCGCCAGTTGGGCCTGACATTGCCCTATGACAGCAAGATCCTGAAAAAAGAAACGGCGCGTACGAATTGGGGCCCTGGCATCGTCGCACACGGCATCCACGACGGAGGAATCCTGGCTCTCATTCTGTATGCCGTGCTTGCCGGCGGCGCCATTCGCTATCTCGATGAGATCCTCGTCCGCAATCCGGGCGACCCCTATCTCATGGGCTTCCTGAGCGCGGCCTCCGTTCAAATCGTGGGCTTTACGCGCGGCGACATCGCGACGATGGTTCCACTCACGCTGCTCTGCTTCGCCGTGCTGGTTGCGCTGCTCTGGGCCGCGCGGATGGTTTTAGGCACGGAGAGCAATTGGCGCGCACCGGCCTTCGCAACGTTCGCGAGCGGGGGCCGCCGACCTGCCTGACGACGCCAGCCGCATCGGCCGGGCCGGCTGCAATCGGCGGCTCGCCGATGCAACAGCGCTCGAGAGGCGCCCCGCCCGCGCGCCGAGCGGCGCTTCGACTCACGCGACTGCCCCTTTTGGCTTGCCGCGACGATGAACCGGTCCCTCGCCATAACCGCCTTCCTAGAGCCCAATCAAATGGTGGGCGGCGTGGCGTCGTACTTTCAGAACCTCACCCGCGGACTGCACGAAGTCGCCGCCGCCAATCGCTCGCCTTACGACGTCGACGTCACCGTCATCCATGGCCCGGCGGGGGTACCCCACCGATGTCCTGGGGTGGCCTATCGCGCCCGGGGCGGTCGCGGCGGTCGATTCGGCAGAGAGACGTTGTTCGGGTTACTCGGCAGCCAGGAATTTGACGCCGTCTTGTTTCCCAACTACTTCCGGCCGCCGATCGTCCGCGCCCGACGATCCGTGGCCGTCATTCACGACTTGCTCTACAAGCACATGCCGGAGCTCGTGTCGTGGCGGAAGCGGATGTGGCTCGACGCGGTGCAGCGGTACGCACTCCGCCATTGCGACGCCGTCGTCGCGATCTCGGAAACCGTGCGCCAGGATCTGCTGCAATCATTCGGCCAGCAATGGGCCGATAAGATTCACGCGATTTGGAATCCGATCGCGTTCGAACGCCTGGACGGGCCGCTTGAGCAAACCGTCACGGGCGGGCGGCCGTATCTGTTGGGAGTCGCCGTCGACCGCCCTTTCAAGAATCTGTCCACGCTGATTCACGCCTTTCATCGGCTCCGAGATTCGTTTCCCGACCATTGCCTCGTGCTCGCTGGGGAGCTGCGGTCGCGCCGGCCCAAGGGGAAGATCCACGCCAAGCGCGTCGCTGCGAACATGCCGTCTACGGTCGACGTCGTCAGCCAGCTCGGCCTTGACGATCATGTGCGGATTACCGGCTTCGTGTCCGACGAAGAGTTGGGAGCGCTGTATCGCGGCGCCGACGCATTTGTGATGCCCTCGTTGTTCGAGGGCTTCGGCATGCCGCCCGTGGAGGCGCTGGCGTTGGGGACTCCCACGATTGTCTCGGACATCCCAGTGCTCCGCGAAGTGACGCTCGGCCTGGCCCGGTACGTGGATCGGCCCCGTGACGCCGACGTGCTCGCGGAACAGATCGCGGCGGTCCTGAAAAACCCTGCGGCGGCGCGCCCCGATCCGGAGGCCATGGCGCAGATTCGCGAGCGGTTCGCGCCCGCGACGATCGCGGCGAAGTATCTTAGAGTATTGTTCCCCGAGCCATGTCCGAATTGAGCCAGCAGTTTTCGGACCCGGCGTCAGCCACCGTTCACCCTGTGCACGACGATTCGCAGCCTCATGAATTCGGCGACGTTTCCCACTCGCGGATTATTCGGCTCGGTGCAGGCGCGGCTCGAGGCGGCGCTCTACCATCCGCGCGGCTTGGTCCGTAAGACGAGTGCGTTCTTACTCCGTGCGCCCAAACGGTGGAGCCGACTCCGCGCCGACGGCGACGCCTACCGGGCTCATCCTCCGGTGCTCTCGAACTCATTCCCCAAAAGCGGCACGCACCTGCTTGATCAGATCGTGGCGGGGCTGCCCGGTCGGGTCAACTACGGCGGATTCCTGTCGTCGATGACCAGCTCTTTCCAGATGCGCGAGCGATCCGACGCGAGCGTCGTGCGTTACATCCGCGCCACCGCGCCGGGCGAGAACGTCCGGGCGCACCTGTTCTACCGGCCGGCATACGTCGACGAGTTGCAGCGGCTCAACTTCGTTCACTTCTTCATTTACCGCGACCCGCGGGATGTGATCGTCAGCTCCTGCCATTACCTCCGCGAGATCAACCCGTGGCATCGGCTGCGGCGATATTTCAAAGCGTGCCAGACGATGGAGGATGCGATCCTGCTGTCGATTCGCGGATTGACGCACGTCGATCCTTCGATCCCCCTGCCCAACGTTGCCGAGCGGTTCGCCCTGTACAATCGCTGGATCAACGACCAGTCGGCGTGCGCCGTCAAGTTCGAAAACCTCCGCGGTGGCGATCAGGCGGCGGAGCTGGAGCGGCTCGTGCGGCACTTCGCGTCGCACTGCGCTGAGCCGCCGCCGATCGACGGCGTCATCGAGCGGATTGCCGAGACCGTCAAGCCCGAGCGCTCGCACACGTTCCGCAAGGGAACCGGCGGCGGCTGGGTGGAGGCGTTCACGCCCGCGTGCAAAGACGCCTTCAAGGAAGTGACCGGCGATTTGCTGATCCGCCTGGGCTACGAACGCGACAATAACTGGTAGCCGCCTCGCCGGTCCCGTAAGCAACGCACGCCGCCGATGATTTCCACCGCCCGAGTTCTCCTCAGCGTCAAGGTCAAGTCGCATCCGGCGATCTTCCGCCCGATTGCGCACCTCCGCGAAGACTCAAAGAAACGCGTCGTGAGACGCGACTCCGACGTCGTGATCGAAGGCTACTGGCGATGCGGCAATCACTTCGCCACGTATGCGTTCATGGTCGCGCAAGGGCGCGAGGTCGCGGTCGCTCACCACTTTCACGCCCCGGCGCAGCTCATGCTCGCCGTGCGGTGGGGCGTGCCGGCGGTGCTGCTCATCCGCGAGCCGGTGGAAGCCGTCGCTTCCGCGACCGTCTATCTCCATAGGGAAGATCCTGCGGCGTTTTTGAAGTTCTACTGCCTGTTCCACCGTGCGGTCGTCGACCTGGCCGACAAGGTCGTCGTGTCCGACTTCCCCGTGACCGTGGGTCACTTTGGCGCCGTGATCGACGCGGTGAACGCCCGTTACCAGCGGCAGTTCCGCACGTTTGCCGGCGACGCGGCGCAATGCGCCGAAGTGGAGCGCATGATTCGCGAGGAACACGCGGAGAACATGGGGGCCGGCCAGGCCCAACTGCCGCTGCCCTCCGAAGAGAAGTCGCGACTCAAACGACGCGTCATCGAGCGCATCCACGAGCCGCGCTACGCCTCCTTGTTCGCCGAGTGCCGGCAACTTTACGCGCACCTCGCGGCCCATGCCGTACCCGAGCCGAACGCGGACGCGGCCGCTAACGGCTCGCCTGCCGCAAGCCAGGCCAACCGCCAGGCGCCCGCGCCCTAGATTTCACTCCCGACGACGCGCCCGGAGGCTTGCGTGCGAATCCTCGTTCACGATTATTGCGGCCATCCGTTCCAGGTGCAGCTCAGCCGGGCGCTGGCCGCGCGCGGGCACGAGGTGCTGCACTTGTACAACGGGTCGTTTCAGACGCCGCGCGGCGCCCTGACCAAACGGAGCAACGACCCAGCCACGTTCAACGTCGGGCCAATCGAACTCGGCGAAATGGTCCCCAAGACCGGCTTCCGCCGGCGGCTGCAACTGGAGATCAAGTACGGTCACCTTCTGACCGACGCCCGTGCAGAGTTTCGCCCCGAGGTGGTCCTTTCGGCCAACACGCCGTCACTTCCCCAGCGGCGGCTCGTTCGCGACTGCCGCCGCCACGGCGTGCGCCATGTCTTTTGGGTGCAGGACATCTACGGCATCGCGGCGTACTCGCTGCTCAAGCGGCGCATCCCCGTGCTGGGCCACGCCGTGGGCAAGTACTTCATGGGCCTCGACCGGGCCAGCGCCCGCAGCAGCGATGCGCTCGTGGTCATCACCGAGGACTTCCGTCCCGTGTTCGAGCGCTGGGGCGTCGACCCGGCGAAGATCCACGTCGTCCATAATTGGTCGCCCCTGGACGAATTGCCCGAGCGGCCTCGCGAGAATGCCTGGGCGCGCGATCAGGGGCTCAAGGACGGCCCGCGATTCCTCTACTCCGGGACGCTGGCGATGAAGCACAACCCGGCGCTGCTGCTGGCGCTCGCCAAGCTGCTGGACGAGCGCGGCTCGGGCGAGATGATCGTCATCTCCGAGGGCATCGGGGTCGAATGGCTTCAGCGCGAAGCGGCGGCCGCCGGAGTGCGCAGCCTCCTCGTGCTGCCGTTCCAGCCGTTCGACCGCTTGCCGGAGGTGCAGGGCGCCGCCGACGTGCTCGTGGCGATCCTGGAGCCCGACGCCGGCGTGTTCAGCGTCCCGTCGAAGGTGCTGAGCTACATGTGCGCCGGCCGGGCAATCCTGGGCGCCATGCCGCGGCAGAACCTGGCGGCCCGAACCATCGTCGAGCAAGGCGCAGGCGTGGTCGTGGAACCGGATGACGCCGCCGGGTTCCGCGCCGCGGCGGAGAAGCTCCTAGCCAGCGCGGACCAACTCGCCAAGCACGGCGACGCGGCCCGCAGATACGCAGAGACGAACTTCGACATCGAACGAATCACAGACCGCTTCGAGCCGGTGCTGTCGTCGTCCACTTAGCCCCCGGTCAGTGACCGGGGGCTAAATGCCGTTAAACGCCGCACAAAACGCACATCCGCGCCGTGCGGGTTGTTTCACCATTTTGCCGTCGATTACTATACTGGATTACACACGATCACCCTGGCCGCGCCGCTTGCGCGAACCAACTCGAGGAACACACCCAACATGAGCAAGAAGATTCTGGTGGCGGGCGGCGGCGGTTTCATCGGCGGACACCTCGTGTCCCGGCTGCTCGACGAAGGGCATCAGGTCCGCGCCGTCGACATCAAGCCGACCGACGAATGGTATCAGGTCTTCGGCGACGTCGAGAACGTCGTGGCCGATCTGAAGGACCGCGCCGCGTGCGACGCCGCCGCCAAGGGCGTGAGCGACGTGTACAACCTGGCCGCCGACATGGGCGGCATGGGCTTCATCGAGAACAACAAAGCCCTCTGCATGCTCAGCGTGCTCATCAACACGCACCTCCTGCAGGCGGCCCAAGCCAACAAGTGCGACCGGTTCTTCTACGCCTCCAGCGCCTGCGTCTACAACGCCGACAAGCAGCGCAGCGAAGACGTCATTCCGCTCAAGGAAGAAGACGCCTACCCCGCGATGCCCGAGGACGGTTACGGCTGGGAGAAGCTGTTCAGCGAGCGGATGTGCCGCCATTTCCGCGAGGACTTCGGCGTCTACACCCGCGTGGCCCGGTTCCACAACGTGTACGGTCCCTATGGCACGTGGGACGGCGGCCGCGAGAAGGCCCCGGCGGCGATCATCCGCAAGGTGATTCACGCCAAGGAGACCGGCAGCCACACGATCGAAATCTGGGGCGACGGCAAGCAGACCCGCAGTTTCATGTACATCGACGACTGCATCAAAGGCATTCGCGACCTCATGGACAGCGACATCATCGAGCCGATCAATCTGGGCTCCAACGAGCTGACCACGATCAATGGACTGGTTGACATCGTTGAGGACATCGCGGGGATCAAGCTCGACCGCAAGTACAATCTGAGCGCCCCCAAAGGAGTCAACGGCCGCAACAGCGACAACACGCTGATCCTCAAGCTGATGGGCTGGGAGCCGGGCATCAAGCTCCGCGACGGCATGCGGAAGACCTACGACTGGATCTACGGCGAGTACTTGAAGACGCACGCCGAAAAGCCGCAGGCCGCCGCCGCCCGTCGGTAATTGTTCGCGCTCGCCGCATGGCGGCCTCCGCTGTGTTAGCCGGCATCGTCCCGATGCCGCGCGCCGCTATTTGGCCCGCGCCGGCGCCGTCTCGTCGATGAGCTGCTCTTGCCACACTTCTACGAGCCGTAGCGCATCCTCCGGCGTCAGCGCGTCGAGATCGACGCTGCGAATCGCGTCAATCAGCGGATGCTCGGCCGTCTCGAACAGCGTGAGCTGCGATCGGCCGTTGCGCGACGGGCGGCCATGGGCGCGATCCCGCCGCAATGGGGCCGCGCTCCGCTCCGCGGACTCCGCGTCGCGGCTAGCATCGGTCGCCGACTCCATCCGAGCTCCGCATTCCGTTTTCCGCTTTCCGCTTTCAAGCTCGGCCAGTACCTCCGCCGCCCGCTCATTCACCTCGCGCGGCACGCCGGCCAGTTGGGCCACATGGATGCCGTAACTCTTGTCCGCCGCTCCCGGCACGATCTGATGCAGGAACACGATCGTGTCCTGCCATTCGCGCACCGCCACGTTGAAGTTCGCCACACCCGCCAACTGGCCCGCCAGGTCCGTCAATTCGTGGTAGTGCGTGGCGAACAGCGTTCGGCAACCAATGCGGTCGTGCAGGTGCTCGACCACCGCCCACGCCAGCGACAAGCCGTCATAGGTGCTCGTCCCGCGGCCGATCTCGTCAAGAATCACCAGGCTCCGCGCGGTGGCGGTGTTGAGAATCCGCGCCGTTTCGGTCATTTCGACCATGAACGTGCTGCGGCCGCGGGCCAGGTCGTCGCTGGCGCCCACGCGCGCGAAGATGCGATCGGCCACGCCAATCGTCGCCGACCGCGCCGGCACGAAGCTGCCCACCTGGGCCATCAGCGCCACGAGCGCCGTCTGGCGAATGTACGTGCTCTTGCCGGCCATGTTGGGGCCGGTGATGAGGAGGAGCGAGGCACGAGGCGCGAGGTGCGAGGCGCGAGTATCGGAGTCTTCATCCCCTGCCTTGTTCTCGCGCCTCGCGCCTCGCGCCTCGCAACTCACGTCATTCGGCACAAACGTCCCCGCCGCCTCCGTCGCGTCGAGCACCGGATGCCTCCCGGCGACGATCGCCAGCACGGGCTCGGGGACGACCGTCGGCCGCACGTAGTTACGCGAGCGGGCCAAATCGGCCAGGCCCGCAAGCACGTCGACCTCGGCCAGCGCGGCGGCCGCCCTCTGGATCCGCTTCGCCGCCGCGGCGACCGTTTCGCGCAGCTCGATAAACAGGTCATACTCGATGTCCTTGGCCTTCTCTTCGGCCGAGAGCACCTTTTCCTCGTGCTCCTTGAGTTCCGGCGTGATGTACCGTTCGGCGTTCTTCAGCGTCTGCTTGCGGATGAAGTCGGGCGGCACCTTCTCGCGGTGGGCGTGCGTCACTTCCAAGTAGTAGCCAAACACCTGGTTGAACCCCACCTTCATCGTGGGGATGCCCGTGCGCCGCACCGCCTCGGCTTGGTAAGCGGCGATCCATTGCTTGCCCCCCTTGGCCAAGTCTCGCTCGCGGTCCAACTCGGCGTGAAAGCCCGCGCGGATGAAACCCCCATCGCGAGGCGCCAGTGGACAGTCGTCGGCGAGCGCCGCCTCCAGGTTCGCCCGCACGTCGCCGCATAGGTCGAGTCGCTCCTCCAATTGCACCAGCCGCGCCGACTTGCGGGCCGCGAGCTTCGCCTTCACTTTCGGCAGCGATCGCAGCGTTCGGCCGATGAAGCTGAGATCGCGCGGCGTCGCCCGGCCGGTGGTCACGCGGGCCAACAGCCGCTCCAGGTCGTAGATCGGCGCGAGCGCTTCGCGGAGGTCGTTCACCGCGGTCGCGTCGCCGTGCAGCTCGGCCCCGGCGTCGAGCCGGGCGTCGATTCCCCCCGGATCGGTGAGCGGCGCCGCGAGCCACGTCCCCAGCATCCGCCCGCCCATCGCGGTGACCGTGCGGTCCATCACCCCCAACAGCGAGCCCTCGCGGCCGCCGTCGCGGATCGTTTGCGTCAATTCGAGACTGCGGCGGGTTGCTTCGTCGATCTCCAGCCGACTGTGCCGCACATAAGGCAACAGCCGATCGACGTGCGAGAGCGACGACTTCTGCGTCTCGGCGAGATACTCGAGCACGGCGCCGGCGGCCTGGATTGCGGGCCCGTCGGCCTCGGTGAAGCCGAACCCCTCCAGCGATTGCGTGCCAAAGTGGCGGGAAAGCGCCTGCGCCGCCGCCTCGCGGCCGAACGACCAGTTGGGGCGAACCGTCAGCAGCCGGCCTTCCGTCCAAGCGATCGGCAAGTCGCCCGCGTCGTCGCGGACGAGGATTTCCACGGGACCGACGCGGGCGAACTCGTCGCCCATGCGCTCCGCCGGCGCCGTGGTCGCTTCGAAGCGCCCGGTCGACAGATCGATCCATGCCAGGCCGCACGCCTCCCCGGATTGGGTGAGCGCCGCCAGGTAGTTCGACGAACGGGCATCCAACAGGGCGTCGTCCGTCACGGTGCCGCGGCTGACGATCCGCGTCACGTCCCGCTGGACGATCCCCTTGGCGTGTCGCGGGTCCTCGAGCTGCTCGCACACCGCCGCGCGGAACCCCTTGGCGATGATCTTCGCCAGGTACGACTCCAGCTGATGGTGCGGAAACCCCGCCATGGGCACGGGGTTCTCCCCCTTGTCGCGGCTGGTCAGCGACAGCCCCAGCTCGCGGGCCGCCGTCTTGGCGTCCTCGAAGAACAGCTCGTAGAAATCCCCCATCCGAAATAAGAGCAGCGCATCGCCGGCCGCCGCCTTGGCGTCGCGATACTGCTGCATCATCGGGGTGAGGGACATCGAGGCGCCCCGGCGGGGTGAACGAGCGCAGCAGGAAATCTAACAGGGTCGCCCCAGCCCCGCTACTCGCCGGCGGACTGGCGGAAACCGGTCTCCGCGACGTGCCGCCCGTCTCGGCCGACTTTTGGCGTTCTATGGAAAAAACGCCGAGAAAATCAGGCCAAACCCGTCACATGACTTTTGGAGATCTATGGGCGCGACTGGTGCGTCGCCGCGGCCCTCGGACGAACCGGCTATTTGGGCGCCTTGCGCGTTTCGCCCTCGAGAAACGGCTTCAGCTCCTCAAAGAAGTCGCCCGCGTCCTCGAACTGCCGATACACGCTGGCGAAGCGGACGAACGCCACCTCGTCGAGGTCGCGGAGGTGATCCATGACGATCTCCCCCAGCCGACGACTCTCGATCTCATTCTCGAACGTGCTGAACACGTCGTTCTCAATGGCCCCGACGGTCCGCTCCACATCCTTGTCGTTGATGGGCCGCTTCCAGCATGCCCGCTCGAGCCCGCGGCGAATTTTCTCGCGGCAGAAGGGTACCCGCGAGCCGTCTTTCTTCACCACCTTAATGGCGGCTTCCTCGATCCGCTCGTAGGTGGTGTAGCGGCGCTTGCACGACAGACACTCGCGCCGCCGTCGAATGGAGAAGCCATCCTGACACGCCCGCGAGTCGATCACCCGATCGTTATCGACGCGACAGAAGGGGCATTTCATGGCTGCCATGATACCTCGCCGTCGACTTGCGGGAAGGGGGCAAGATTCGCAGAGCGGCGACGAATGAACGATCGACGCAGGCGCCGCCATTTTGGCCGCGCGGGTCCGTCGCCTATAATGCGAACCCGATCATTCCGCCTGACAACCTGCGCATGTCGCGCAAAGCGACCGTCACTCAAGGAACTCGTCCATGAACTGCCTGCATTGCGGCGCCGCGGTCGTGGAGAACGCGACGTTTTGCCAGGCCTGCGGCAAGCCGATCGGGCAAAAAACCCCGGCGCCCGGCGACCAGGGTCCGCCGCGGGATACGCCCGGCAAGAAAGCGTTCGCCGCCGCCGTCGCCCGCCGCGGCGCCGACGAGGACTCCGAGGACCCGCTGTGGCAAGGCAGCTTCTCAAAGCTCGCCATGATCGGTTCCTGGCTTGCCGCAGGCGGATTCACGCTCGCACTGCTGATCATTGGCTTCATGGCTGGCTTTGACGGGCGCAAGTGGGGCTGGGCGCTTCTGGCCGTCGCGATCATCTGGATCGTCCTCCTGCTGCGGCTCGTTTACATGCAGCTGAGCGTCAATTACAAGCTCACCAGTCAGCGGTTCATCCACGAACGCGGCCTCCTCTGGCGGCAACAGGACCGCATCGAGACGATCGACGTCGACGACGTGACCGTTCAGCAGGGCCCCGTTCAGCGGATGCTCGGCATCGGCACGATCAAGATGACCTCCAGCGACCGCACCACGCCGGAGTTCGTCCTGGTGGGCATCGAGGACGTCCGCAAGGTCGCCGCGATGATCGACGAGGCCCGCCGCAAAGAACGCCGCAAACGCGGCGTGCATATCGAGTCGGTGTGACGCCGCCCGAGGGGCGCGACACTTCTCCGCCTGCGTCCAGTCGCGGCGCTGACGGCTGCTGGGAATGTTCATCGCCTTGCGGTACTTGGTCACCGTGCGGCGGGCCACTGTGACGCCGGCCTTGCCCAGCTCCTCGACCAGGGCGTCGTCCGACAGCGGTTTGGTCTTATCCTCGCCGTCGATGATCTCCTGCAGCTTGAGCCGCACGCGGTCCCAAGCCACTTCTTCGCCGTCGGCGCCGGTCGTGCCGCCCACGAAAAACCGCTTGAGCGGGAAGATGCCGCGGGGCGTCTGAATCCACTTGTCGTCGACCGCTCGGCTCACCGTGGTGACGTGCACGCCCACCTTGTCGGCGATTTGCTGCATCTTAAGCGGCTCGATGTGCTCCGGCCCGTCGTCCAGAAACCGCGTCTGATGGTCGACGATCGCCTGGGACACGCGGGTGAGCGTGCTGCGCCGCTGCTCGATCGCCTCGATCAGCCACTGGGCCGAGTTCACCTTGCGTTTGATGTAGTCCCGCGTTTCGGCGCTCGTCGTCGGATCCTGAAGCAGCTTGCGATAGTACGGGCTGATGTAGAGCGACGGCAGGTCGCCGTCCTCTAGGTGCACCGCGTACTTGCCGTCTTCATTCTTCTCGACGAACACGTCGGGCGTCACCGCCGGAGCGCTCGTCTCGGTGAAGTCGGCGCCCGGCTTCGGCTTGAGCGTCCGCAGATCTTCCCAGGCTTCCTGGATCGTCTCAATCGAAAAGCCAGTCTTCTTGGAGATCAGCGGCAGGCGATTGTTCTCGAGGTCTTCCAGGTGATGCTCGATCAGCACCTGCAACTCCTCAAAAAACAACAACCCCGGCGTCAATTGCAGCAGCAGGCACTCCTTGAGGCTCCGCGCCCCGACGCCCGGCGGGTCGAGCCGCTGCACGACCGCTAGCGCCCGTTCGGCCAGCTTCATCTGCTCGGCCCGCCACGAGGCGCCGTCGCCGTTGACTTCCGGCGGCGGCGGCGGAATCAAATCCTCCAGCGGCGACTTCAAGTACCCGTTCGAGTCGAGGTTGTAGATGATCCTGTCGGCCATCCGCCGCGTGTCTTCGTCCAGATCAAACCAGCTCAACTGGTGATCCAGGTAATCTTGCAGCGACTCGGGCCGCGCGACCATATTCGCCATCTGGTCGTGCCGGCGGTCTCCTTCCGCCTCGATCTCGCCCCGCGACGGCCGGCTGCGTTCTTCGTACTCGTCCGGCAGGTTGTCCGCCATGTTCAGGAGGCGCTCGAAGTCGTCCTCCTGATTGCTCGAGTCGTCGACGACCAACTCGCGCTCGGTGTCGGCCAGCGCGTCGGGATTTTCGACCTCGGCCTGGGCGACTTCCTCCTCTTCGGTCGGCTCGATCTGGTCGAGGACCGGATTGTCCTCCATCTCCTGCTCGATTCGCTCCTGGAGAGCGATGATCGGCAGTTGGAGGATTTCCATCGACTGGATCATGCGCGGCGCAAGCACCTGCTTCTGCGCCATCTGCATGCTTTGGCCGAGGGAAAGTCGCATGATTGCCTTCGATCTTGGTTCGTTCTGCGCCGCGGGACGGGAAGCGATTGCGACCTCGTCGGCCGGGCGGTCGGACGCTCACTCGCACTTTCCGTGCCCGACGGAATTACTGCGTCGCGATTCGTCCCCGACGACTGTGTAGCATACAGCCGCAGCGAATTGCAGGTCAAACAACCCGCGTGCGATAGCAGCTTGGCAGGCTCCCCCCAACGCGCGGAGCCGCGGTGGGCGATCGGCAACCGTATTGGCAGCAATCGCGCCGCCGCCGCTCGACGCCTCAACACTCCACCCCTCATGCGGCGGGCTACCCCCGGCGGCAGGCACACGGTACGCTGATATTCTACCGCGCAATTGGTCGTCGCTGCGGCGAAAATGCCGCATTCGCGACAGACTCAACGGTGCATTGCGGAGCTTTGCGCCCTTATGCGCCCGGCGCAACGCCCAGATTGCCCAGCGCATCCGTCAGCCCTGGAATCTGCATCCCGCCGGTGAGCTGCCGCATCGACTCCGCATGTAGCTCGCGCGCTTTCTGCCGCGCAGCGTTGATGGCCGCAGGCAGCAGGTCCTCGAGCAGTTCGCGATCTTGCTTCTCGATCAGCGACGGTTCGATCCGCACAGCCAACGCCTCGCCCAGGCCGTTGCATTCCACCTCGACCATCCCGCCGCCCGCAGCGCCCGTGACGCGCTTGCTCTTGAGCTCCGCGTTGAGCAGCTCCAGCTTGCCGCCCATGTCTTGAGCCTGCTTGAGCAGCGCCGGCAGATTGGCCAGTCCGCTTAATCCTTTGAACACGTTCGTTCAGTCCTTGTCGTGGTGCGAGAGCCATTCCGCAGCGGGGACTCCGCAACGATTATACCCCAACCGCGGCAACTAAAATCGCTGGCGGCGGGCTCAACTTTGCCCGTCCGCCGGGACGACTCGCATGCGGCTGGGATCGCCGTCGAACAGCTCCATGGCGCGGCGGACGAATGGTTGAGCCGTCGCATCGGCCTGCTGTTGCTTGAGAGACGGACGCACGAGCGCCGGCTCGGCGGCGTCAGCGGGGTCGTCGTGCGTCGTGAGCACAAGCCCTACGTGGCCGCCGCAGACCTCGGTGAGGGCCGCCTCGATGCGAGACAGATTCATCGACCTCAGGCACGTATCGCGCGAGAACTTGCGGCTCACTGGAAAACTCGCCACGAGCCGCCCCTGCGCGTCGACCGACAGCTTGTTCGCCGCCGCGGCGCTATCGGCGACCAGCCCGGTAAGGCGATCGAGCGTCCGCTTCCAGATCGGCTCCGCCGACTGATCGTCAAGGATCATCGACGCCGAGGCGCGCCCCTCAGCCCTCGGCTCTGCCGGGGGGTTGCCCCGGTGACGACGTTCCTTGTCAGCGACGCTCCCCGGCTCTGCCGGGGGCTGAACGCGCGGGGCGGTGGGCGGCGCGCTAATCGCGACGTTTTTTTTTGCAGCTGATGGCAAAGACGCAGCCGTCGACAAACTCGCCGCGCCGCCCTTGAGCTGCTCGACGAGCGACGCCAAATCGTCCAAATCCTGCAGCCGGCAAATCCGCACCAGCGCCATCTCGGCCAGCGTGCGGACCTGCGTGCTCACCCGCAACCGCGCCGCAGTCTGGTCGAGCACCTGCGAAATCGCCAGCAGCGTCTCGACGCCGAGTCGCTCGGCCACGCCGCGGATTTCCTCGCGTTGACCCGGCAGTGCATAGAGCATCTGGCTCGCGCTGCAACCCACGGCCTGCGTCAGCACGTCGCGGAAATACCCCAAGAGTTGGTCGATGAGCTGCCCCGGCTCGGCGCCTTCGGCAAGCGCCGCGTCGAGCTCCGCAAGCGCGGCGGCGGCATTCCGCTCCACGAGCGGCGCCACCAACTGGCTGAGCCGCGCCGCCGGCGCCAGACCCAGCAAATTCGTCACATCTGCGGCCGTGATTCGCTTGGCGCCCGTCGACAGCAGTTGCTCGAGCAGCGACTGGCTGTCGCGCATCGATCCCGCCGCGCGAATCGCAATGATCGCCAGCGCATCAGCGTCGGACTCGACGCCCTCGGCCGCGGCGATCTCGGCGAGCCGCCCGTGGATCGCCTGCGAATCGATTCCCGCAAAGTCGTACCGCTGGCACCGCGACAAGATCGTGATCGGAATCTTGTTCGCCTCCGTCGTCGCGAAGATGAACTTCACGTGCTCGGGCGGCTCTTCGAGCGTCTTGAGGAGTGCGTTGAACGCCTCCTTGGTGAGCATGTGGACTTCGTCGATGATGTAAATCTTGAACCGCGCGCGGCTGGGCCGCACGGCGACGTTCTGCCGCAGTTGGCGAATCTCGTCGATGCCGCGATTGCTGGCGCCGTCGATCTCGATGACGTCGACGTCGTCGCCCGCGGCTACGCTCACGCAGAGCTCGCACTCGCCGCACGGTGTAGGCGACGTGCCGCGTTCGCAGTTAAGGCACTTGGCGAGAATTCGGGCCGCGGACGTTTTCCCCACGCCGCGGGCGCCGGTAAACAAGTACGCATGCCCGACGCGTTCGTTGGCGATCGCCCCCTGGAGGGCCTGGGCGACGTGCTCCTGCCCAATCAGCTCCTCGAACCGCTGCGGCCGGTATCGCCGCGCGACGACTACGTATTCCCCCGGCGTTGGCGACGTGTCATTCATGCCAGGGATATGATATGTCGTGCGGAGTTAAAGAACTCATACTCAGTCACGGCTCAAAACCGGACGGATTCACCACAGAGGGCACAAAGTTCACAGAGATAATCCATTGGAATTAGGAAAGTGTTGATCGCCTTCGCTCATCCTCTGTGGTCTCTGTGCCCTCTGTGGTAAGTCCTTTCTGAAAGCAGCTGTATGGCGTGCAATAAGCAGAGATCCAGCCTCGACCCTCGACGAGAGGCCCAAGCACAAAGAGACGCAAGCTTATGGCTGCTGTGTTTCCACCCTGACCAGGTTCGCAAGGCCCCCATTGCAAGGGCCCCTCGCCGAAGACCGAAGCGCCGCGGCAAGCGGGACAGTAAGTTGTACGCCCCGAATCGGCGCTCGTCAAAGCCCCGGTGACTCGTTCATAATCAACAAGCAACGATTGGCTCGCACGCCAAAACCATTACGCAACTTGGGCCTTGGGCAATGCCTCGTTCCCAGCAGATTCCTCATTGGGCCTGTGTTGCATTTGTGGGTCAGTGCGCAAAACTTGTCATGCCGGTCATGGAACGCGCCTGGCCGAACATGCCGGAGGCGCATCGAAACTCGATAAACGCTGCGATTGAGTGGGCCGAAAAAACTGCGGCCGACGGGCGCCCAGCGGAGAAAGCCACTCAGGTTGACTCAGACGTTGTGAGCCTGGCGGGAATGCTCACTCTTACTGCCCGAGGTTTAGAGCGAGTTGAAGGCCTCCCGGCAGATCCCGCGCTGTGCGAGCTGGCAGCACAAGTGGCGACCGTGGCCGCCAAGGTGACGGAAACCGCTTGCGAGCGACCGGGCGAGTCCTACCAGACGGCGATGGAAGCATTCTCCTGGGCGCTTGTCGTGGCTAGCAACGATCCGGTACTGGCTCAGAGGTTGCACGCCGAATTGGCGTCGATACGTCACGTCGCGGCGAAGCAGAAATGGGGGCACGGAACTCGTGCAATCCGACACGAAAACCGATGGCTTAGGTTACTCCCTGACTTCCCGGAGGGACATCCGGACTGGAGCGATCGCTACTTCCCGCTGGGAAGCGCTCAAATGCACTACGTCGACGAATGCGAAGGCGATCCGGCGAAGCCCATCCTCCTCTTCGTACACGGCAACCCGACTTGGTCGTTCCACTGGCGTCGGCTGATCGGCGCGCTGCGCAACCGGTATCGTTGCATCGCGATCGACCATTTAGGCTGCGGGCTGAGCGACCTCCAGCCACGGCCGTTGCGGCTCGCCGATCACATCGACAATCTGGTGCAGTTTATCGACGCCTACCAACTCGATCACGTGACGCTCATAGCGCAGGACTGGGGAGGCCCCATTGGTCTCGGCGCCCTCGTTAAACGTCGACAGCGGTTCGCGCGAATTGCCCTTTTCAATACCGGCGCCTTTCGACCCTGGTTCATACCGTGGCGTATTCGAGTTTGTCGCACACCGGTGCTGGGACGGCTAGCGATCCAAGGCGGCAATTTATTCTCCCGCGCCGCGCTCCGCATGGCGATCGCGCGACGAAACAAACTTGAACCGGCGACCGCAGCCGGTTATCTCGCTCCGTACGACTCCTGGCAGCGGCGGGCCGCCGTCCACCAATTTGTGCAGGACATTCCGTTGTCGTCCCGTCACCCCACGTGGCAGACCCTTGGCGAGATCGAAGATGCGCTACCAAGCCTCGCCGACCTGCCGGCGACTTTGATCTGGGGCATGCGCGACTGGTGCTTCACGCCGGCATGTCTGGACCGATTCGCCGCGGTCTGGCCGCACGCTACGATGCACCGTCTCGCCGATGCGGGGCACTGGGTCGTCGAGGATGCACCGGACGATACGGAGCAGCTTTTGACCGATTTTCTTGCGCGAACCGACGGAGCGAACGGCGAATGAGCGACGTCAAGCCTCAAGCTCCGCGAATCTCGCTGGGCGCATGCGCCACTCTGGCCTGCATCTGGGAGGCGACCGCGCCCAAGCCCGGCAACGTCTACCGCGGCGCCGACTTCGAGGACACGAGCTACGTAGACTTCCTCGCCAGCGCCGCGATGATCGCCCCCGCCATCGACAGCGCGTGCGAGCGCGGCGTCGGCGCCACGGTGCTGGCCGGCGTCGAAGCCACGCGCGCCGCCGTCGGCCCCAAGAACACCAACCTCGGCATCTTGCTGCTCATCGCGCCCTTGGCCGCGGTTCCCACCAATGAACCGTTCGCCACGGGCGTCGGCCGTGTGCTTCGCGGCTTGACGCCCGACGATGCGCGGCACGTCTACGCTGCAATTCGCCTCGTGCAGCCGGGCGGGCTCGGCCGCGTCGACCAGGCCGATGTGAACGCCGCCGACCCGCCCGCCATCCCGCTCCGCGACGCCATGCAACTGGCCGCCGACCGCGACCTCGTGGCCCGCCAATACGTCAACGACTTCGCCGACGCGTTCGCCACGGCCGATCGCATCGCCGCCCACGCCGCCAGCCGTCCGCTGGGCGACGCCATCGTCCGCGGCTACCTCGAGCTGCTCCGCGACGAGCCCGATTCGCTCATCGCCCGCAAGTGCGGCCTCACGATGGCGAAGGAAGTGTCCGGCGCCGCCGCGTCGGTGCTGGAAGCGGCGTCCGATGACGAGGTGTTTCAAGCAATCCTCGCCGACTTCGACTTCTGGCTCCGCAGCGACGGCCACCGTCTCAATCCCGGCACAACGGCCGACCTCGTCGCGGCCGCGCTGTTTGTGCTGCTGCGCGATCGCAGGCTAAACTGGCCGGTGACGTTTTACGACCATGGCAATTCAGGTGAGTAGGTGAGTAGGTCAATGCGACCATTCGCAGTCGCCAGCCCACCTACTCACTTACTCACCTACTCACTCTTCCCATGCCCGACTCCTACTGCATTCGCCTCGCCAAAGAGCGCTTCGTCTTCAGCGCCGCCCATTTCATCACCTACGATGGCGATGTGTGCGAACCGCTTCACGGCCACAACTACCATGTCGCCATCGAGTGGCACGGGCCGCTCGACGCGAATTCGTACGTCGTCGACTTCATCGCCGTGCGCGGCGCGCTGCAGCAGATCGTCGCCGAGTTGGATCATCGCGTCCTGTTGCCCACGCAGCATCCAACGCTCCAGGTGGCGGAGCAGGGCGCCGAAGTCGTTGCCGTGCATGGCGAGCGACGATGGAGCTTCCCCCGCGGCGACTGCGTGCTGCTGCCCGTGGCCAACACAACCGCGGAGATGCTGGCCCGCCACATCGCCGCCAGACTCCTGGGGGCCCTGGCCCATTCGACGCCGGCGCCGACCCGTCTGGAAGTCGCCGTCGACGAATGTGACGGCCAGTGGGGAGTCTACGCCTGGACGCCCGAAGCCGAGTGACTCCGCCGTGTTTCCCCCTCCCTCGAAGGGAGGGGGATTCAGGACGGCGCGGCAAACTCGCGGCGACCCTCACAATCGGCGGCCTGCTCCACCGCCGCGCCGGCACGCCCTCAAGCCGCCCCGTCGCGCCGGTCGATTCCCACCATACGCCTTGCCGCGCTCACGCCGATGGACGCCCATGCCTGAAATCGCCCTCGCGCCCAACATGTCCGACATCCAGAAAGCCGCCGTACTGCTCACGGCTCTTCCCGAGGAAGAGGCCGCCGCCGTGCTGTCGCGGCTCGACGCACGCCAGGTCGAGCAGGTGTCGATCGAGATCGCCCGGCTGCGGGCCGTGTCGACCGACCAGCAAGAGCAGGTCATTCTCCAGTTCGCCGAGTCGACGCCCGACGGCACGACGGACACCGGAGGCATCGAGCGGGCCAAGGCGCTCGTGCAGATGGCCCTGGGTTCGAAGGCCGCCGGGGCGCTCGACAACATTCGCCAGTCGATCGAGGAGGTGCCGTTCGCCTTCCTCCGCAACGTCGACAGCCAGAACATCCTCACCTACATCGCCGACGAGCATCCGCAGACGATCGCGCTGGTGCTGTCGCACTTGCCGGCGCCCGCCGGGGCCTCTATCCTGGCCGGGCTGCAGCCCGAGCGGCAACTCTCGGTCGTCCAGCGGATCGCCCACATGGGCCAAACCAGCCCCGAGATCATCAAGGAAGTCGAAGTTGGCCTGGAGCGCCGCATGGCAAGCGTCATGAGCCAGAGCTTCGAAAACGCCGGCGGCGTCGAGGCGGTGGCGGAGATGCTCAACGTGTCGGACCGCTCCACCGAGCGCACGCTGCTGGAAAACCTCTCGCACGAGGACCCCGAGTTGGTCGAGGACATTCGCCGTTTGATGTTCGTGTTCGAGGACATCAATAAGTTCAGCAACAAGGATATCCAGACGGTCCTCAAAAACGTCGAGAACACGCAGTGGGCGTTGGCTCTTAAGGGCGCCAGCCAGCCGCTGCGGGACAAGGTCTTTGCCAACATGTCGTCCCGGGCGGCCGACATGCTCCGCGAGGAAATGCAGTACCTGGGCGCCGTCAAGCTATCGGCGGTCGAAGCCAAGCAGCAGGAAATCGTCGACGCCGTGCGACGGCTGGAGGATTCCGGCGAGATCGAGGTCGCCACCGGCGCCGAGGAAGAAGAACTCGTGCAGTAACCTCGCAAAAAGCCGCGACCATTGGTCGCGCAGTCGGTGGACCAGTCACCCCGAGGTCGGCCGAGGGGTCCGGTTCGCCCTCGCGCCGCGATGCGCACGGGAGGCGCTTCCGTGCGGAACCGCGGTCACGGCCAAGCCGCGCTAGACAGCGCCGCCCGCCAACCCTAAAATCCTGGATTCTCGGGGCGGTAGCTCAGTTGGGAGAGCGCTGCGTTCGCAATGCAGAGGTCGAGGGTTCGACTCCCTTCCGCTCCACTTGCTCTCAAGGGTTTGGTCTCAAGGGTTGGGGTCTCCAGGGTTGGTCTTGCGAAGCCTGCCGACGCTGTGCACCAGGGCACAGATTCTTTCCGGCGGAGCGAGGTTTCTGGCGCCGCGGGCGCTTTCCTTAGGGAAACTTCTGCCGTGCGTCACTCTCCGGCTGTCGTGCCCTACGAGATCGCCGCCTGATGCGTCTGCTCTAACAGCCTGTTGAAAACGCCGTCGTGGCGTTTTTCAACCTCGCCAAGCGTCGAGCAAAGCTCGCCGCGGCTCGCAAAACAAGCGTTTTTCAAACGCTCGTTTTGGCGTCGCCTCCTTGCGACGACGCAGCCCGTTGTTTTTCAACGGGCTGCAAAGGGCGAGCTCGTCCGTCTCGGCGAAACGAGAATGGGATTAACGACCAAGGCATAGAGGTACGAAAGGGCGCGGTTGGCGGACCAAGTTGATCAAGGGGCGCAAAGGGCTCATGGGGGGTATTGTCGCGAAGCGCATTTTTGGCGACATATTTCCCCCATTTGGGGGGGCGTGGCGGGGCCATGGGGAATGGGGAATGGGGAATGGGGAATGGGGAGGGGGGAATGATTCACCACGACGACAGGACGGCACGAAGGGGATGGGGAAAGGCGGGAGGCTGTGGACCGCAGGCCGCAGGCGCGAGGCGCGGGTTACCGATCACCACGTTGGATCCGACCTACGGACTACAGCCTACGGTCTTCTTTACTAGTCACTCGTACAGTTCTTCTTAGCACAGGCCGTGGCCCAATTTCAACACAAATTTTTTGCGCCCTGGGGGCCGCCCGCGGAGGGCGGCGACGGGAGCGGCTGAGGACGCCGTTGCCGATCCCATTCGGCGTTCGTCGCAACGTGCGCTCGGCGGGATTTGAACCCGCAAGGCCAGCGGCTTGCTTGGCCGTAAGGAACTGGCCAGTAGGCTCGGGCGCAGTCGTCGGCGCTCCCGGCCACGGCGGCGGGCCGACGTACACGTTGTTGCAGCCGAGCGAGTTAACGGCGTCGACGAATTCGCGGATGTGGTCCATACCTCCAGCATGCGCCACCGACCGCGGACGGCAAGCAAATGCTACTGCTGGCCGGGCGTTGCAATCGCTTAACGGTCCGTCATAACCGGACCGCTATGCCAGCAATGTATCTTGTGAAGGGTATTTCCATTAGTCGGGCGGAAACGTCCGCTTCCGCGCGCTTCGATTGCCGAAATCGCCCCAAGATGCAGAATGCTTCATGCGCTCTTCATCGGTTTGGATAGAATCGTTGGCGGACTTAGGAGGCTCTTCCCATGCGCACCGTATGCTTGCTGGCTGCCGCTCTCTCGCTAGGCGTTGCGTCGTTTGCCGTTGCCGCCGAGCCGGCGAGTGATTCTCCCGTCGAGATTCCGCTGGAGACGATCTGGGCCCTTGATATGCCGGGAACGCGGGACATTGAAGGCATCGACCTGCCTTCCGTACCCCAGCGCAGCTTTCCCGGCTGGGGGTTTGACGAGTTCAAGCAATTTCGGCAAGACGTCATTGAGCGGCTCCGGAACGCGCTGTCGGCGAAGCCGTCGTCCGAGGAGGCGCTGAGCGGATTTGTCGTTTCCGTTCCGCCGAAGGCGGACCTGCTAGGAGTTCTTAATCTTCAGGTCACCGCCGGGCTGAAAGGTAAAGCCTCGTTCGGAGGACGAAACGCCATCCCGTCCGATCAAGATGCTTATTTGATCTTCTATTCGCATCCGGCGAGCTACTATGTGCGCCTCAAGTCGGTGAAGCGGCAGGGTCGCACGATCGACGTCGAATACTTCTTTGAGCCGCACTACACGCTCGAGAGCAGCGTTCACTTCGCCATGATTCCGCTCGGTAAATTGGAGGCCGGCGAGTACGAGATCCGCATTTCGCAGGCGCCGATGGATGAAAAGTTCATCCGTGCGGGCTTCATTCGAGTGACAGATTTTCAGGCGAAACGCTTTGTTTCTCGACCGTTTACATTCACGGTCTACGATCGTCCCGCGCCTGTCACTGAAGAAGATCCGGTGGCTGAAAGAATTCCGCTCGACCATGTCTGGGCGTTGCATATGAACGGTACGCGAGATGTTCGAGAACTTGCCTCAGACGCTGCCGCAAATATCCGGCGTTCGCTAACGCGTCAAACTGGAGAACGCGCCAAAGCTGGGCCATGCTTTTTCGTTACGGGAGAGGGAGAAGAATCGCTGAGAAATGCGGCGAAGGTACTTGTCGATGGCGTACCACCGGCCAAGACGCTACCAGTAGACAAAAACGTTTCACTTGTTTTCTATTCGTATGCTGCACCAGGATACGTAGTTCTTCATTCAGTGCGCCACTCGGATTTTCGTGTCACAGTTCGGTATAAAGTCTTAACCCATGATTCAACAAATATGTCGGTCCATTTCGCGCTGATTCCCCTCGGGACACTGCCTGCCGGGCGAGTCGAAGTAGAGATCGTTGAAGTCGCGTCCGAAACCCCATACTCCAACCATAACCTGACGAACCGTGCAGTGTGCGATTCCTGCACAATCAAGATTGAAGAAGGAACGTGACAATGAAAGCAGGATTCGTTCTATTGCTAGTGCTCGTTGCGTCGGTGCAGAGTCGGGCAGACTCCGGCATAAGCTCGGACGGAATTGATGCGACGGGCCTAGAACTACCCAACGGCATGCCATTGAACGGAGCTGGAATCGGCATTGGTCAAGTGGAAGGTCTTCGTCCGGGCAAGTCGACCACGAATGGCGGCCCCGACGACGGCACAAATTCCGCCAGTACAGTGGTTCCTACCCAAGTTTACATGCGCACCGCAATAGCGAACGTCGACGGCTTCAAGGTCAGGGACATCCTTGGAGACGATCATGCCGAAAAGGTCGCCAGCGTGATGATCTCAAGCAATACCGGCGCGCTGGGCGTGTCGCCCAATGCTTTACTTCACTCTTCTGGTTACGCAACTACTTCCACCGAGCAACGCGACGCCGCACTTACCGCGAACCATATCGCTACTAGAAATGGCAATGATATTTCAGCGATCAACATGAGTTTCGGTATGAGGTGCTCGGCTTTTAGTGGACAGTCCAACTCGTTAGGTTCCGGGGGCGGAGGAGAACCGTCCCATGCCTCGGAAGAAGCCTTCAGCGCCTACCAGGACTCGTCGTACCTTCACGGAGGAGTTCCGCCGCGAAGCGGTTCAAATGCTCCTGGACGGGCATAGCGCCCCGTCAGTGGCCGAGCGCCTGGGGCTCTCCAGTCCCAACATTCTGTACGTCTGGAAAAAGAAGTCGCTCGACCAGGCCGGCCCCGCGGCACAAACGCTCGGCCAGCGGGTTCACTTCCTCGAAGCCGAGCTCCGCCGCGTTGAGCGGGAGCGCGACATCCTAAAAAAAGCCTTGAGCATTTTCAGCCGCGGCGGGTAGCCGACGTCTACGCGGTCGTCGAGCAAATCCTCCTTCCAGGAACCTTTCCCGTGTCCGTCGTCTGCGACGCCTTGCGAATCAGCCGCGCCGGCTTCTATGCCTGGCGCTTGGAAGAAGAGTCCGCTCGCGCGCAGCGCGACCGGGAACTTCTTCCCTTGGTTCGCGACGTCTTCTGGCGACACAAACGCCGCTACGGCGCGCGTCGGATCGCTTTCGAGTTGGGCGTGCGGGGCGAGCCGTGCGGCGTCGAGCGAGTCGCCAAACTCCTGAAAATCCAGGGTTTGACGGCCATTCAGCCCAAGTCGTTCGTTCCCAAGACGACGCGGAGTCGCCA
>JBIOVA010000294.1:0-15922 GCA_044867485.1 Lacipirellulaceae bacterium | reverse complement strand
CGTCCAGCAGTGCGAAGCGGGTACCCGGCGCCCACTGCTGGACGAGCCAGCAGTGGCACACGATGACGCCCGCTTCAGCGTGCGAAAACTCCCCGCCGCGCCCCTATCCACTTGCAGGACTTTGTGCCATATTTCACGATCTTCAAGCCAGCAAGTTGCTTCGCTGGCGTGAGCCGTTCGAGTCGCCGCGCGGCGACGGGCGGACGCCGCGGATCGGACACGCGAGAGTTGTCGCACAGTAAAGTCGACGAACAGTGGCCGAAGGAATCAATAGACTGCTGAACTGGCTCGCGTCCTGGGGCGGCTGGGCGGTTGCGCCGGACAGCGTCGTCGGGTACGTGCTGGCCAGCCTGGTGCACATCGGGCTGATCATCAATCTGGTGGCCGTCGGGGCGCTGGTGTTCATCTGGCTGGAGCGAAAAATCTCCGGCCGCATTCAGGACCGGCTTGGTCCCACGCGCGTCGGCGGCAAGTTCGGCTGGCTGCAAACGCTGGCCGACGGGCTGAAGCTGATCACCAAGGAAGACCTGATGCCCGAGGGGGCGGACGGATTCTTGTTCCGCATCGCGCCCTACGTGAGCTTCGGCGCCGCGATTACGGCCTATATTGCGATTCCCTTCGCGGGTGGGTCCGATCCGTGGGTGGCCCAACGCATTAATACGGGCGTGTTTTTCGTCATCGCCGTGCTGGGGCTCGAGGTGTTCGGCGTGATTCTCGCCGGCTATTCGTCGGCCTCGAAGTGGTCGCTGTTCGGCGCCATGCGCGAAGCGGCCCAGGTCGTGAGTTACGAGGTGCCGTTGGGCATGTGCGCGGTCGTGCCGGTGCTGCTCGCGGGGTCGATGGACCTCGTGGTCATTGGCGACCATCAGGCCGGGTGGTTCACCAACTGGTACGTGTTGAACGACCCCGCGACGTTCATCATCTTCTGGGTCTACTTCACCTGCGCCACTGCGAGCGTCAATCGGGCGCCGTTCGATCTGGCCGAGGCCGAGAGCGAATTGGTGGCCGGGTTCCACACCGAGTACTCGGGCCTGCGGTGGAGCTTTTTCTTCATGGCCGAGTACGGGTCGATGCTCACGGTGAGTCTGCTGGCGTCGATCCTATTCCTCGGCGGCTGGCACGGGCCGATTCCGTTGACGAGCCTGCTGGGATTGCAGCCGGGCGGGTGGTTCTCAGGCGTCGTGGGCGACGGCGTTGCGCATTTCGTTTGCCAACTGGCGGGGCTGGTCAACGTGCTCGTGAAGGGCATCATCGGCGTGTCGGTGATGATGTGGGTCCGCTGGACGCTGCCGCGGCTGCGGATCGACCAGGTGATGACGACCTGCTTGAAGTACTGCACGCCGATCTCAGCGGTCATGTTCGCGGGGGCGGCGCTGTGGCACTTTTGGCTGCCGGAGCGGAATTTCTTTGGTTTGACCGCGGCGCCGAATGCGACCTATGCGATCAACGAGGGTTGGCCCCAGCCGGTGGTGGCTGTGGCGGATCCGCAGATGCCGGCCGACGAGGAGGCCGCGCCGCCGACTGAGGACGCGCGTGATTCGACGGCGCAACGCGAGGCTGTCCGGAAGAATGACGGTGGACTGGATTCTTCGGCGGACCTCAGAATGACAATGGCAGGCGCCCCGATCCGGAGGAGCGACTGACCATGGATGCGATCTATTGGCCGTCGGTCCTCTTCCTGCTGCTGGCGATCCTCGCCTGCGGATTCGCAGTGGCAGTCTTGCTGTCGCCCAACGTGGTGCGGATGGCATTCTACCTCGTGTTGTCGCTGGCCGCCTCGGCGGGGTTGTTCTTCCTCGCGGGGCAGGACTTCGTCGGCGCGATGCAACTGTTGATCTACGTGGGCGGCACGCTGGTGCTCTTGGTCTTTGGCGTCATGCTCACATCGCAGGAGCGGTTCATCAGCATGAAGACAATGGCCGGCGACTGGGTGATCGGCCTCTTCGCCGGCGGGGCGCTATTGTTTTTCATGGTGCTCGCGGCGATCAGCGTGCCTGAATGGCAGAGCCCCACGCGCGAAGTCGTCGAGAAGGCGGTGGTCGAAAAAACGGCGACGCCGATCGCAATGGGCTTGCTCGGCGTCCGCGTCGATCAGCCCGAGGCGCCCGGCTACCTGCTGCATTTCGAGATCGTGTCGGTCCACCTGCTCGTGGTGCTGGTGGGCGCCGCATACCTTGCCCGCGCGAAGCGCAAAGCCAGCGCACCGTGGGCAGTGGCCAGCGGTCAATAATTGGTGACTCGCATGTTTGAACTTCCGTTCGCCAATTTGCTGACGCAGCCTCCCGGGGTGGCCCACTTCATGGTGGTGGGCGCCGTGATGTTCGTTTGCGGCGCGATGTGCATGGCCACGAAGCGCAACGCCCTCGGCGTGCTGATGGGCATCGAACTGGTGCTCAACGGCGCCAACATCAACTTCGTCGCGCTGGGGAGCAGCAAACTCGGAGCCGCCACGTTGGGTCTCGACGGCCCGCTGATGGCGCTGTTCGTCATCATCCTGGCCGCAGCGGAAGCCGCGGTCGCCCTGGCGATCGCACTGAATTTCTACAACAACCACGATTCGATCGACATCGACCGCGCCGATCAACTTCAGGGCTAATCGACCGCTAACTCAAGTCATACGAAGGAGATTAACCACCAAGACACGAAGGCACGAAGAGCAGACTGGGAATGCTAATAGCCACTAATGCTCACTCATCCGGTTTAGCGACTATCAGTGCTTATGAGTGTTCCAACGTCTTCTGAATTGCTTTCTTCGCGCCTTCGTGTCTTAGTGGTTAATCCGGAAAGCTGAATCGCCTGTAACGTGTCCATGGACGTATCCCTCTTACCGCTGCTCTTGGGCGCCGCGTGGCTGACGCCGTTGGCGGCGTTCTGCGTCATCGTGCTGTTTGGCCCGAAGATGGGCCATCACGGCAAGGGCGGGGGGTACTTGTCCGTTGCGGCGATCGTTACGAGCTGCTTTCTCAGCTTCGTCGCCATGTTCGGCGTGTGGCTGCCGCATCACCCGCTCCAGGACGCTGCCCACCACGGCAGCGAGCACAACGCCGCGGAGCACGAGGAAGCTGGCCACGAGGAAGGCGCCGATGCGAAAACCGAAGAACACGGCGCCGTTGAACTCCAGTCGCCCTTCCAGCTCGCCGCGTTTCAAGCCGCGGAGCCGAAAGCGGAAACTGAAGCGGCCGCCGAGGCCGACGCGGCCCACGCCTCCAGCGTTCCTCCCGCGTACTACGGCGAGTGGTACACGCTCGGCCAGTGGGGCCCGCTCAAGCTCGTGATCGGCTACTACATCGACGCGCTCACCGTGACCATGTTTTGCATGGTCTCGCTCATCGCCGCATGCGTCCACATTTACGCCCTGGGCTACATGCACGACGAGCTGCATGAGCCGTACGTCGATCACGAGGTGCATCTAGCGGGCGGCGAGCACCTGAAGCGTAGGGGCCGGTTTTACCGCTTCTTCCAATATCTGTCGCTGTTCAGCTTCAGCATGTTGGGGCTGGTGATCGCCGGCAATGTGGCGATGGTGTTCGTCTTTTGGGAGCTGGTGGGCATCTGCTCCTACTTTCTGATCGGCTTCTACATCGAGCGGCAGAGCGCCAGCACAGCCGCCAACAAGGCGTTCATCGTCAACCGCATTGGCGACTTCGGCATGCTCATTGGCATGATGGCCCTGTGGTCGAGCCTGGGGACGTTTGCCTTCGGCGATCTCAAGAACGACGAAGGCCAAGTCGTCGAGCAGGGCATTTTCAGCCAACTCCGCACCGCCGAGAACGATTACCAACTGCGTCCGACGCCGAGCATGATCGTCGAGGAACTGCGGCCCGACACGATGACGGCGGCGATTGCCGGCGAGGACGGCGAAGTCGTGCCGGGCGACGGCGCGTCGGGCAGCCGGGCCGGGCATGTCTTGTTATTCATTGCCGGCGTCGGCATCTTCTGTGGTTGCGTCGGCAAAAGCGCCCAGTTCCCGCTGCACACGTGGCTCCCCGACGCGATGGAAGGTCCCACGCCCGTCTCCGCGTTGGTCCACTCGGCGACGATGGTGGCCGCGGGCGTGTACCTCGTGGGACGGTTCTATCCTGCGTTCTCCCCCGAGGCCCTGCTGGTGATCGCCATCGTCGGCTGCATTACGCTCTTCCTTGCGGCGACGATTGCCATCACCGCCACGGACATCAAGCGCGTGCTGGCGTACTCGACGATCAGCCAACTTGGCTACATGATGCTATCGCTCGGCCTGGGCGGCTGGGCGGCGGGGCTGTTCCACCTCATCACGCATGCATTCTTCAAGAGCCTGTTGTTCCTCTGCTCGGGCTCGGTGATTCACGCCGTTCACACGAATGACATGATGGAGATGGGCGGTCTGCGGAAAAAGATGCCCATCACCGCGTACACGATGCTCGTCGGTTGTTTGGCGATCATTGGCGCCGGCATTCCGCTCAGCAAGTTCGGCTTTAGCGGTTACTACTCCAAGGATTCGATTATCGAGCAGGCGCTGAGCCATGCGAAAACGAACGGCAGCGGCTATTGGCTGTTGTTCGCCCTGCCCGTGATGGCCGCTGCGATCACCGCGTTTTACATGTTCCGCCTTTGGTATCTCACGTTCGCCGGCAAGCCGCGGAACCATCATCGCTACGATCATGCCCACGAATCGCCGCCGGTGATGACTTACCCGCTGCTGTTGTTGGCGTTCTTCGCAATCGCCGTCGGTTGGTCGTTTCCGTTCACCAGTATCAACGTGACCAACCTGCTGGAGCAGGCTCGCCCGATGGGGACGGCGGCCGACGCTCAAGGTGTGTTGATGTCGAATCTCACGGTGCCCGACGAGCATGCCAGCCACGTCCCGGAGATCAAGACGCCGGCGGGCATCGCCGCGTTCAGCGCCGCGATGATTGGCCTGTTCGTCGCCACGCTGTTGTACCTGTGGCGCACGCTCGACCCGGCGGAGATCAAGCAAACGTTCCAGCCAATCTACAAGCTGTTGTGGAACAAGTGGTATTTCGACGAGTTGTATTGGGCCGTGTTCGTCGTGCCAACGATGTTCCTCGCGAGCCGGATTGCCTGGTTCGACCGCGGCGTGATCGACTCGACCCTACACGGCGCCGCCGCGGCGAGCAAAGCGGGCTCACAAGTCGTTGACGCCCTGTTCGATCGCACCGTGGTCGATGGCTCGGTAAACACGTTCGCCCACTGGACGTGGGACTTCGGACTGCTCCTCCGCAAGCTGCAAACCGGCAGCCTGCGGCAATATGTGCTGTCTATCGTGATGGGTACGTGGTTCCTGTGCCTGGCGTATTTTGCAATTTCGTATGTGTTGATGTCGTGACTGGATTGCGATGGGAGCTCACGGAGCGCTCCGCTCCGCAGACTCCGCGTCGCAGCTAACCAAGATTGCCTGACTCCTGACCCCTGTCTTCCGTTTGTCCCATGAGTCTTAACGACCCCGCCACCTACCTGAGCCTGATGGTCTTCCTGCCCGCCTTGGGGGCGCTGGCGCTGGCGTTTTTCCCGCGCGGCAACGACGAGGCCATCAAGTACACCTCGCTCGGGTTCACGATCGCCACTTGCCTGTTAGCTTTCGGCCTGTTCCTGCACAACGGCGGCGTCGACTTCGCGCCCCATACCGCCCGAATGCAGCACTTGATCGCGCTGCCGTGGATCCCCACGTTCAACATTCAGTACCTCATGGGGCTCGACGGCATTAGCTTCCCGCTGGTGATCCTCACCGCCTTTTTGTGCGTGCTGGCCATGGCCGCGAGTTGGCCGATCACCAAGCACGTCAAGGCCTACTGCATCCTGTTCCTGCTCCTGGAAACGGGCATGATCGGCGTGTTCATGGCCCTGGACTTCTTCCTGTTCTACGTGTTCTGGGAAGTCATGCTGCTGCCGATGTACTTTCTCATCGGCGTCTGGGGTGGCCCGCGGCGCGAATACGCGGCGATCAAGTTCTTCCTTTACACGCTGGTGGGCAGCGTGTTGATGCTGATCGCCATCTTGATGCTGTACTTCAACAGCGACCTCACGCTGCTGTCGGCCGACCAACTCGCCGCGACGGGCGTCATCCAGGTCGAGCCGGAAGAGACGGCTGCCGACGCGCTGGCAAAATGGCAGAAGTCGGACCCGATCGGCCAGGAGTTCCAAGCGATCAAGGCCGAAAGCGATCCCGATCGCGCCCGGCAGCTCCACACGTTCAACATCCTTGCCCTGCAGCAGATTGGGCAGCTCGAGAACAGTCCTTTCAACGCGCTCGCGTGGGGCCAGCGGAGCATCCAGTGGTGGTCGTTCTTGCTGTTGTTCGTCGGCTTCGTGATCAAGGTGCCCAGCGTGCCGCTGCACACATGGTTGCCGGACGCGCACGTCGAGGCGCCGACGCCGATTTCGATGATCCTGGCCGGCATCCTGCTGAAGATGGGCGGGTACGGCATCCTCCGCATTTGTTACCCGATCTGCCCTGACGCGGGGTATGACCTGGCGTATTTCGTGTGCCTGGTCGGCGTGGTCAGCATGGTGTGGGGCGCCTTCGCCGCCCTGGCTCAGACCGACTTCAAGCGGATGGTCGCCTACAGCTCGGTGAGCCACATGGGCTACGTCGTCCTCGGCATCGGCGTGTGGAGCGCCTATTGGGGCACGGGCTATAATTCCGACTATTGGAAGATGGGCGTCACCGGCGCCATGTACCAGATGATCGCTCACGGCATCAGCTCCGCCGGCATGTTCTTTATGGTCGGCGTCGTGTACGACCGCGTGCACCACCGCGACCTCAATCAGTTCGGCGGCCTGTTCGCCAAGATGCCCGTCTACAGTGGGCTGGCGATCGCCATCTTCTTCGCCGGCCTGGGTCTGCCCGGGTTGTGCGGGTTCATCGGTGAAGTGTTCGTCGTGCTCTCGGTGTGGAAGTACAGCCAGGTGCTCGCGATCATCTCGGCCGCGGTGGTGATCCTCACAGCCGGTTACATCCTGTGGGCCATCCAGCGGGTGTACCTAGGCCCCGAGTACAAGGGCCCGCACCCCGAGGCGCTCACGCCGATCACGAATCGCGAGCTGGCGATCGCTGCGCCGCTGGTGGCGCTGGCGATCCTGTTTGGCGTCTACCCGAAGCTACTGTTGGACTACATGCAGGACACGCTCAACGCGCAGGTGCAAGTCCTGGCCGATTGGACCGAAAAGAACAAGCCGGCGCCCGAGGGCCCGGTCGAGGCTCGTGTGCTGGACGGCGAAATGGTCCTCGCCGCCGATAGATAATGGATCACGAACAGAAGGCCACTGCTGGACAAGCCAGCCGTGACACACAAATCAAGCGAAATTGCCAAAGTTAGCCGCAGTGAATCTGCCCACGCTCACGGAATCCCTGATCCGCAACACGCTTGTGAGCTTGCCTCACTTCGCGCCGGAGCTCGTGTTGAGCGCCACGATCGTCGCGTTGCTGTTGGCGCGGGTGATCCCGCTCGTCGATCGCATCCCGCCGTTCGCGATCGCGCTGATCGGCGCCATTGCCGCGCTGGTTGCCGCCGTGCCGCCGGGCGGTCTGAACGCCGCGGCCTGGGCCGACATTCGGCGGCTAGAGCTGTTCACCCACATGGTTGTGTACGATTCGGTGACCGTCTATATGCGGCTGTTCCTCATGGCGTTTGCCGTGTTGTTCGTCGTCCTCTCGCGGCTCACGGGCTTGGCCGACCGCGACGACGGGCAGGACTTTTACGCATTGGTCTTCGGGTCGATTATTGGCATGTGTTTGATGTCGAGCGCCAACCACATGCTCACGCTGTTTTTGGGCGTCGAGATGGCGAGCGTGCCGTCCTACGTGCTCGCCGGGATCGTCAAGGGCCGGCAACGCTCCAGCGAGGCGGCGCTCAAGTACGCCGTCTATGGCGCCGGAGCCGCGGGCGTCATGCTTTACGGCGTCAGCCTGCTGGCGGGCGTGCTCGGCTCGGCGCACATCCCCACGATGGCCAACGCCCTGGTGGCGTTCGACCTCCCGGCGAAGGTCGCCGCCGGCGACTGGCAGGTGATGGTGCTCGCTCTGGGCGGCCTGATGCTCGGCGTGGGCCTGGCGTTCAAGCTCTCCGCCGTGCCGTTTCACTTCTGGTGCCCCGACGTGTTCGAAGGCGCCTCGGCCGAGGTTGGCGCATTTCTCTCCGTGGCGTCGAAGGGCGCCGCGCTGGCGCTGCTCATTCGCGTGGGCCTGGGCTTCGGTTACTCTCCCGCAGAACAAGCGGCCGCTAGCGCCGAGGCGGACCGCCCGCCGGTCGTCACGTTCGTCGCCCAGCAGGCGGGCGGCGAGGCCGCCGCCAAACCCCCCGCTGCCGCGGCCAAGACTCCCGAATCGCCGCTCACGCCCGTGCGTCGCTTCATCGTCACGGTGATTGCACTCGTGGCGATCGTCACCTGCACGTTCGGCAATCTCGCAGCGTATGGCCAGAAGAACATCAAACGGATGCTCGCCTATTCGACGATCGCCCACGCCGGGTTCATGATGATGCCCGTGGCCGCCGCGGTGGCGCTCGTCGGGCGCGACCTGCCCGGCGCCCAAACCGCCGTCGCCGCCGTGCTGCTTTACGCCACGATCTACTTGTTCATGAACCTGGGGGCTTTCGCCATCGTCGCCTTCCTGCGGAACTCGATGCGCAGCGAGGAGATCAAGGACTACGCGGGCCTCATCGGCCGCAGCCCGTTGGCCGCGGTGTCGTTGACGTTTATCCTGGTGAGCCTGATCGGTCTGCCGCCGCTCGCCGGGTTCTGGCCCAAGCTGCGCGTGCTGCAGGCGCTGTACGAGGCGGGCGGGCCGCTGCTGGTGTTCGTCATGGTCGCCGCGGCGATCAACACGGCCATCTCGCTGGTGTACTACCTGCGGGTGGCCAAGACGATGTGCATGGACTCGCCGCCGGACACGAGCATGCCGGTTGAGCTGGGCTTCCTCCCCGCGGCTTATGTGCTGGCGCTTTCCGCGCCGATCGTGATCTACGGAGTGCTTCCGGGACTGGTCGCCCCCTGGGCTGAGCACGGCGCCATGGGGCTGTTCGGATGATGACGCATGACGAGCTTCGCCGCCTGAACCGCCTGCTGGCGATCCACTGCCGGTCGTTCGTGCAGTACCTACGCTGGTCGCGGCCGCACGTGCCGCCGGGGCACGAGGACGAGGTTGAGACGCTCGAGGCGATCGCCCAGGACCAGGACGCCATGGCCGAGCGGATCAGCCGCGCGGTGATCGACGGGGGCGGCCTGCCGCGGACCGGCGAGTTTCCGATGGAGTTCACCGACCTGCACGACCTCGACGTCGACTTCCTGATCGCCGCCGCGGTGCGCTACCAGGAGTACGACCTGCACGCCGTCCAGGAGATCGTCGAGGCGCTCCCATCGGCGCCGGCGGCGCGAGCGCTCGCGGAAGAGGCCGTCGGCATGTCGAAGGGCCACCTTGATTCGCTCCGCGAGCTGATTCACGTCCCCGTGTTGCCGCTGTGAATGCCCACACCCTCTCCCGCAGGGAGAGGGAGTGAATCATGCTGTTCGACACTCACGCGCACATCGACCAGGCGGATTTCGACGCCGACCGCGACAAGATGATCGCCCGCGCCCAGACGGCGGGCGTTGAGACGATCATCGCCGTGGGAACCACCGTCGAGGGAAGTCGGCGATGCGTCGAATTGGCCGCCAAATATCCAAGTGTGTATGCGGCTGTCGCTATCCATCCAAACAATTTGGCTGAGGCAGGCCCTCTCGATTTCGCTGAGATCGAGAAACTCGCCTCCGCGCCGAAAGTCGTGGCGATTGGCGAAACAGGCCTTGATCTCCATTGGGACTACACACCATTTGACCAGCAACAGATTGAGTTCGCACGCCATGTCGCGTTGGCGTTTGATCGCAATTTGCCATTCATTGTCCATATGCGGGACTGCGAAGCCGAAATGCTGTCGACGCTTCGCGAATTGGCTGAAGAAGGCACGTTGCGGGGCGTCATGCACTCGTTCACCGGCGATGCGACGATGGCCGCCGAGTGCCTGGCGCTGGGCCTGCACATCAGCTTTGCGGGAATGGTCACCTATAAGAAGTCTGACGCCTTGCGCGCCTGCGCAGCGACGATCCCCGACGACCGCTTATTGATCGAAACCGACGCCCCCTATCTTTCGCCGGAGCCGGTGCGCAGCATCCGCCGCAACGAGCCGGCCCACGTGCGGCACACGGCCGAGTGCCTCGCAAAGGTCCGCGGCGTAAGCGTCGAAGAATTCGCCGCGCTCACGATGGCCAACGCGAAGCGACTCTTTGGCGTCGGCTAATAGCCGTGTGCCATGCCCACGGCCCGGCGTAGGCATGTTGCGTCATGTCGGAGCATGGCCACTCAGAGCAGCGGCCATGGCACACTGCCCGTATTCACTCCGCCGCGGGTTCCATCGCAGGCTCCGCCACTTCCAGCGGCGGCGTACTCGAGGCAGGTTCGTATTCGGCGGCCTGGCCGTAGCAGCCGCAGCCCGGCTTGCCGTTCCCACAGCAGTACGGCTTCGGCGAGCAGCACGTGCACTCGTGCCCGGGACCGATCCAATTGCCGCAGCAGTCGCACGGCTCGGCACAGCTCGGCGGGTCGTTGTACCACTCGTTGAAGTACCACTCGCCGCAGCCGGCGCAGCTCAGCAGCGAGCCGAACCACCGCAGCTTTCGCCCGCACTTGCACTCACCGGCGCACCCAGCGCCGCCCGTGCACTCGTCGCCGCAGCTCACTTGCTGGCCGCATCCGCAGCCCTCGCCGCAGTCGGGCCCGCAGGTCTCGCAGCAGGCGTCGTATTTCATGAAGGCGTAGGGGCTCTTGCAGCCCGAACCGCAGTCGGACGTGCTGCACGAGACGCCACACGCGCAGCCGCTGCACGCTGCACCGATTAGGAAGAGCGCGGCGAAAAAGCTCGACTGACGAACCATTGATAGTCCCCCCCTCCAGCCCCGACCAAGCTTGGTCGGGGCTGCGCCCCAGGCGCGGATTTCCCGCCGTATTTCATCGGCGCCCGCGGTTCGCGGAAGTCGAGAAAACCGCTAGAATCGTTGCCGACCGCAGCGTCCCGGACGCTGGCGCCCGACTGCATGCACGCGAGACGATCCGTGACGCCCGCCCCCATCGACACCGGACTGATGAACCACGTCGCGCTCCCGACGGCTGACCCAGTGCGCGGCGCGCGGTTCTACTGCGAGGTGCTGGGATTCACAGAGACGCCGCGGCCGTCGTTTTCGTTCCGCGGGGCGTGGCTCCATCGCCGCGAGGCGGGCGTCATGCTTCACTTGATCCACGACGAGCGCTTCGAGCCGCCGCTGGAGCGACCGATCAACACGCGGCAGGGACATGTGGCAATTCACGTCGACGATTACGATCGCGCCGTGGCGCAACTTCGCGAGCACGGCGTCGAGTACGTCGAGCGCGTGCTCCCCGACTACGGCTACCGCCAGGTCTTCTTCCGCGACCCCGACGGCAACGTCCTCGAACTCGGCGAGTGGCCGCCGGCCAACGACATGTTTCCGTAATGCACAAGAACTAACCACAGAGAGCACAGAGGACACAGAGAGGATTAGGGGGAAGAGGGAAATCCTTTTGCTGAATTCCTCCGTGCACTCTGTGTTCTCTGTGGTGAAGCCGAATTCTCCGAAGATTTAGGAGTGGTGATGGAATCGACGGCCAAGAAGTTTTTTCAACAAATCCTCGAAACGCCCAGCCCCTCGGGCTACGAAGAGCCCGTGCAGCGGATCGTTCGCGAATACGCCGGCGCGTTCGCCGACGAGATTCGCACGGACCTGCACGGCAATGTCATCGCGTGCGTCAATCCCGGCGCCAAGCTGCGCGTGATGTTCGCCGGGCACGCCGACCAGATCGGCCTGATCGTCACGTTTATCAACGAGCAGGGCTTTCTCTACACCAACCCCATCGGCGGCTGGGACCCCCAGCAGCTCATTGGCCAGCGAATGACCGTCCACACGGCCGCCGGCCCGATCCCCGCGGTAATCGCCCGCAAGCCAATCCACGTGCTTGACGAGGAAGAGCGCAAGCAGGTGGTCAAGCTCAAAGAGATGTGGCTCGACGTCGGCGCCAAGACGACCGCCGAAGCCGCCGAGCTGGTTCGCGTCGGCGACCCGGTGACGCTCGAGCTGGGCTTCCAGGAGATGCGCAACGGGTTCGCGAATTCCCCAGGCATGGACAACAAGTCGGGCCTGTGGGTCGCCTTCGAAGCGGCCCGCCGCGCGGCGAAGAAAAAGCTCAATGTCGCGGTCTACGCTGTAGCGACCGTGCAGGAGGAGATCGGCCTCCGCGGCGCCCACACGAGCGCCTTCGGCATCGACCCCACCGTCGGCATCGCGATCGACGTCACGCACGCCACCGACTGCCCCACGATGGACAAGACGCAGAACGGCGACCTCAAGCTCGGTGGCGGTCCCGTGATCGCCCGCGGACCGAACATGAACCCCGTCGTCGTCGACCGCCTCCGCGCCGCCGGCGATGCGGCCGACATTGTGTACCAATGGGAAGCCATCGGCCGCGGTACGGGCACCGACGCCAACGCCATCCAATTGGCCCGCGCCGGCGTCGCCGCGGGGCTCATCAGCATTCCCAACCGCTACATGCACAGCGCGGTCGAGATGATTTCGCTCGACGACCTCGACAAAGCCGCGGACTTGCTGGCGGCTTTCGTCGCCGGACTCGAAGCGAACACGGACTTCACGCCGAAGTAACGCCCATTTAACCCCCGGTCACTGGCCGGGGGCTAAGTGACGGGGTTGTCTTCAAGCATCTGCAAATAGCTCTCATATCGCCGGACGTCGACGTAGCCGTCGGCCACCGCGTCTTTCACGGCGCACGGCTCCTCGTGCACGTGCGTGCAATCGGGATAGCGGCACTTGCTCACGTACGGCCGCAGCTCGCGGAAATACCCCGCAACTTCGGCGGGAATCACATCCCAAAGCTGAAATTGCCGGATGCCGGGCGTGTCGACCACGTATCCGCCACCGACCAGCGGAATGAGTTCGGCGGTCGTCGTCGTATGCCGACCCTTCTCGTTCTCGGCGCTCACCGACTGCACGCGCAGGTCGAGCCCCGGATGCACGGCGTTGAGCAGGCTCGACTTGCCGACGCCGCTTTGCCCTGCGACCGCGGACTGCCGGCCGATCAGCATCTTCCGCAGCGGCTCGATGTTCCACCCTCGGGCCGCCGACGTGAGCAACACGCGGTACCCGAGTTGGCTGTAGACGCCCACCAACGGCTGCAGCTCCGCCGGGTCGATGAGGTCGATCTTGTTGATGCAGATAAGCGGCTCGACGCCGGCCTTCTCGGCGGTCACCAGGTACCGATCGACGAGGTGCGGCTTGAGCCGCGGCTCGGCGGCGCTGACGATTGCCAGAATCTGGTCCACATTGGCCACTAGCACGTGCTGCCGACCGCGACTGGTGCGGCTGAGCACGCCGCGGCGCGGCTCGATGCGCTCGATGATCCCCTCGTCGGCCCCCTCGGGCCGAATCCACGCCAGGTCGCCGGCCGCCACAACGTGCCGTTGGTCGGTCGCCATCGTCTTGAGCAGCCGTCGCGTGGCGCACCGCCGCAGCGATCCATCCTCCAACTGCACGATGCTCACCAGCCCCTGCACGCGCAGCACGCGGCCCAGGCGGCACACCGCCGGGTCGATCGCTAGCCGCATGACGCCCTCGGCATCGCCTTCCACGATCTCGGCGCCGGCGACCGTTCGCTTGCGCGTCAGCTCCCCTTTGCCGCGCACGCTCTGCCGCGTTGCCGCATCGTCCAGCGTCGCGTCCTCGGGATCCAACCCATCGGCGCGAATCCGCTCGCGCGCGGGAGTCGCTCGATTCTTGCGAAAGTCGGCGCGGACTTGACGCTTCTTTTTGGACATAAGTGGCTATCGGCTGTCGGCTGTCAGCCAGAAAGTGACAACGCGCGAGTCCCTTCTGGCCGAGAGCCGACAGCCGATGGCCGAGAGCCCCACTCACACCGGCTTATCCGGCAGATCGATCTGCCCCGCACTGTCGTCCAGCACGTTGTAGCGCGTGCTCGTCTTGTCGCTGCGGCGATCCCGGTCCCGCGGCTCCCGCGGCGCCTTGGGCGGGGCCTGCAAACCGGCCCGCGCCAAGAGCGACTCCTGCATGATCTCCGCGGGCAGATCGTCGGCCGGCGGCGGTCCCACGGCGCCCAGGTCGGCTGGCGAGTAAGAAAGCTTGTACTTGTGCTTGGCCACGTAGAAGGCGTCGCCCGGGTCGATCCGTTTTTCCTGCACCCGGATGCCGTTGACCTTCACGCCGTTGCGACTCTGCATGTCGCGGACATACCAGTAGCCGCCGTTGACGAACAACTGGCAGTGGTGGGCCGAGACATTGGCAAATCGCAGGACAATGTCGCAGCTTTCGCGTCGGCCAATCAACAGCTGCTTCTTGAGCAGGGGGATGGCGTCGCCGCCCCCCAGCGGGATGAGCTCACCGTACATAGGCGTTACTCTTGCGGTTCTCGCGCGCTGCCCCGAAAATGAGGAAAACAATCAATCGAATGAAATATTCGGGCGCCCGCAGTTGCCGCCGAGTCGTTCCTTTGACTCTCGTTGGGACGCCGTCCGCTGGCCTAGGAACTACTCTAACATCCGCCGAAGTGCTGTCAACCAAACCCCTTACGACGACGGCCGACGCGCCCGCCTGGCGGCAGGCCGGACTGCGGTTCTACTCTTATAACCACAGCCTGCGCCAACGTTTCGGTGCACGGGTCCAAAAAGTCAGTGTTGACGCGGGGTTCACCTGCCCCAATGTGGACGGTTCGGTCGCCACGGGCGGTTGCACGTTCTGCGACAACCGCAGCTTCAGCCCCAGCCGGCGATTGCCGAGGGCTGGGATACTTGGGCAAATCGACCAGAGCATCGCCCGGATGCAACGGCGATACGAGAAGTGCGACAAGTTTCTCGCCTATTTCCAGCCCGCCACCAACACCTACGCCCCAGTCGACCGGTTGCGGCCGTTGTACGAGGAGGCCTTGTCGCACCCCCAGGTCGTGGGGCTGGCCGTCGGCACCCGAAGCGACTGCGTACCCGACGACGTGCTCGACTTGCTCGCCGAGTTCGCCAGCCGCACGTATTTGTCCGTCGAGTACGGCATGCAGACGATGCACGACCGCTCGCTCGCGTGGATGAACCGCGGGCATGACCATGCGTCGTTCCTCGACGCGATCGCGCGGAGCCGCGGCCGGGGCTTCGAGATTTGCGCCCACGTCATCCTCGGCCTGCCCGGCGAGTCGCACGACGACATGCTCGCCACGGCCCGCGAGTTGGCTCGCGTCGGCGTCGACGCCGTCAAGATTCACAACCTGTATTGCGTCAAGAACACGCGGCTGGCCGACCAGGTCGCGGCGGGGGAAGTCCGACTCATGGAGCGAGACGACTACGTTCGCACGGTCGTCGACTTCATCGAACTGTTGCCGCCGACCATGGTCATCGAGCGCACCAGCGGCGACGCTCCGCCCGACTACTTCATTGGCCCGAGCTGGTGCCTCGACAAACCGGCGGTCAAACGCGCGATCGACGCGGAATTCACCCGCCGCGACACGTGGCAAGGGAAGTTGAATTGACAGGATAACAGGATTCTCAGGATCGACAGGATATGAACTTCGGAGGGCGATGAGCGAGTCGCCTCATTGGCTCTACTTTTGCCTTCATCCTGTTCATCCTGCCAATCTTGTTATCCTGTCAATTCCACCCCGCCCAACGTAAGATTGAGGTGCAGCGTGCGGAGAGGACTGGGCGATCGCTGGTTCGCGGCGCAAGCTTCGAACGAGAGGAAAGTCCGGGCGCCGCAGGGCAGGGCGGTGGATAACGTCCACCGGTCGCGAGACCAGGGAAAGTGCCACAGAAAACAAACCGCCCGGAAGCTGTTAGTTCTTAGCTGTCAGCTATTAGCCAGAAGAGCGAAGGAC
>JBIOVA010000293.1:0-6867 GCA_044867485.1 Lacipirellulaceae bacterium | reverse complement strand
CCGGCAGTGGCGCCCGTTGTCGATCGCCTTCGCTCGAATGAAATTTGGGTCGCCGCGCCGCCCCCTTCATGGGCAGCCGGCAAGAACGTCGGGTAGTTCCGCCGCGGAGTATAGGCACGATCGCCGCCGGCCAACAAGACAAGATCGAACGGCGCTGCTAGCAGCGCAAGATCGCCGTTCGATTACCCCCCCATCACCTCCGCTTCCTTCGCCGCAGCCAGGTCATTCGCCCGCGTCTCAAACCTCTTGGTCAGCTCCTGCACCTCGTCCTTCACGCCCTTGCAGTCGTCTTGGCTCATCTCGCCGTCTTTCTCGGCCGTGTCGGCGTGTTTGTTGGCGTCGCGGCGCACGTTGCGAATCGCCACCTTCGACTCCTCGGCCAGCTCCTTCGTGCGGGCGACCATCTTCTTCCGCACGTCGCCCGACAGCGGCGGAATGTTCAGCCGGATCACCTTGCCGTCGCTGTTGGGCGCCAGGCCCAGGTCGCTGTTGATGATCCCCCGCTCGATGTCCTTGATGATCGACGGATCGAACGGCCGGATCACGAGCTGCTGCGGCTCGGGCGCGCTCACCGAGGCGATCGTCTTGATCGGCGTCGGCGACCCGTACGCCTCAACGCGCAGCGAATCGAGCAAGCCCGGATTCGCCCGCCCCGTGCGGATACCGGTGAGATCGCTCTTGAGCTTGGCGATCGCCTTCTCCATCCGCTCTTCCGCGTCGAACAGAATCTCTTCAGATGTCATGGACGAGTTCCAGTCAACTTAGATTCTTAAATTGAATTGACAGGATAACAGGATGAGCAGGATCGACAGGATGAATTCGGAAGAGTAGATGTTGAAGAGTGCGGTACGATGCCTGATTCAATTCTTATCCTGTCAATCCTGCAGATCCTGTTATCCTGTCCATTCAGCTCTCTTTTCCACTCGTCACGCGCGTGCCGATGGGTTCGCCGCGGACGGCCCGTTCGATATTGCCGTCGGTGCGGTAGTTGAACACCAGAATCGGCAGGTTGTGTTCCATGCAATGGGCGATGGCCGTCGGGTCCATCACCCGCAGGTTCTGGTTGCGGACCTGCTCGAACGTGAGCTCCCGGTAGAACACCGCGTGGGGGTTCTTTTCCGGATCGTCGCTGTAAACGCCGTCGACGCGCGTGGCCTTCATGAGAATGTCGGCTTCGAGTTCCAATGCCTTCTGCGCGGCGGCGGTATCGGTGGTGACAAACGGGGCTCCCGTGCCGCCGGCAAGAATTACGATTCGGCCTTTTTCGAGGTGCCGCTTGGCCCGCCGACGGATGAACGGCTCGGCCACGCCGTCCATCTTCAGCGTGCTCATCAGCCGCGTCTCGCACCCCAGCGACTCCAGCGCGTCCTGCAGCGCCAAGCCGTTGATCACGGTGGCCAACATGCCCATGTAGTGGGCCGTCGCTTCGTTGACGCTGGAGTTGCCCGCCGTGAACTGGGCGCCGCGCAAGATGTTCCCGCCGCCGATGACGATGGCGATCTCCACCCCCTGCTGCTTGGCCCGATAAGTCTGCGCGGAGATGTGCACGACCTCCGTCATGCTGATGCCGCGCTCCCCCGCCGGCGCGAAGCTCTCGCCCGACAGCTTGAGCACGACTCGGCTGTAGGGACCGGTTTTCGTTTGGGTTTCAGGCTTGGGCATAGTGGCAGTTGGCATGGCGCAGTGGCTCCCTTCGCGACAAACATATTCTCACGCAAAGGCGCAAAGGCGCAAAGGACGGAGGAACGAGGTTTTTTCCTCCTTTGCGAGCTTTGCGCCTTGGCGTGAGACCAATTCCGCCGATCCTAACGCGCAAGAAAAAGCCCCGAGCAAGCTTGCTCGGGGCTGGTAGGACGCTTGTCACGGCCTCGGCGCCGACCTCAGCTCGCCGCGGCCGTCTCGCCCAGCGTCCAACGGGTGAACCGCTTCACCTTCATCCCGCCCTTCTTGGTCAAGGCGCCCACAGTTTGCGTCTCGTCCCGGACGTAGGGCTGCTCCTCCAGCACGTGCTCCGCGTAGAAATTGCCCATTCGACCTTCGATCATCTTTTCGATGATGTTCTCCGGCTTGCCTTCCTTTCGAGCGCGTTCCTTTTGGATTTCCTTTTCCTTGGACACCAACGCGGGATCGAGCGAGTCCTTGGACGTGGCCTTGGGATCCTTGGCTGCGATGTGCAGGGCGACTTCCTTGGCGAGCTCGTCACTTCCGCCCTCGACTTCAACCAGCGCACCGATCTTCGCCATGTGGACGAAGCCGCCCGCCGGAGCGTCGATGCGCAGGATCCGGGCCAGGCGGAACACCTCGCGAATCTTGTTCTCCAGCTCATCTTTTTGATCTCGCAGCGTCATCCCCTTTTTGCTGGGCGAAGGCTGAGACCAAAGCTCGTCCGGCGTCTGGGCGCCGGGGCCGGCGGCAAGCTGCTTCGCTAGGTCGTTGGCCAGTTGCACGAACTCCGTGTTCTGCGCCACCGGCGCCGACTCGCACTGCAGCTCGATCATTGTGCCGACTTTGCCGCTGATGCTCGTGTACACGCTAATCCGGCCTTCCTCAGTCGCGCGGTTTTGCCGAGTGTCCATGAGCTTCTTGCCAGCTTCGCGAAGAGCGGTAATCGCCGCCTCTTCGTTGCCGCCAGCGGCTTCGAGGGCTCGTTTGCAGTCCATGAACGGCAAGTCCGTCTTCTCGCGTAATGACTTGACCATCGCGGCGGTAATCTCGGGCATATTTCTCTCCCTCGAATTTCGGAATGCCTCACGCAAAGGCGCAAAGTCGCAAAGAAGAGAAGGCAAGACAATTGATTGGTATTGTCTTTTGCGCCTTTGCGCCTTTGCGTGAGACCAGGATCGTCTGGAAATGCGAAGCAGTTGGCGACTACGCCTTCGCGTCGGCGCCTTCGCTCGCTTGTTGCTGGTCCATCGTCGCCTGGATCTTGGCCGCGCCGATTGCGTCGGCCAGCATGTGGATCACCAGCTCGATCGATCGCATGCTGTCGTCGTTCCCCGGGATCGGCAGGTCGATCTGGTCCGGGTCGCAGTCCGTGTCGATCAGCGCCACCGTGGCGATGCCCAGCTTGCGGGCCTCCTTCACGGCGTTCTTTTCCTTCTTTGGGTCGACCACCACCAGGCACTCCGGCAGCCGGCTCATCGTGCGGATGCCGTGCAGGTTGTGGTAAATCTTGCGGTGCTCGCGGTTGAGCGTCGACTGCATCTTCTTCGAGTAGGTGTGAATCTCTTCGCCGGCGATGATCTTCTCGAGTTCTTCGAGCCGCGCCAGGCGGTCGCGAATCGTGCGGAAGTTCGTCAGCGTGCCGCCCAGCCAGCGATCGGCCACGTACGGCATGCCGGCCCGCTCGGCCGCTTTCTGGATCGTCTCGCGGGCTTGCCGCTTGGTCCCCACGAACAGGATGAGACTGCCGTGCGAGGCGACGTCGCTGAGGTACTTCTTGGCCCGCAGCAGGCCGCGGATCGTCTCGCGAACGTCGATGATGTGGATCAGATTGCGGCGGGCGTAAATGTACGGCCGCATTTTGGGATTCCAGCGGCTCGAGCGATGCCCGAAGTGGACGCCGGACTCCACCAATTGCTTCACGAGGGTCGTTGACACAGAACACTCCGTCAAAATAGGGCACGCCGGCAGTGTCTTGCGAAAGACTCGTCCCACCGTGCGAGAGCACGAAGCACTCGCTGGGCGTCCGGCGTTCAGTCGGCCGTTAGGGTAAATGGACCACGATCAACTCGGGCCGAGCGAGCCAAGTGGAGCCCTGTAATCTATCGGGCTCGTGGAGAAGCGTCAACGGGCGACAACACAAGGCACATCAACGACTTGCATTGACCGGCAGCCACCGGCGGAAGCCGGCGAGAGAACGTGTGCCACTGGCGGAGTTGTGTGCCACTGGCACACGAATGAGGCCCACGAATGGTCATCCCCACCGCTCGCCTTCGGGAAGCCGCGCCACCTTGATCGCTCGCAACCCGTTCAGCACCTTGTCGTGCAGCCGCCCATTAGTGGCCAACACCCCGCGATTTGCCGCCAGGGTTCGCCCCTGCGAGAAGTCGAGGTCTTTTCCGTCCAAGTCGGTAATGCGTCCGCCCGCCTCCTCGATCACGATCGACCCGGCCGCCTGATCCCAAATTTTCTCGCGGTAGTCTGGCCGGCTCGGCGACAGCAGCCGCAGCAGGATTTCGCCGCCGCCGGCCGCGAGCACCGCGTACTTGGCCTGACTATCCATCGGCACCGGCTCGGCCATGATGCCCAATTCTGTGGCCAAGTCGGCGATGCCGTCCGTGTCGGTATGCGACTTCTCGACGGATCGCAGCAACCGCGCCCCCGAGGGGTCGTAGATTTCCGACACTCGCAATTGCCGCCACGCGGCCGACGCCTTGGCGAGCGGCTGCGTCCATGCCCCCTCGCCGCGCGCGGTCAACACTAACGATCCGTCGCCTCCCGGCAACGGCTGCGATCCGTGCACAAGTTCCGGACAGCCAAGGGCGCCAACCGTCACCTGGCCCTCCACGATCAGCGCGAGCGCCACGGCGTACTGGTCGTGCCGCAGGAACCCCTTGGTGCCGTCCACGGGGTCAAGCGTCCAGAAGGTCGCCGGCGTCGCTCCGGCGCCACGGTCGATCCAATCGCAGATCACCTCCGGCGTCGCTCCGGGGATCACGTCGCCGACGAATCGCGCGACCTGTTCCAGCGCGTCCCGCCCGGCGTCGGAGCGCAGCGTCGCCGCATCTTCCTCGCCGATCAGCACGGCGTCCGGAAACCGCTCGGAAAGCCGTTCGGCCACCAGAGCCTGGGCCGCGAAGTCGGCAACCGTCACGGGCGACAAGTCATCTTTGGCGATTGGCCCGCCGACCATCTCACGCTGAACGCGCCGCACGAGCAGCGCCGCCTCGCGCACGACTTCAGCGGCGAACAGCGCCTCAGCGGTTTCGACGATCGTCTCACCGGCCCTCTCCACGGCAAACTACCCCGCTAGGATTCGAACCTAGAATGAGGGAATCAAAATCCCTAGTGTTACCATTACACTACGGGGTAACAGCGAATGGCGTGCCATACGCGGCATTCATTGGACCAAACTTAGGAGTACTCTACGAGAGCCCCGGTTCGGCGAACAGCCCGCCGCCAACACCCGCGTGCCATCGCCCGTTAGCCGCGACGCGAAGGTCCGCCGGAGCGGAGCGCGCTCGGGGGGCGGATTCGCGCCGCAGACGCGCTCCGCTGCGGAAGACCTCCGCGTCGCGGCTAACCAAGACATCGAGCCGCCGCTTCATGGCGTATCCGACCGTAGGCGGTTCGCAACCGCGTAGGTCACCTGCTCCAGCTCGCGGGCCAAATCGACGCTCACCATACTCACGCCGTCGGGCACGGCGAGCGTCACCGGGGCGAAGTTGAGAATGCCGCTCACCCCTGCCGCCACCAACTGGTCGGCCGCGGCCTGGGCTTGGGTGGCCGGCGCCGCGACCATGCCCAGCTCGATCCGCAGACTGGCCACGAGCTCCGACAGCCGGTGCACGCCGTAAATCTCGACCCCCTCGACCTTTGTCCCCACCTTCTGGGGGTCGGCGTCGAACGCCGCGGCAATCCGGAACCCCTGCGAATCGAACCCCCGGTAGCCCAAGAGTGCACGGCCCAGGTTGCCGACGCCCATGAGCGCCACCGACCATTTGCGATCTGTCCCCAGAATCTTGCGGATTGCCGCGATCAGTTCGTCGCACCGATACCCGACGCCTGGGTGGCCAAACTGCCCGAAGTACGCCAAATCCTTCCGTACCTGGGCGTCGGTAAACCCCAGCCGTACGCCCAACTGGCTGCTGCTGATCGTCTGGATCCCGTCCGCCAGAATGTGCTGCAGCTCCCGCAGGTAGCGACTCAACCGGCTGACGACCGCCGGAGGCACGCCGGAGCCGTCGGGTCGCGCATTCGACGGCTTGGGAGTGCTCATGCGTGCGTTCCTGGAAGGCGCCACAACCTGGCGAAACCACCCGCCACTCTAAATCAACGCCCCCCTGCCAGCAAGCAAATCCCACGCCCGGCGCGGCATCGCTAGCGCCCGGCGCGGCAAGGGGTTGCGCCGCGCCGCCGCCGTCTCGAACAAGCGCCCCGGGAGCGACGACCCAACCGGTCGCCCCAGCGCAAAACCGAGAAGGCGCCCCCACGAAAACTCCACGCTAGCTTGCCTCTCCGCGCGTGGGCGGCACATCCGTCACGCCCCCTGCAATTGGTCCCCGCGGCGAATTCTTCAGCAAATCAGATCGGTTGGGCAGATTTCTCTAGTCGGGTCGTACCGTCTGCGCACGCTGTGGGTTCTGCGGGATGCGAGAAAGTCGCGCGATCTGGCTAAGGCGGCGAGGATGTACGTTCCGAATCAATTAGGGACGGGGGGATGACCCGTTTTGACCAGTCCGTCTATTTCTACACCGAGTCTCGACACACTCGAACGACTCAAGCGTAAGGAGGCAAGGACAATGAGAGCGAAGTTGGGCGCCGCTGCTTTCGCGGTAGTCGCCTTGGCTCTGCTGGCGTCGCCGGCAGGGGCGGGGTACTGCGGGGCGGCTCGCTACGGCGGCGTGGTGCCTGTCAGCCACGAGTGCTGCTGCCACACCGTCATGAAAACTGTTCGTTGTAAAGTCTACGAACAGCAAGAGGTGACGTGCCATCGCACGGTTTACGACCGCGTGTGCTTCGACAAAGAAGTCTGCTGCACGCGGATGGTCCCCGAGACCCGCACGAAAGAGGTCTGCTACACGGTCTGCAAGCCGGTCTGGGAAACCAAGACCCGCTGCTACACGGTCTGCAAGCCGGTCTGGGAAACCAAGACCCGCACCTACACGGTCTGCAAGCCGGTGTGGGAGACGAAGACGAAAGAAG
>JBIOVA010000292.1:0-43916 GCA_044867485.1 Lacipirellulaceae bacterium | reverse complement strand
GTCCGGCCAGTCATTTTGGATTGCGGCCGGACGTCTCGGCGGACCTCGACGTGACAACCTTAAGCCTTTTATCTCCCGCATGCCGCTCGCCATCATCGACCCGCTGACATCCTGGGCCTTCTGGGGTTGGGTCGGCGTGGCGATCCACTTCGCCGTGCAGGTCGGCATTGCCTTTCGCGTCGTCATGCAGCAGCGCGCCCCCGGCGAGACGCTCGCCTGGATCATGGTCGTGTTCACGCTGCCGATCATCGGGCCGTCGCTTTACCTGCTGTTCGGCGAGCTGTGGCTGGGGCGCCGCCGTGAGCGCCGGTTCGTCGAGCTCTACCCGCCGATTCGTAAATGGCTCAAGGAGCTCCCCGACCGGCGGTTGGTCGACTGGTCGCGCGGCGATTCCGACCTCGAGCAGGTGGCCCAACTCGGCGAGCGGACGATCGGCGTTCCCGCCGTCGGCGGCAACGCCGTGCAGCTGATCGATCAATGGTTCGACGTGTTCGAGCGGATGATCTTCGACGTCGACGCGGCCAAGAGCACCTGCCACTTCGAGTTCTACATCTGGGAAGCCGGCGGCATCGCCGACAAGATTGTCGAGGCGCTCATCCGCGCCCAGCAGCGCGGCGTCACCTGCCGCGTGTTGGTCGACGCCATGGGCAGCCGCAGCTTCCTTCGCAGCGACATGGCGGCGAAGCTCCGCGAGGCCGGCGTTCAGCTCCGCGAAGCGCTGCCCGGCGGCTTGTGGCGGCTGTCGCTCGTGCGGTTCGACCTCCGGCAACATCGCAAGGTGATCGTCATCGACGGCCGCGTCGGCTACACCGGCAGCCTTAACATGGCCGACCCGCGGCTGTTCAAACAAGACGCCGGCGTCGGCCAATGGATCGACGCGATGGTCCGCTTCGAGGGCCCGGCGGTCGAAGCCCTCGCCATCAGCTTCTTGTCCGACTGGTACGTCGAGGGGCACGACAAGCTCGTCGACTTGCAAGCCGCCGGCGACGCCCAGCCGCAACCGCCCCGCGGCGACTGCACCATCCAAGTGATGCCCACCGGACCGGGGTTGGCGCGGCACGCCATCGAGCACGTGCTGCTTACGAGCGTCTACGAGGCCCGCGACGAGCTCGTGCTCACCACGCCTTACTTCGTTCCCAGCGAGGCGTTCAGCATGGCGCTCGTCGCCGCGGCGCGGCGGGGCGTCAAAGTGATCCTCGTCGTTCCCGCGCGAATCGACTCGGCCCTTGTCCGCTACGCCACGGGCGCCTTCCAGGGCGAGTTGCTCGAAGCGGGCGTGCGGATTGCCGCGTTCGGCGACGGCTTGCTGCACACCAAAAGCGTCACCGTCGACGGCCGATTCTCGCTCTTCGGCTCGGTCAACCTCGACCCCCGCAGCTTCCGGCTCAATTTCGAGATTCTGCTGGGAATCTACGACGCCGCCTTCACCGCCGAGCTTCGCAAGCTGCAGCAGCACTACATCGACCGCTCGCTGCTGTTGGACCTAGACGCGTACCAGCGCCGCCCCAAAGGCCGCCAGGCCGCCGAAAACTTCGCCCGCCTGCTCGGTCCGCTGCTGTAACCACCCCTCCGACCCCTTCCCCCTCCGCGGGGAGGGCCGGGGAAGGGGCGAAGCAAGTCCACGCGTCGCGCACTCCTTCGGACTGGTCGCTTTAGCGACCAGTCCGCGCCTCGCAGGGCTTGGCGCCAAACCTGCACCGCCCGCCCGCAAGCCGCCGATGACATAGAATTGTTGCGCACCACTATGATCGACCCCCTCGAAGCACCCCGCATCACCCGCCGGACAGCGCTCGCCGCCGCGCTCGCGTTGGCGCCAGCGCCGCTGGCACGGGCCCTGCAACCGCCGCACCCCGCCAGCATCCGCACGCTCTCCGGCCGCGTCAGGTTGCCGAGCGGCCGCACGCTCGGCTACGCCGACTACGGCGACGCGACCGGCCCACTGGTTCTCTACTTTCACGGCCTGCCCGGCTCGCGCCTGGAAGCGGCGCTCATCGCCGACGAAGCCGTCGAAGCCCGCGTGCGCTTGATCGCAATCGACCGCCCCGGCATCGGGCTGTCGACGGCCGACTCTCGAAGCCGCGTGCTCGACTGGCCCGGCGATGCACAGGCCGTCGTCGACGCACTTGGGTACGATGGCTCGGCGTTCGGCGTGATCGGCGTCTCCGGCGGCGCGCCCTACGCCCTGGCCTGCGTGAAGTGCATTCCGCACCGCCTGACGCACGTCGCCCTCTGCTCCGGCCATACGCCCATGGCCGAGCCAGGCTCCGGTCGCGGCAATCAGGATGCCTTCATCGAATTCTTGCTCCGCCGCCCGCGCATTGGCCACGCCCTGCTCAGGACGATCATTCGCCGCCTGCACAAACACCCCGATAAGGTGATGCAGCGCGTCGCCGGCCAGGCGGCGGCGTCCGACCGCAAGTTGCTCTTGGGCGATCCGACGATGCGGGCGGGCTTCCACGCCAACTTGCTGGCGGCCACGCGCCAAGGTGCCGGCCAGGTGATGAACGCGATCCGCCTGCTGGCCGGCAACTGGGGCTTCCGCCTTGCCGAGCTCCCTCCGGCGCCGATCTCGATCTGGCAAGGCGGCTGCGACCCAATCGCCCCGCCCGCCGCTGGCGCCTATTTCCACCGCCAGCTCGCCGGCGCCGAGATGTTCTTTGACCCCCGCGCCGGCCATGCCACGATGCTTAAGTGGCACGCGCGGGAAATCCTCGGCCGCTTCGCGTAGCCCCTGTATGCTGGGCTGCGAAGATGCAACTGCTATGATTACCGCAGTCGCGACCATTCGCTTGCGGCTTAGCGCGCACCCCAGCCTCGAGTTTCCTGCCTTCAGCCGTTCGCCCCACATGCCTACCCGCCACACCCTGGGCGGCGTCATTCACGCCTACCAGCAATACGACCCCAAGCGGTTCCCCAGCCCGACGCAGCCGGCGCCGGATCTGGTCTCGGGCGCGTTCGAGCACATGCTCATGTACGGCCAGCATCGCGAGCTCACCCCCGAGGAGCTCGCCCGCGCCGTGCGGATCGACCCTAGCCAGATCGCCGGCCTTGGCCCGAGCATCGACGCCCTGCTGGCCATCCTCCGCGAGCGAAAACGCAAGATTCTCGAACGCTTCGAGACCGACAAGGTTCGCAAGAAAGCCGCCCGCGCGTTCGCTGATCGCGCCCAGGAAGTTCGCCCGCCGAAACCGTTGGCCGAGCGTTTCCGCCAGGCGGTTTCGCGCGAGCAAATCCGCGACCTCGAACGCCTGTGGTACGCCGCCGGCGACGACAACTCGCCCTTCGCCCGCAATTTGCTGCCGCTCATCGAGTCGCTCGGCGACAAATACCAGATCGAGCAGCTCGCCGCCAAGTACGAGTTCACCGGCCGCGAGCCGCTCACCGTCCCGCAGGCGACCGAAGTGAAGGAAGAGTTGGAGCGCATCGACGAGCTGATCCGCCAACTCGAAGAAGCCCGCGAGACCGCCCAGATCGGCGTGATCGACATGGAGGCCCTCGCCGAATTCGCCGAGCCCGGCGACGTCGAGCAACTCGGCGCCCTGCAGCAGCAAATTCAGGACTACCTCCGCGAGGCCGCCGAGCGTCAGGGACTCGAACAACGCAACGGCCGATTCGAGCTCACGCCCAAGGCCTACCGCGTCTTTCAAGGAAAGCTGCTGGAGCGGCTCTTCAGCGAGCTGCAACCGTCTCGCACCGGCCGCCACGCCGAGCAGCGCATCGTTGGCGAAGGCGCAGTCGAGCTGCAAGCCACCAAGCCCTACGAGTTCGGCGACTCGATCGCCAATCTCGACGTCGCACAATCGTTCATCAACGCCCTGGTCCGCAACGGCCCCCAGCGAGCCGGGGCGTCCCCGCCCCCGGCCGCGCTGCCAATCCGTCTCAGCCAGGACGACCTCGAAATCCACCGCACGCGTAACAACCCCAAATGCGCCACCTGCGTGCTCATGGACATGAGCGGCTCGATGCGCTACGACGGTCAGTACGTCAACGTCAAGCGCATGGCCCTCACCCTCGAAGGCCTCATCCGCCGCGAGTATCCGGGCGACTTCCTCGAGTTCGTCGAAGTCTACAGCTTCGCCAAGCCCGTCCAGCGCGGCCGGCTGATCGAGCTCATGCCGAAGCCGGTCACGCTCTACGACCCCATCGTCCGCCTCCGCGCCGACATGAGCCGCGACGACGTGAGCGAGCACCGCATTCCACCGCACTTCACCAACCTGCAGCACGGCCTGGCGACTGCCCGCCGGCTGCTCGCCCAACAGGACACGCCCAACAAGCAGATCGTGCTGATCACCGACGGCCTCCCCACGGCCCACTTCGAAGGCGAAATGCTCTACCTGCTCTACCCGCCCGACCCGCGCACCGAAAGCGCCACGATGCGCGAGGGCCAACTCTGCCACCGCGAGGGCATCACGATCAACATGTTCCTGCTGCCAAGCTGGTCGCAGAGCGAAGAAGATGTCCGCTTCGCCTACCGGCTGGCGGAGTCCACCAAGGGCCGCGTCTTCTTCACCGCCGGCCGCGACCTCGACCGCTACGTCGTGTGGGACTACCTCAGCCGCCGCCGCGAAATCCTCCGCTAACGCTGCCTCTCTTCGTGCGGCGAGCCGGGGCGCCTCCTCCCGCCGCGCCCCTTCCAGCCGGCGAGCGCCCGCGCCCATAATCCGAAACCCGTCCGTCGCACGGCGGTTAATAACTCCATCCTCCTCCCCGCGATCCTCCTCCGGTGACGATTCCCATGAAACTTGCCACGGCCCTCGCGACCATCGGCCTGCTCTCCTTCGCCGCGCCCTCCATCGCCAAGGAGTCCGCCCCCCAGACCACTGGCGTCGCAATGGCCGACGCGGCAAACGAATTCCTCGCGTCGCTCGACGACGCCGACCGCACTCTCGTCGTCATGGACTTCGACGACCCGCGACGCCTCGACTGGCACAACATCCCCAAGCCCGAGCGCAAGGGTCTCCAGCTCCGCGACATGAGCCCCGAGCAGCAAGAGCTCTGTCACGCACTCTTGCGATCCGCGCTCAGTGAAACTGGCTACGAAACCGCGGCCCGCATCCTCACGCTCGAAAACAACCTTCGCGAAGGCGAGAAGAATCTCGCCAACGGCCAACTCCGCGACCCGTTACGCTACTTCCTCACAATCTTCGGCGAGCCCGCTTCAGTGGGGGAGTGGGGCTGGAGCCTCGAAGGCCATCACTTCTCGCTCAACTTCGTCATCCGCGACGGCGCGGTCGTCAGCGACACGCCCAGCTTCTGGGGCGCCAACCCCGCGACCGTGAAAGTCTTCGTCCCCGGCGGCCCCGAAGTCGGCGTGCGCACGCTCGCCGAAGAAGAGCAACTCGCCTTCGACCTGCTCGCATCGCTCGACGACGCCCAGCGCCCGCGCGCGGTGATCGCCGACAAGGCGCCCGACGACTACCGCGCCGCGGGCCAGCCGCAGCCGCCGCACGATCCGCCCGTCGGCCTCGCCGCCGCCAACATGACCGACGAACAACGCAGAACCCTGCGCTCGCTGCTCGAAGCCTACTGCAGCAACCTCGCGCCGGAGCTCGCTGCCGCGCGTCTCAAGAACATCGATGCTGCTGGCTGGGACAACGTCCACTTCGCCTGGTGGGGCGCCCAAGAGCCCGGCGTCGGCCACTACTACCGCGTCCAGGGCCTCACGTTCGTCCTGGAGCTCGTCAACATCCAGTCCGATCCCCAGGGCAACCCCGCCAACCACATCCACTCCGTCTGGCGCAGCCTCGCAGGCGATTTCGGCGTGACTCCATAAAACGTCGCGGCCGAACTGAGCCGGCGTCGTTTCGACGCCGCGGCAAATCGCGGAAGACGTCCCCTCACCTCTTTCAGTCCTTTGCGCCTCTGCGCCTTTGCGAGAGAATGTTTCGCCCCCTGTGTCAAAATTCGCGCACGCTAGGAATTGGCCGCGCCATCCTCTAGGGTGAAAACGGTCAGGGCAGGGACGGCCAGATTGCGGCGCGATCGCAGAGGCCCCTATCCCGGCCAGACGTCCGTCCGCGCTCACGCCTGCGCGCAGAAACTGCCAGACGAACCACGCCGACCCTCCAAAAAGTGGGAAGGGGGGACAAGAAAACCATTGTCCCCTTGGTCCTCTGGTCCCCCCTTCGCCTCAAAGGAAGAAACCGCCGTGACTGCCGACATCCTCGCTCTAGTCGAACGACGCGTCTCGGAACGACGCGGCCCCGAAGAATTCTGTCCGTTTGACGACGACCATCAGCGGACAGAATTCGCGCGACTTTTGTCCGCTCCGCAGCTCTCAAACTCCGGCGATTTCCCACGCGGCCCCGTCTTCCGCCGGACACAATCGGCGAATTCTGTCCGCGCAAACGTGTTTTTCACGTACGGACAAAATGCACTGTCGACGAGGCCGCCGAGCATCCAGCTTCCCACATCAAGCACCCCCCTAAGCCCCTTGCCTCTTGGCCCCCGCCGCCACAGCCTTTCCTGGCATGCCGAATGCTCCAGTTCTGCCGCCCGATCCCATAAACCGCCCTGGGCAAGCTCTGCAAAGCCCGCTAGCACGGCAAACAAATCCGTTGTTGACGCACCGATAAACGTTTAGAGTTTCTCACGCGCTCCCACCCTGTCCTGGGCCAACTCTAGGCGGCCCCTCCCCACCAGGAACGAGACCTTGGCGATCCGATACTCCCTCCGTGGCTTCCTGACCGCCCTGCTGGCCGCCTGCGCCCCTGGGCTGGCCGTGGCCGCCGTCCCCAGCGAGCAGCTCATGTCCGCCGACACCCGCGGTTACGCGGCCATCGGCGACCTGGAGACCCTCCTGGAACACTGGAACCAGAGCCAGCTTGGCCAGCTCGCTAAGGATGAGGCGATGCAGCCGTTCATCCAGGACATGCGCGCCCAGATCGAGCGCAAGCTCGACGGCGCCCGGCAGAAGCTCGGCCTCCAGGCCGACGATCTGCGGAGCGTCGCCGCCGGCGAGATCGCCTTCGGGCTGGTTGAACGCGAGAACCAGCGGGCCGCCATGGCCATCGTCGTCGACGTCGCCGGCCGCGCGGACGCCGTCCGCTCGCTGCTGGCCAAGATCGACGCCGACCTCGCCAAACGCGGCGCCAAGCGATCCGCCGCCACGGCCGGCGGCGTCGAGCTCACCGTCTACGACATCCCGCCGCAAAGCGAGCGCGACATCGCCCGCAAGGCCGTGTTCTTCACCCACCAGGACATGCTCTGCGCGACCGACAATCTCGAGGAAGCTCAGGAAATGATCGGCCGCTTCAACGGGCAGCCCGGCAACCGTCTGGCCGACGTGAAGCCCTACCAGGAGATCATGAAGCAAGTGGCGGCCGAGGCGGGCGACCTCCAGCCCGAGGTCCGCTGGTTCATCGATCCGTTCGGCTACGCCCGCGCCAGCCGCTCGCTGCTCCGCGAGGACTCAGCGTTGCGTCGCGGCACGGACTACATTGCGATCTTCGAGAGCCAAGGGTTCGACGCCATCCAAGGCGTCGGCGGGTTCGTCAATCTCACCGTCTACGGCTCCTACGAGATTCTTCACCGCACGGCCGTCTACGCCCCGCCGATCGCCGGCGAGCCCGATAAGTACCGCCTCGCGATGCGGATTCTCAACTTCCCCAACGGCGGCGACCTGGCCGTCCAGCCGTGGATTCCCCGAAAGCTGGCCAGCTACCGCACGTTCAACCTCGACATCCAGAATGCGTTCGAGCACTTCGGCACGCTGTTCGACGCGATCGCCGGCTACGAGGACGCATTCGCCACGGCGATCGAAGGCCTGGAGATCGATCCCTACGGCCCCCAGGTCAAGATTCGCGACGAAGTCGTCGCCCACCTCGGCAGCCGGGTGACGCTGGTCACCGACTACGAAGTCCCCATCACCACCAAGAGCGAACGCTTCCTGTTTGCCATCGAGCTGAAGAACGAGGCGGCGGTTCGGACGGCGATTGAAAAGATCTTGGACTCCGATCCCAACGCCCACGCCAGCGACTTCGCCGGGAAAAAGGTCTGGGAAATCCTGCCGGCGTCCGACGACGTGCCCGAGCTGGAGATTCCTCTCGAGCCGCTCACCCCCGCGGATGAGTCGGAATCCGTTGCCAAGAAAGACGGCGTCATCAGCAGCTCCGCGGTGTGCGTGATCGACGGCCACCTGTTCATTGGCTCGCACGTCGACTTCCTCAAGAACTTCCTCACCGAGAAGCCCGCCGGCGAGTCGCTCCCTGAAGCCGGCGATTACCAGGAGGTCGAAGCGGCTCTCGCACAGCTCATGCGCGGGCCCGTCGCCGTGCGGTGCTTCGTGCGAACCGACGAAGCCTATCGACCCACCTACGAACTGCTGCGGCAGGGCAAGATGCCCGAGAGTGAAACGCTGCTGGGCCGCGTGCTGAATCGGCTGCTCACCACGCCCGAGGACGAGGACGAAGGCGTGCTCCGCAAACAGCAGATCGACGGCCGCGAGTTGCCGACCTTCGAGATGGTGCGCCGCTACTTCAGCCCGCTGGGCACGGCGGTTCGCTCCACCGACGCCGGCTGGATGATCGTTGGCGCCACGCTCTCGAAGCGCACCATCCAAGTGCAAGCCGACGCCGTCCCGCCAGCAGTGACCGCCGCCGAACCCGGCACGGTGCGGTGAACCAAAGCCTCCGACCCCCTCCCCCTCGCGGGGAGGCTGGGGAGGGGGCCAGCCCCGCCGACACGCGCACCACCGCGATCACGGCGCCTCGATCTTCGCCCAGAACGGCCGCTGCCGGTCGCCGCGGGTGCGAACGTCCTCGAGCAGCACCACGGCGTCGGCCCGCACGCCGCCCTCCGGGCCGGCCAGCTTGCTGCCGTTGTAGGTCACGCGCACCGGCTGGCTGAAATCCACCATGTCGGGATTGAGCCAGATCGTCGTGCGCTGGGACGCACTCTTCACCCACAGCCGGTTGTCCTCCAACCGCTTGCCCTCCACCTTCGCCGGCCGCGCTCGGCGGCCCGCCCACTCGGTGGGATGGATCATAAACGCCTCGGGAAACTCCTCGCACTCCAGCCACCAGAAGAAGTTGTCCCACGGCCGCAACGTCTCACACTCGAACTCCTTGGGCGCCGCGCCGCGCCGCTTACGCCCCATCCAGTCGAACAGGTTAAGAATCTCGTCGTGGAACGGCTCATGTCCGCGGCCCTGGTACTCGACGATTGTTGCATCGAACCCCGGCGTCCGCAGGTAGCGGTCCCACACCGGTGCGTTGTCGGAAAGGTTGCGCCCATCGAGCTCGCCCGCCACAAAGCACAACGGCACGTACCGGGCGTTCTTCCAGTAGTGGACCGTGTACTTCTCCCCCAGCGCGACGAACGGGATGACCCCAGCCCATAAGTCGGGGTGAGCCTGAGCCAGATCCCACGCCGCCTCGCCGCCCATCCCGTGCCCCGAGAGGTACACGCGATCCGCATCGATGCTGAACCGCCGCGTCGCATCCCGTAGTGCAGTCAACACGGCGATGTGCTCCCGACCCGTGTGCTCGTACTCGTACTGATGGGGCTTCTGCCAATCGACGGCGATGGTGATGTACCCGTGCCGCATCGCGTGCCCGCGACGGGCCGCCGTCTTGCCGTCGGCGCTCGGCTCCGGCGGCTCGCCCGCCCAGAAGTCGAGCTCCTGGTCCGTCGAGTTGTAGTCGCCGTTGAGCACCACGAGCGTGGGGTACCGCCGGTACGGGTCGTACTCCGCCGGTAACTGGACGAGGTACGGGAAGTCGCCGTCCTCGGTCTGCCCCGGCGCCGACAGCTCGAGGTAGCCATCCTCGTCCGCCGCCTGCTTCGGATCGTGCCACGGCGGCTTCATGCGGGCGATGAGCTTGGCGAGCCGGTCGACCGAGGCGCCTTCCTCGCTCAAAATCGAATCGAGCAACTTCTGCCGCTCGGCGGCCAACGGCTCCCGAAGGTAGCGCAGTACGGCGTCGCGGACTTTTACCAGCGAGATCGCGATTGAAAGATTGCGGTCCGCTTCCTCGGCGCCGAGCAGCCAACCGGTGAGCGCCAGCGCCGCTTTCTCGTCGGCCCGGAGCGACGCGTCGTCAAGCAATTGGACGAACGGCGCCAAGCGATCCACGTTATTGTGGCTCAACTCCTTCACCACTTCCTCGGCAATCGGCGCCGCCAGGCCGCGGTGGTCGGGATCCTCGATCGCGGCAATCGTCTCCTGCAGCCGCTGAGCAATCGTCGTGATCCGAACGTTTTCCGCCTCGTACTTCGCCAACAGCTCGCGCACCGCGACAAGCGTTTCGCCGGGCGCCTCCTCGACGGGAAAGTTCTCCAGTAGCGTCTGCACGAGCCGATGTTGCCCCGCCTCGCGCCGCAGTTGCAGCTCCTTGAGCAAGGACTCGGCGGCATTCCGCTTCAGCAGGGCGGCCTCCGCTTTGAGATCCTCCAGCGCCGGGAAGTCCTGGATGATCCGCTCCAACTCCGCCCGCGCTTCGTGAAATCGCTTGGCTTGGGCGTAGAACCGCACGGCCTGGAGCCGGGCCATGCCGTCGTTTTGCGGGATGGCCCTGGCGAGGATTTTCGCGAGCGTCTCGCGAGGAATCGAGCTGGTCGAGATGCTCGATTCCCAAGAGATGGCCTTTTGCGGACCTAGCAAGGCCTCTAGTTTTGCATAGCGGGGCGTCAGTTCCGTAATCCCCTGGATCACCGCCAGCCGGCCCCGCTCGAACTGCATCTCGTAGATCCTTCGGCCAAACTCGTCGAACGGCGTGACGCTGAGCGCCGGCCCCACGCTCACCAGCTTCGCGGCCCCTTGCGAGGGATTCTGCCACGGCCGAATGATCACCGGCGTCTCCGGCGCCATATCGACGATCTCGGCGATCTGCGTTTTGGGCACAAAGACGCGGCGCAGGTCGTCGTCGACGAACACAATGGGACGCGTGGCCACCTCGCCCGACTGGAGCGAGGGTTGATCGGGGTTCTCGGCGATCCCAGTCGTCCGCCCAACTTTGCCTGTCAGCAGCCGTCCGTCCTTGAGGCGCACCGTTTGGCCCGGCGCCTGCGCAGCGAACAGCGCGGCGCACGCGAGCACAAGTAACGCCAGTGAAGGACGCACCGCAACCATGATTTCATTGTGACCGGGTGCGTCTTGCGGTCAAACTTCCCGCGAAATCCCCGGCGTCGCCAGACCATCTCACTTGACGCCGCGACGGCCGCGCGGCGAAGATTGGACCGTTTGCGAGGACTCTACCGGTCATGACGATCCGCTCCGCCGTGCGACTCTTGCTTCTGGCCGTGCTCGGGCTACCGCTCGTGCAAGCCGTCTTCGTATGGGTCGCCGGCCTCTTGCAGGCGATGGGCGACGAAGCCGCCGCCACGGTCATCCGCCACCTCACCACTGCCGCGGGCGTATTCTGGCTCGTCTCGCTGGTGGGGCTCGTCGTGATGCTGGCCGTCCAGTCGCTCGAGCGCCCGCCGCAGGAGTAGCAGAAACGTCTTATAGATTCCGACCGCCGCGGGTGATGAGGCTCAACGCGGCGGCAAAGAGCGCGGCGCCGATAATCGACCAAATGATGGGAAAGGGCTCGCCGCCGATCTCGACCACGAACAGTTCAGGCAGGCCAGCTTTTCGGGCAATTGCCATCCCCAGCAAAGCGCCGATGAATCCCAGCGCAATCGAGACGAGACATCCGCCGCGTGAGACGCCCACGATCGCCTGGGCGATGCTCCCGCAAATGCCCGCGATCAGCAACAGCACGATGAACTGGGGAATGGTCATCCGCGGGGTCTCCCAGGTCGATTGGAGATGAATCGGCGTCGCACGCTGGCCCATGCAATCGGCGCGCCTAAAGTTCGTAGCAGGCCATCTCCTCCGCATTGCGAACGTAAAGCCGCCCGCGGACGATTGTCGGGTGGTTCCACGTTTTTCCCTCGACGGCCTGGAACCGGCCAAGTTCCTCGTGCTTCTTCGGGTTGGCTGCCACAAGCACCGCTTCGCCAGCTTCCGTGATCACGACGAGCACCGGTTGATCGGCGACGAGCAGCACCTGCCCGCTGCCGTAGCGGCCGGCTTTCCAATTGCGCTTGCCGGTCGCGACGTCGAACGAGCAGAAGATCTTACCGTCGAACCCGAACAGGTCATCGCCCACGCGAACGAAATCGTTGAAGAACGGCTTGATCTCGCGGCTCGGCCATGGCGCCTGCGCGGGCTCAACCTGCCAACGGTCGTCGGCGCGCGTGACGCTGGCGCGCACCACGCCGGCGTCGCCGTTGAAGCTTGCCAGCAGTTCCGACTCGCCGAGCACGTGCGGCTGGAGTGAAGGCGTCGATTGGCCGACCTGGGCGTTAGTCGGCAGCTTCCACAGCAGCTTGCCATCCGCCGGGTCGACCGACTCGAGCGCCGCGTCGCTCATGAACAGCACCTGGTCCACGTTATCAAACGTCGCCAGCTGCGGCGACGAATAGCTGTGGCTTCCCGAGGTTGCGCTCCAGGGCAGCTCGCCCGTCTCGGCGTCGTAGGCCAGCAGCGTCTTGTCGGCAGGCGCCTGCTGGGCCGCCGTGGCCGACTTGCCCTCGTCGCTCTCGGGGTTGGTCTGCGAACCATGCGCCATCGCGCCGCCGCCGCCCGCGAAGACGATCACCTTGCCGTCCACCACGAGCGGCGAACTGCTGAACCCCCAGTACGGCGCCGTGCTCTGGCCGTCCTTCTTGATGTCGTGCGACCACACGACGTCGCCCGTCGCCGCGTCGAGGCAGTTGAGCCGCCCCTCGGCGCCGAGCGCGTAAATCCGCCCGTCGGCAAACGTCGGCGTCGCCCGCGGGCCGACGCCGCCCATCGCTTCCGAGAAGCGGGCCTCGTCCTCGTGCGACCAGAGCTCGTCGCCGGAGTCAGCGTCGTAGCAGACGACGGCTTCTTTGTTTTCGCGCTGTTCCTGCGTGAACAGGCGGTCGCCGATCACGATGATCGACGACCAGCCAGGCCCAACGCGGCGCTTCCACAGTTGCGTGGGCGACGCCTTATCCCAATCGGTGCGAATCATGACTCCATGAACTGCGCCGTCGCGCTGCGGGCCGCGGAACTCCGGCCAGTCGTCCGCGGCGGCCACCAGCTGCACGGCGCCTGGCTCATCTCCTGCCGCCTCACCGTCCGCGGCCTCGCGCCGCGCCGCGCGCTCCGCCAGGAATTGCTCTTCGCCCGACAGCGTCCAGCGCCAGTGAAACGCGCCCGCGCCCGCGCCCTTCAGGCCGTCGAGACGCACGGCGGTGGTCGGCGCCCAGGCCAGCGCGGCCAGGACAATCATTCCATTGCGGCACAATTGCCGCGACGCATTGCGGGTGTACAGAAGCCACGCCGTCCAGGCCGTCAGCATCCCCGGCATGGCCCAGAACTGGAGCACCAACTGCAGCCCCTGAACGGTGGGGTGGATCAGCATCATCGCGATCACGAAGATCGCAACGGTCGCGGCGAGGACGATCAACCGATCGCGCAGCGGCAAGCGCCGGGTGAAAAGCCACCACAAGGCGAACACCAGCGTAAGCAACCCCAGCGCGATCATCCGCGTAAAGAACTTGGGGTAGGCGCCCAGGTCCGCCACGCCAGCGCCGATGTAGACCATCCAGTACGCGGCGACGAGCGCCACCGGCGGCCACAGCCGCGGCTTGCCCCCCGCCCCCGATGGCGCCGCGGGAACCTCGGCCGTCGGCATCGTGTCAGTCGACATGCGCAGTGCTCCGTTCGTTGAGGGCAACCAACTGAATATAAGATCGAAGCCCCGCGGCGAATAGCATTGCCAGCGGCTCGTCGCGGGAATCCTCCCGCAACGCATCCCATTGCCCGCCCGACGCTTGACCGACACAATTGGTCGCATGGCCGATGTCCAGCGCGAAAGCCTCTGCCACGATCCGATTCACGGGTACATTCCGTTCGTGTCGATCGTCGACCCCGGCGAAACCTCGGAACGATCCCTCCTTGACCACCCCTGGCTGCAGCGACTGCGGCAGATCCACCAATTGCAGACCGCCTGGTGGGTCTACCCGTCGGCCGAGCATACGCGGTTCCAGCACGTCGTCGGCACGATGCACATGGCCAGCCGGGCCGTCGAGGCACTTTACCCAAGCTTGCAGGGCGTGTGCCCCGACGTTCCCAGTCGCGGCTACGTTGAGTGTACGATGCGGCTGGCGGGCCTGCTGCATGACGTGGGCCACGGGCCGTTCGGCCACTTCTTTGACGCCCACTTTCTCACCGATCATCAGGCCGCGGACGGCACGCGGCTGAACCACGAAAAACTGGGCGCCCATATCATTCAACATGAGCTGGGCGAGATGCTGAGTCGCGTGCGGCGCTGCCCCAACAGCGAGCTGGCCGCCAGCGAGCAACTCGACCCCGCGCAAATCGCGTGGCTCATCCAGCGACCGACCGACGGCGACGGCGCCGCGCATCCGCGATGGCTCGCCATGCTCCGCAGCTTGTTCTGCGGCTTATACACCGTCGACAACATGGACTTCGTCCTCCGCGACGCCTACATGTCCGGCTACAGCGAGCGAGCGTACGATCTCGACCGGTTACTGCGCTACAGCTTCTTCAGCCCGCGGGGCCTGACAATCCATCACCGCGGACTGAACGCTCTTTTGCGGTTCATGCAGACCAAGAGCGAACTGTTCCGCGCTGTGTATTTTCATCGCACCGTGCGGGCGATCGACAAGACGCTCGAGGACTTGTTCCGCGACAGCAAACGGCTCCTGTTCCCCGGCAATCCGCTCGAGCATCTGGCCGAGTACCAGCAATTCACGGAGTGGTCCCTGCTGGTCGACGTGGCACGGTGGCACGCCAGCGAGAACGTGGCCCGGCGGGCACTCGGCGAGCGCTGGCAACGGTTCCTACGACGGCAAGTCGATTGGCAGGCCGTGTATGAACGCAATCTGACGTTCAGCGCCGACGATGCCGAGCAGGCCAGCATTTTCAGCGACGCCGAAATCGTCGAGAAGCGAATTCGCCAACTGTTGCCGCCGGAACTTCGCGACGTCGAAATGCAGATTGACCTGCCGCGACACATCTACCGACCGCATTCCGGAAAGGCTTCGGCGGGACAGAACTTCCTGCAGCGAGGCGCTACCGGCGAGATCCGCCCACTGACGGACGACCAACTGTTCCGCCAGTTGCCGGTCGCCCATCGGATGTGCCGCGTGTACTTGCGGAACAACGCCCCGCCCGCACACGCCGCAGCCGTGAGCGCCGCCCTCGACCAGCTCGTGGGCGCCGGTGGAGACGACGACCTTACAAATATGTGACGAGGAGCCAAGGAACTCTCGCAGAGGCGCAGAGGGCGGAAGGGAAGTCGATTCGACGAAACGAACTGCCCCAGCGTAGGGAGTGTCAATTAGAATGGATTCATTGCGATTGCTCTGCGTCTTCCTCTGCGTCTCCGCGCCTCTGCGAGAGAGATAGTCCAAGCGTGTCCCACGACCACTACGAAAATCCGCTGATCACGCGCTACGCCTCACAGGACATGAGTCGTCTGTGGAGCGCCCAGCGGCGGCATAGCCTGTGGCGGCAACTTTGGGTCTGGCTGGCCGAAGCCGAGGCCGAGTTGGGGCTGCCGATCACGGCGACGCAGATCGCCGAACTGCGGGCACACGTCGACGACGTCGACTTCGTGGCCGCGGAAAAATACGAGCGGCAACTGCGACACGACGTGATGGCGCACGTGCACGCCTACGGCGACCAGTGCCCCACGGCCCGACCGATCATCCACCTCGGCGCGACGAGCTGTTACGTCACCGACAACGCCGACTTGATTCTGTTGCGCGAGGCGCTCGAGATTGTCGCCCGCCGTACGGTCGCGGTCATCGAAGCGCTGGCCGATTTCGCGATGCAGCATCGCGATCTGCCGACGCTCTCGTTCACGCATCTGCAACCGGCCCAGCCCACGACCGTCGGTCGCCGGGCGTGCCTGTGGGCGTATGACCTCGCCCTCGACCTGGCCGAGTTGGAACATCGCATCGAGACGCTTAAGGCCCGCAGCGTGAAAGGCACCACCGGCACGCAGGCCAGCTTCCTGCACCTCTTCGACGGCGACCACGCAAAGGTGCGAAAGCTCGAGCAACTCGTCGCTAAGAGAATGGGCTTCGCCTCCACCTACGCGATCACCGGCCAAACCTATCCGCGCAAAATCGACGCCCAAGTCTTGGACGCCCTCAGCGGCCTGGCTGCTTCAGCGGCCAAGGCCGGCGCCGACCTGCGAATCCTCGCCCACCGCAAAGAGATTGAGGAACCCTTCGAAGCCAATCAAATCGGCTCCTCCGCAATGGCGTACAAACGCAATCCCATGCGTTGCGAACGGATGTGTGGTCTGGCCCGTTTTGTGTTAAGCCTGCAATCGAGCCCGAACGCCACTCTCGCCGGTCAGTGGATGGAGCGCACGCTCGACGACAGCGCCAATCGCCGCCTGGTTCTGCCCCAGGCCTTTCTCGCCGTCGACGCGATCCTGCTGCTCTATCGCAATGTAGCCGAGGGACTTGTCGTCTATCCCGAAGTCATCGCGAAGAACCTCCGCGAAGAACTTCCGTTCATGGCGACGGAGAATATCCTCATGGCCGCGGTGGCCGCCGGCGGCGACCGCCAAGAGCTCCACGAACGCATCCGCCAGCACAGCCAGGCTGCCGCCGCGGAGGTGAAACAGCACGGCCGGCCGAATGACCTCATGTCGCGGCTCGCGGCTGACGACGCCTTCGCGGCAGTCAATTTAAGTGCGGCACTCGACGCGCACACATTGGTAGGCCGCAGCCCCGAGCAGGTCGACGAGTTTCTGGCCGAAGTCGTTGCCCCCATTCGCAGCCGTTACGCCGCTTGCGTAGCCCCCCGCGAAGACATCCACGTGTAGTTACACCAAATCCAGCGGACTTTGCCGCCGGTGGCGCTTGCTGCTGCATTCCCAGCACACGCCGGTAACGATCAGCCGATGACCGGTCACCCGGAACCTGTGCTCGCGGGCGACTGCCTCGCGGAGCCGTTCCAGTTCGTCGCTCTGGAACTCGATAAGCTTGTTGCAAATCGTGCAGTGCAGATGGTCGTGCTGGGGATAACCGTAGTCGTGCTCGTAAACGGCTCGGCCGCCGAGGTTCATACGGCGGAGCAGGCCGGCCTCGACCAACTCATTGAGCGTGCGGTAGACGGTCGGCCGGCTGACCTTGTTGTCGCCGGTGAGGCGGGCGAGGTTGGCAATCAACTCGTCGGCGTCGAAATGGTCGTGCCGCTCGAAAATATGATCGACCAGAGCCCGCCGCTGCTGCGTGATCCGTTTGCCGCGACTTTGCAGGTACTCGGAAAACCGGTCCTGAGGAGAACTGGCAACGTGGACGTCCCCAAGAGCAAATCCGGTGGACATGGACGAGCGACCTTCGACTGGGGACGAGGGGCCCGCATCGAGTCTCATTAACTCGGCGAACTCGACGCCCTATTGAGACTGAGCAGTCAGCGCAGCAAACACGACGCCGAGCATTTTCGCCGAATCGGCGGCGTGCTGCGGTTCGTTGTTGATTCTACGCCGCTATGCAGTCAGTCTCAAGAGGCTGCCGCCCTGGAAAAGCGATCAGCCAAGCTCGTCCAACAGACGATCGAGCGCCGCGTCCAGCTTCGCCGGCGTCTCATAGGTCCCCGCGGCAATCTCGCTGCGTATGCGGGTCACGAGATCGGCCCGGATTTCGCCGGTTTCGCTCACCTGGGCCGCCGCCTCGGCCGCCGCCGAGATCTCCACCTGATCGGCGCCGCGCGCCGCAGGCGTCGAGGTTGTCGGCGCCGCCGGCCGGGGCGAATGCGGCCCCTGCAGGGTGTGCGGTCCATGAATTCGATAAGCGCCGGAAACGTTCATGAGTGGTGTCCTTGCGTTGGATCGCCAGCACGCCATCGCTGCGCCGCGTGCGCGATGCCGATGGCGTTGCTCGTGGTCGATGTGCCGAAGCGGCGGGGAGAAGGGAGGTGTTTCGCCTGTACTCGCCAGAGCCGCAGAACGCATCGATGCGCTATCGCCAATCCTCCTGAAAAGCTGCGGCAGTTAAGCTATCGACGGAAGCGCCCGCGACGATTCATTGGCCACGACAAATGTCCGGTCGCCCTGTCCGAACGCGTTATGCTGCCTGAGTCCACAGGCGACAGTTGTTCGCGCTGCACGGCCGGATGATCCTGCTTATTTCATTCGTCGCGAACCGCATTTGCGGCCCAAAGCTGTTGCTGTCGATCGTGCCAATTCCTCTACGGCGACGGCCGGCGGGTAGTTCGGTCGGCGCCCCCCAGAACGCTCGGCACAATGCCGCCGAGCGCGCCAGCATCGTAGGGGCGGCGTTCCAACGGCGTCAAGATCGCTTGCATGCTGGCGCCGTCCGCTATTTTCCCACCAGCGTGGGAAACAGCAGCGGCGAAGTTTTGCCTTCGACTCGCTCGCGCGCCTTCGCCACGAGTTCGACAACGCGCTGCCGCGCCTGATCCTTCAACTCTACCGGCGAGTTTTCATCGGCAGCGATCGGCTCGCCAATTTCGACGGCCACGCGCAGGCAGCGAAAGCTGGCGCCGCGCTTCATGTGCTCCATGAACGACTCGTCACGGTAGTACGCGTCTGGGTTCTCGTACGCAATGCCCATGGGAACGATCTCGGCGCCGGCGCGCAACGCGGCCTTGAAGGCGCCAGGGCGGAAGTCGCGCACGTCGTCGCCGGCAAACGCGGTGCCCTCGGGAAACATCGCGACGCCTTCGCCGCGGTCGAGCGCATCATCAACCTGCTTCAGCACTTCGGCGCCGCTGCGTCGCGACGCCCGGTCGACGAACAGCGTGCCGATGCGTCGCGCCCCGGGGCCGATGAGCGGCCACTTCGCCAGGTCGTGCCGGCTGATCACATGCGCCGCAACTTGGGTGAACACAACTGGGATGTCGACCCCTGAGCGGTGATTCATCACAAAGATGCGACCCACGCCATTGGCTCCGCGACCGGGGAAGAGTCGACCCCGCTCGACGTACGGACCGCGCGCATCGACGCGAATGCCGAAGATCCACAGCAGCGCCCCGGCCCAGCGCGGAACCCAGGCGTTGATCAGGTCGATCCGCGGCGTCTTGCGCCGTACGAGGAAATCGAGTTCCATCCCAATCCACAGGGCGATCGTCGCGACGACAAACGCCGTAAGCCGCCAGGCCATGCGCAACTTGCCGATGAAGCGATTGATCACGCGCATCCGCCTCGTAGACGGGGAAACTTTCGGCGTAGCGGCAGGTTTGGCATGGCGGGCAAGCTACCACATCTTGCGAATGCGGGACAGGATGGTTCCGCGGCCGCCGACGCTGCTCGTTTGCAGCGTCCGAACGCGAAGCGCATACTGGCGGCCGCGCGGCGACGGCAAACGGTCGCGCGGCGACGGCAAACGGTCGCGATGCGGAACCCTTCTCAATCGTACCTGGAGGCCACCATGGCGGACCACAAGCGGCACACGCGGCGGCGTTTTCTAAGGCAAGCGACGGCCGGAGCCACGGCGGCGATCGCCGCCCCGTATTTCGTCCCAGCGCGCGTCCTGGGCGCCGACGGCGCCACGCCGCCCAGCGATCGCATCGTCATGGGCGTCATCGGCCAGGGCGGCATGGGACTCCACAATCTGGGCGAGTTTGTCAAGGAACCCGATGTCCAAGTGGTCGCCGTGTGCGACGTCGACGAATCGCATCTCAATCAAGGCGTCGCCAAAGCTCACGAACACTACGGCAACAGCGACTGCCGGGCGTTCGGAGACTTTCGCGAACTGCTGGCCCTCGACGACGTCGACGCGGTTGCGGTCGTCACGCCCGACCATTGGCACGCCCTCATTTCGATCGCCGCCGCCAACGCGGGCAAAGACATCTACTGCGAGAAGCCGCTTGCCAATTCCGTCGGCGAGGGCCGCGCCATCTGCAACGCCGTCGAAAAGAACAATCGCATCCTGCAATGCGGCAGCCACGAGCGATCGAATCCCAGCGTGCGGCAGGCGTGCGAACTGGTGCGCAACGGCCGACTCGGCAAGATTCACACCATGCGCATCCACCTGCCCTGCGACGAAGACCACCACCGCCGGGCCATGGCGCTGACCGACGTGCCGCCGCCAATGCCTGTGCCGCCAGGATTCGACTACGACTTCTGGCTCGGCCACACGCCGGCTGTGCCGTACACCGAACGGCGATGCCACTTCGGCTGGCGATTCATTCTCTCGTACGGCGGCGGCGAAATGACCGACCGGGGCGCCCACATCATTGACATTGCCCAATTGGCCCTCGGCATGGACGACACGGGGCCGATTGAATTTCAGGCGAAGGGCACGGCGTCAGCGACCAGCCTGTACAACGCGTACTTCGATTTTGAATTTGAGAATCGCTACGCCAACGGCATGCGGATGTTGGGAACCAGCCACACCGGCCCGCGCGGCGTCGGCTTCGAGGGCGATCGTGGCAAGCTCTTCGTGAACATCCACGGCGGGGCGCTTGACGCCGAGCCGGCGTCACTGCTCAAGCAGCAGATCGGCGACGGCGAGATTCACCTTGGCCGGACTCCAAGCCATCGCCGCAACTTCCTCGACGCCGTCAAATCGCGCGAAGCCCCCTTCGCGACTGCCGAAATCGGCCACCGCACGGCTACGATCTGCCATCTCAACAACATCGCGCTGCGCCTGGGCCGGCCATTCAAGTGGGATCCCGTCGCCGAACGCACGGATGACGACGACGCGAACGCGATGCTCACGCCGACGATGCGCAGCCCCTGGTCGCTCGAAACGTAGCAGGCACACTCCGTGTGCCGCGGCATGAAGAACCGATCCGCATTGCGCCTCAGGCGAACGGCACACGGAGTGTGCCTGCTACAATTTTGGTACGACGACGGATCGCTCGTAGTCGGCCACGACAAAGCGATTGCCGCGTCGAACTACTTTGTGCCCCTCCGCAACCAGCCGGGCGCGAAGCTGCTTGACCCCGCCGGGATACTTCGGGTTGATTTCGCCGCCCGTCTTGAGCGTCCGCCAGTAGGGCGTGATGCGACGGACGCCCTCGGCCTCCGCCTCGACGGCTGCATGGGCGGCGATCCAGGCGAAGATACCCGTCGTGATCGGACACGCAATCGTCGCGTCGTGCTTCTTGGCCAGCGCCTTCCGCAGCGCGTCGATCGTCGTCAGCTTGCCGCGGCCGATCTTCTTCATCGCTGCGTCGACTTCAAGCGGCGCCGGGATCACGAACGTGCCCTCTCCCCACCGCTTTGTCCTTGTGCAATCGATCTCGGCAACCTTAGGAAAGTCCTTGCTGTCCGCCAGCTTCTCGCGCCACGACCGCTTCGAGCGCCCAGGCGTCGTCACGCGTTTGCTCATGGTCGTTCCACCAGCAATTGGATCTCAGTGAGAAATTTCTTGGGATTGCCGCGGAAGATCATGCCCGGACCTTTGAGGTAAACCTCGCGCGTGGGCAATGTCACCCGATAGTCTCGCTCCTTGGCGTACCGCAGCACGCGCTGGTACGACCGACCAAGTTCTTCGTAGGGACCGCGATGGACCAGCGCGACGCAGGGGCCGCCGAGCAGCCGCTCGATCGTGACGCCTTCCACTTGCACCTCGCGACGAATCGGCATGCACGGCTCGAAATTGGCGTCGTCCTCGCGATACTCGCCATCGTAGTACAAACAGAGCGGTTTGCCAGCGATGTGCCGGCCCAGCCGCTTGCCCAGTTCGGCAAAACCTCGGCCGCAGTCGCTGTACCGACCCTTCATCCGCACTCCCGCGACCATGATCGGTTCCAACTCGCGCTCCTCAATCTCAAACGATTTCGTAGACATAAAATCCTCCTCGCGCTCGCGACGCTGCTCGTGAATCAAATGATCGATCTGTTGCACGGCGCCCTTGAGCTGACCGATTCGCTCGCTCAGCGATTTCTTTTGTCGCTCTAGAAAGGCGAGCGTCTCCTCGTCCTCAGCGCAATCGGCCAGGATTTTGGCGACGTCGTCGAGCGAGAATTCGAGTTCTCGCAGGGCGACGATCACTTGAGCGCGCTCGACGTTGCGGTCGTCGTAGGAACGATAACCGGTCGCCGGATCAATCGCCGCGGGCACGAGCAAATTGCTCTCGTGATAGAACCGCAGCGTCTTCACCGTCAGGCCGGTGATCTTCGAGAATTCGCCGATCGTGAACATGCCGCTCGCTCGCGTACCAGCCGTGCTGCAGAACAGGATACGGCCTCCAGCAACGGGAGAGTCAAGCGAGTTTACGAAAAGAATTTCGGCCGATGGCATGTCCTCGGAGGTCCGCAGACGCGGGCATGTACGCACGATGCGTTGAACTCGCCCCAACATGCTCACGCGGACGAGAGCGTGCCGCCCGCCGCCGCCCCCTTCGACCTCGGCCGCGCGGGGACTCCTGTCACTCCCACATCTTGGGTAGGGCGTTCACCTTAGTAATGACGCAAACGGCTTGAGGAGAGGCAAATCTACCATAGCAGTTGACCGCCCATTTCCCCTGGACGCTGCAATCTCGCGGAGAGGCGACGACGCCGCAAGTTAAGATTCGGCGATTGGGGTATTCACATTATTTCCGCCACGATTGTGCGCGGTAAGTTGGCGTCTGCCTCGCCGGCGGGCAAGACGCATTCCGGCTTTGTCTCCGCTGCGAGCTGATTCAAGCACCGCCGCGCGATGGATAGCTGCTCCAAACAGGATGCACGCCGCTGAGGACGTGTTCCGATCACCGCTCGGATAGACCGTTAGGAGGATTAACATGCAGCGCACGATCGACTCATGGATCCTGAAATGGACCAAATTCGGATTTCAACGGAAGGCCCGCGGACGTTTCCCTGCAGGTCGTCGGCTGCAGCGCGACTACTCGCGAGCCCTGCGCGCTGAGACGCTGGAGCAGCGATGCGTTCTATCAGCCACTTCGATCCCTAACGACTTGGTCTTTGCCAATGAAGCCACTAAGGACGGGCTATGGGGATTGAACAATGAGGCGGAACAGCAGCTTCAATGGGATGCATCGACGCAGACCTTCGTCGACTACACGCCCTCGCCCTTGTATTTGCCGATTGACGACTCGGACATCGACGCGTTCGAGGCTTGGGAAGTGACCACGGGATCGCTCAACGTGGTGATCGGAGTCATCGATTCGGGAATCGATTACACGCATCCTGATTTGTATAAGAACATTTGGCTCAACCAAGGCGAGATTCCCAGCAGCATTCGCTCGACGCTGGTTGACACGGACAGCGACGGGCTAATTACTTTTTGGGATTTGAATGAGCCGGCCAATTGGTTGCCCGCCAGCTCGCCGCCCGTTAATGACTATGTCACCGATTTCAACGCCAACGGCCGCATCGACGCCGGCGACCTGTTAGACCCGTATTCTCCCTGGCTGAACCTGGTCGACGGTCCCGGCGACGGAAACGCCTATGTGGACGACCTCGTCGGCTGGAACTTCACGACGCTCGATGAGAGCGTCGCGCGAAAGCCGATTGACGACTACTACCACGGCACGCACGTGGCCGGGACGATCGGCGCGATCGGAAACAACAGCGTCGGCGTCGCGGGAGTCAACTGGAAGGTCCAAATCGTCCCGATCAAGATCTTCGATCAGTACGGCGGCAGCGTTGACGACGCCACCATTGCCGAAGCGATCGACTATGCGACCAACCTGCACGCTGCAGGGGTGAACCTGGTGGCAACGAATAACAGTTGGGGCGCACAGCAATGGACTCCGCAGGAGATCAGCGACGCCATCGATCGGGCCGAAGAGGAGGGCGTTCTCTTCGTCGCCGCCGCAGGCAATGACGGGAATAACAGTGATACGCCTCAATACAGCGTGTATCCGGCGTCGTTCACCCAGGACAATATCATCTCGGTCATGGCAACGACGGCGAAGGACATCCGGTGGCGCGTGAACCAGTATTCCGGCGGGTCGAATTATGGAGAAACCACAGTGGACCTGGGGGCGCCGGGCAAGAACATCTTGAGCACGATGCCGACGTATCAAACTGGGGCGATGACGTCATTCGGATTCACAACGAACTACGAGACCGTGACAGGCACATCGATGGCGGCGCCGCATGTGACCGGCGCCATTGCCCTGTTGGCGGCGCACAGCCCCAATGCGACCGCCGCCCAGCTCAAGAACGCCATTATGTCGTCGGTGGATGACATTTCCACGGAACTCGCCGACGACAATACGGTGACCGACGGTCGGCTGAATGCTCGCGCCGCGTTGGCGGAATTGCCCTCGTTGCCGCACGTTCTCGACGTCACCATGAGCAGCACGACGGCCAATCAGTCGCTGCATCCTCCCTATCATTTCAACCTGGTCGACGGCTCCGGCGAGCAACTCCGAACTGTCCCCGTGGGAAGCGCCAATCGGATCGCCATCAGGTTTAATGAGGGCGTCGATGTTACACAGGGCGACTTGCGCCTGATTGCGATCAACAAAGTCGTCGCCGAGCCGTCCGCGTCGACGTTTGATCCGCCAACGGCGATCAATGGGTTCACGGCGACATGGACCTATTCGGCGCTGTTTCCCAATGCTCAATATCTGATCTCCTTGTCGGACGATGTCGAAAACTTGTTCGGCGTGGCTCTGGACGGCGAGTGGAGCAACCCAAATCGCCTGTTCGAAACTGGCACGTCAGGATCCGTTTTTCAAGATGCCGCGATTAGCGAATTTCCTTCCGGCAACGGAACGGCCGGCGGCGACTTTGAGTTCGTGTTCACGATCATGCGCGGGGACGCCAACCGGGACCTGCAAGTCAATGCCTTTGACTTCAGCATTCTGAGCGGCAACTACAGCCAGACCCAGACAGGAAGAACCTGGTCGCAAGCCGACTTCGACGGAGACGGGATTACCTATGTCCTTGACTTTTCAATTCTAAGCAGCAACTACAATACCGATTATCACTTACTGAGCGTCCTCGGCGACTTGGATAGCAGCGACTACGATGTAGATTTCTGGGATGAGGATGAATTTCTATTTCAGTACGGCCAATCGAACCCAGCCGCTGATCTCGACAAAAACGGCCAGGTCAATTCCGCGGATTTCGATGCTTTCTATGAGCAATTCGGCTTCGGCATCGACTTGAGCATTGTCGTCTAACGGCGCCCCCATCGGAGATTTGCTTGGTCACATGGGATGGAAATCAAGTTCGGTCGATGCCAGTGCTCCGAAGAGAGCCTGGGAGGGATCCATCCTCCCGCCCCTCCGCTTGCTACCTAAAACTAAGCTGCCCGCTCCCGCGGGTCGATCCGCGAGACCGCAGCCGCGGGCCTCGGCGCTGGGCTAATCTTGTTCGCCGCACGCCGCCGCTCGACGCGATCAAACGAAGGATCGCGCTAGGAATTGGCCGCGCAACCGGGGATCATTCCCCTTCGGCAACCTGTCCTGGTTCAGCATGAAATGGAATTCTCGCCTCAATCGCTGCCGCGCGGACGAAGCGGCTCACGTCGTCGAACACGACCAGGCGCCCAAACGCCATGAGCGTCTCGCTTCGCCTCGAGCGTCGAGATGACCAAGTTGACGAACATGGTCATCACGGCCCTCTCGGCGCCTCGCCCAGACGGCCAAGCCGGCTCGACTCATTCGTGCCGCAGCGCTTCGATCGGGTCAAGCGCCGCCGCCCGTACCGCCGGATAGACTCCGAACACGACGCCGACGAACACCGAGATCGCAAACGCCAGCGGCACGGACCATGAGACCAGCAGAGGTTCGACGGTGCGGACCACTTCCGGCAATGTCGCCATCTGCTCGGGAAACCAGTCGAGCAGCTTGCTGCGAACGAAAATCGACGCCGGCCGGCAAAGCAGCCCGCCGGCAATGCCCAGCAGTCCGCCGACGACGGAGAGCACGACGCTCTCGGCCAAAAACTGCTGCGTGATGTCGCGGCGCTTGGCGCCCAGCGCCCGGCGGATGCCGATCTCGCGAGTTCGCTCGGTAACCGTTGCAAGCATGATGTTCATGATGCCAATGCCGCCGACGACCAACGACACGGCGGCGATCAGGCCCAGGAACAGCATGAACATCAGCCGAGTCGTCGCCGCCTGCTGCAACAGCTCCAGCGGCACGGTGATGCCGTAGTCGGCCATCGTGTGGTAACGGGCCAACGTGTCGCGCACCACTTCGACCGTGGGCAACACCATGTCGCGGTCGTTCACTTGCAGCGTGATTTGCGTCAACTCGTAGAGATCGCGTTGAAACTGTCCCGGCTTGGTCACCACGTCCATATCGCCAATGCGGATCCGCATCGTCGTGAGGGGGATGTACACGTCGCGGGAAAAGTCCTCCGCGGCCAACGATCCGCCGATGCCCGCCGACGGCGCCCGTGGCTTCATCACGCCGACGACTTTGTAAAAGTCCTCGTCGATCATGATGTTCTTGCCGACAGGATTGCCGTAGGGAAACAGCCGCGTCGCGGCCTCCGCGGCCAACACGCAATAGTTGCGCTCTTCGGCCAGGTCGGCGTCAGTGAGAAACCGCCCCAGGTCGCGCTGAAGTCGCGTGATCTCGGCGTACTCGGGCGTGCTGCCGACGCACCGGCCTTCGAACTTCCGCGTGCGGTTGCGGAACTCGCGCGTCACCTCCCGGATCGGCACGGCGCTGTCGATCGTGCCAATCGTGCTCATAATGCGCTGATAGTCGTCGCGGGTGAGCCCGTAGCCGCCGTCCTGCACTTCATCGGCCGACGGCTTGATCGTGCGGACGATGATGTTGCGGGCGCCGAGGCCGGCGATCTGCTCCTCCGCGGCCCGGCCGATGCCCTCGCCGATGGAGAGAAGCCAGATAACGCCCGCCACGCCAATGAAGATGCCCAGCACCGTGAGCGCAGACCGCAACGGATGCAAGAGCAGGCTCTTGACGCTCAGCTTCAGTGTTCGCCACCCACGGGTCACGCGCTCCGCCTCTCATCGAACTGGATCTGGCCGTCGCGGAGCATGATCGTCCGCTTCGTGTGCGCCGCGACGTCGTTCTCGTGGGTCACCAGGATAATCGTGCGGCCCTCTTGGTTCAGCCGCTCCAGCAGCTGCAGAATCTCCTCGGTCGTCGCCGAGTCGAGGTTGCCCGTCGGCTCGTCGGCCAGCATGAACCGCGGGTCGTTCACCAGGCTGCGGGCGATGGCCACGCGCTGCTGCTGGCCGCCGGAGAGCTGCGAGGGCCGGTGGTCGAGCCGATCGGCCAGCCCGACCAACCGAGCCAGGTCGACGCACCGTTCCCGCGTCGTTCGGTCGACCTGCCCCGCATAAAAAAGCGGCACCTCAATGTTTTCCACCACCGTGAGCGCGGGCAACAGATTGTACGACTGAAACACGAACCCGATGCGCGTGGCCCGCGTCACGGAGAGTTGATCGTCGCTCATCCGCGCCACGTCCTCGCCGCCGAGCCGGTAGCTGCCGGCGGTTGGGCGGTCGAGGCACCCCAGCAGGTTGAGCAGCGTGCTCTTGCCGGAACCGGACGGGCCCATGATCGAGATGTAGTCGCCCTCGGGGACGTCGAACGACACGCCGCGCAGCGCGTGCACCGTCTCGCCCGACAGAACATAGTCCTTGCGGAGGTCGCGTATCGAAGCGGCGTGTGTGGCGACGGCGGACAAGCGGCGGGACAAGGGTCGGGGGCGGGGCGTAAGCTCGCGCGGCGCGGGAACTATTCCCCGCCGGCCGCAGAGCCCGAGGAGGCCGATGGAGACGTGGATGCTGCGGCGGGCGTTGACGACGCGGGCTGCTTCGCCGCCGCGACGGCGGCCGCCGGCAAGCGGCGCGGGCCGCGTTGCGTCGATCGCCGATCTTGCTCGGGCGGCAGCTCCGGCAATTTCACCTGGTCGAGGAACAGCCGCGGCGTCATCGCCACCTGCTCGCCCTCCTGCAGACCGTCCTCGATGACGAAGAACTCGTCATTGTTCGGGCCGCACGTCACGGGCCGCGCTTCCCACAAGCCGTTGTGAAACACAAAGGTGAAGTATTCGCGCCCGTGGACGTAAACGGCCTGAACCGGCACTTGAATCGCATCGGCGACGAACGCACAGCGGATAGTCACCGACGCCGTCATGCCCGACCGCAGGAAGTCGGCCGGTTCGTCGATGCTCACCTTGGCCTTGTATTCCTTCACATTGGCCTTGCGCCAACCGCTCGGCTCGGCGTATTGGTTGACGCCCTCGACGGAGCCATTGAGCACGACGTCGCCCATGCCGACTGGCGAGATCGTCGCCGACAGCCCCGGCTTCACGTACTGGATGAGCGATTCGTTGACGTTGAGCTCCACGCGCATCGAATCCGGATCGGGCAACCGAATGACCGCCTGCCGCTCGCGGATGACGGCGCCTTCCTTCACCACGAAGTTGTCGCCGCCGAAGTCTTGCCGGTCGTGGGCGTACGTCACCACCCCGTCCTTGGGCGCCGTGATAATGCATTTGGCGATCTGATCGTTAAGCTCCTTGAGCTTCTCGGCCTCGACTTCGTAGCTTTTCTTGTCCGCTTCCCACTTGGCCTTCGCAGTGACGATGTCGCTTTCAAGCTGCTTCAGCATCTTGGCCCGCGTATACTCGTCGAGCACCTTCAGCTTCGTCTGTGCCGCGCCCAGTTCCTTGCGCGACTTCTCGACGGCGAAGCCATCGGCTTCGAGCTGCAACTGGTTGATGTACCCCTTGGCCGCCAGCCGCTTGCTGAACTCGAAATATTCGATGGCCCGGTTGAGATTCTCCTCGGCGACGAACACTTCGCTCTCGATCGTCTGCCGCTCTTGCACGTAGGTGCCGTCGAGATATTCCTGCTGGGCGATCAGGGCCGTCTCGTACACGTTGCGCGATTGCACGACGACGGCTTCGGCCGTGTTGACGAGGATCTGCTGCGTATTGCGCTCCTCGCGCAACAACGAGGAATCGAGCTCCACCAAGAAGTCGCCCGCCTTCGCGACCGTCCCTTCGGGAACGATCTTGATGATCGACACGCCCGCGGTGTTCTTGGCCTGCACCTCGGAGACGACTTCGGTGACGCCCGCGGATTCGATCTCGCCGCGTTCGGTCACGGTCAACGCAAAGTCGTCGCGACCGACCGTGTGCAGGACGATGCGGGCGCCTGGCTGCTCGTCGGCGGTGGGGCGCAGCCACCACCAGCCGGCCAACAGCACGCCCGCGGCGCCGGCGGCCAGCAGCACCAGCATCACGTAGCCGCCGCGTTGGCGTCGGCGTCGAATCGTTGGGAGCTTTGCCTTGGACATACTCATGGAACCCCGCCGCGACGGCCGCGTTTTGCCAGCGGCGCTACCGAGCCTCACCTCACCCTGGTCACCGCATTATACGGTCGGCAACTGGCCGCGTCAGGCGCGATTCACAGGCCAATCGGCTGGCTCCGCGGTTCGGTCGACCGCTCGTGGGACGGCGGCGGAAGCACAAGCGGCAGTGCGTCGGGCAGCGGCTCCGTGTCCAGGATTTGCAACGCCGACGTGGAGTTCGGCAATCCCGCGGCGTCATCGGGCGGCGGTGGGATCGGCATTCCCTCGGGCGCCTTCGGCGCCACGGACTCCGGCTGCAGCAGCGGCTCGATGAGCTCTCCGGCCGTGCCGCCAACCGCGGGCGAGGCTTCGTACACTTGACCGATCCCCGGGTACAAGTCGGTGGCGTTGCACAGACAGTCGCGAAGCTGCTGGGCGCCGATGATGTAGGACTCCAACGGCACGCTGCGGTCGCACCGCAATCCCCCCGGGTCGAGCTCCATGACGCCGAGGTCGAATTCCAAGCCCAATCGCTGCACTTCGTGGTTCACCCACACGCTGAGGAAGTCATTCTGCACGTTGAGCAAATCGCCCAGCGATTGCACGAGGTCGCGGGCCTGCGTCGGACTCACCTGCGTCTCAACGCCCGGTTGCGGCGGCTGAGCGAGCCGCAGTTGCGTGAGGTCGACCTGCGAAATCGCCACGATCACGGCGGCCCGACGTAGTTCGATGTTCAGCTCGTTGAGCCGCATCTGCCGCAGCCGGTTGCGCAAGTTCTGGGAAACGCGGTCGCGGAACTGGTAGTAGTTGCGGCGGGCCTGTTGATACTCGATAAGCGCTTGCCGGTACTGGTTGCGTTCCGACAGCCGCGTGAGCGGCGCGTCGAACTGAATGCCGGCCCGCAGCCGGCCGGTCGTGTCGCGGATGCGGAACGGGTTGTCGCCAAGGTTGCCGATGTCGCCGCTGAACACGATGTCGAGATCGCTCCGCAGCGCGTTGGCATTGAAGTAGATGAGCCGCCAGGAGTCGACCAACGATGCTCGGGCATTCTGCCAGTCACGGCGGTACGCGCTGGCGATCAGCAGCGCTTCTTCGTCGGTGAGCTTCACCGGCGCGAACGTGATCGCCTCCAGCCGGGCGCCGGCCTGCACCAGGCGCAGTTCCAGCAGTCGGCCGGACAAGTCGGCGAGCGTGCCAATCAGCGGCGTCAACAGTTCGTTCATCTCCACGCGGTTGTCCTGATTCAATTGCTCCAGTTGCGTCCACACGGCAGCGATCCGCGCCTCCAGCGCCTCGAACTCCCGGCGTCTCTGGGCGGCCCGTGCGTCGAGCTGCCCTGGGTCGAACAGCCGGAAGTCGATCCGCGCCGCGATGGCCTCGGGACGGTCGATCAGCCGGGTGAGGTATTCCTTCCGCGTCGGAATCGCGGCGTCCTGGGCGTCGAGGTCCGTGCGGACGGCGGCGACGCGCGGCGCGACGACTTCCGGCAACTCGCTCACTTCGCCGAGCAGCCGATCGAACTCGCCGGCCAGCGCGGGGTCGACGGCGACGCCGCGCTCGGCCGCCTGTTGCACGGCCTGCCTTAGTTCGCGGAGCTTGCCAAGCGTCGTGCGGACGCGCGCTTCGACGGCCTCCAAGTTGGGATCGAGGAAGTTGAAGCGGTCGAGGTAGGGATCCTTGATCGCCATCGGCAGCTCCGGCGGCAGCCCCAGCGTGAGCTTAAAATTGTCGAGCACGGTGTCATAGCCGGCCTCGGCGGTAAGTAGTTGGCTCTGGGCGTTGTAGAGCGCCTGCCGGGCAAGGTCGACTTGGAAGCGGTCGATGCGTCCGGCGTCGTACGAGGCCTGGAGTTGTTCGTAGCTGTCGCCGAGGGCGAGCACGTTGGAGCGTTGGTTGCGTATCACTTGCTGCGATTGCAACAGGCCGATATACCCACCGGCTTGCCCAGCGCCCGCGCCGCCGGTGAAACCGCCGCCGACGGTCTGCTGGCCAGCGAAGCCGCCGAAGAGGCCGTTGAAGTTGCCGAGGTTGCCGACGTTGCCGAAGCCGCCGCCGCCAACGCCGGCGAATCCTTCTAGGCCGCTGCCGCCGAAGAAGCCGCCCCGCCGCGACGGGCCTTGCCCCGCGTCCTGGCCGGTGACGACGTTCACGTAGAACCCGCGGCGGTAGTGCTCCATCTGGCGCACGTTGGCCAGCAGCGAGCGCTCGGCAATGGTGAGCCGCTCCAGCACCCGCGTCCGACCGCCGCGGCGAAGCAGCGGTTGCAGCAGGGTGAAGTCGAACAGCGTCGTACTTGTGTAGTCGTTGGGGCCGGCGAACTGCCACATCAGCGAGTTGGCGGCGCCAACGACAAACTCCCCGCCGGTGGCGGTGAGCCGCCGCGCCTGCAGCGCGTTGCCTGGCCGCAGGGGCTGCACGTCGAACGCCGTCGACGAGTTGCCCGTGCCCGTGCGGTCCTTTCCGTCGGCGGTGATAAACACCGACGAGCCGCCGAAAAACTGTGTGTCGAAGCGAAACCGCTCGAAGCTCACGTCGAGCGCCGAGAGGTACAGGTCCTCGAGCTCCGACTGGTAGGAGGGCGAGTGAATCAGCGCGAGGTCCACGGCGCCGCGGAGGTCGACCTGCACCTCGCCCTTCTCGTTGCGAGGCAACATCTGCTGCCAGTCGGGATTCTCGACGAACGCCGTCCGCGGCAGCTCGTTCCATAGCTTCGACCCCTTCTTGCGGTCGACGACTTCCATGTAACGATGCGCCACCGGGTCGTCCGGCGGCATCGGCTCGACATCGGGATTGTTCGGATCGAACATCCGCGAACGGGGGTCGACGTCGATCCGGTAGCTCGCCGGCGCGGCGCCGGCCACTTGCGCCTTGGGGTCGATCAGCGTGTAAGCGTCGGCGTCGGCCTGCTGCCGGTAAAACGTGCGACTGCAGCCGCACGCCGCGACGACGCAGGCGAGGAGGACGACGGTGCACCGCGTGGCCTTCATGCCGCGTCCTTTCCGGCGCTGCCGAGTGGCGCATCGTGCGAGGCGCCGGGTGCGGGGAGCGCGTCGACGGCCGCGATGACGCTGGTCACCAGCGCGCGGCCGGCCGGAGCGAGCTGCCAGAGCTGGCGGCGGCGGTCGCCCGTGTCGGCGCCGCGCTCGACGAAGCCCGCGGCCCGGAGCCGTTCGACGACGCCGCTCACTTGCGCCGCTGACACGGCCAGTCGCACGGCGAGCTCGGCTTGGTCGAACTCGGCCTCGGGCCGCCGCGCGGGCGACTCGGCGACGAAGGACAGCAGCCACAGCAGGCGAAACTCCGTTTCGTTCACGCCGAGTCCGTCGACCCAGCATGCGAGCTGGCGGACGGCAAGCTTGCCGGCGACGGCCTGACGGCAGGCGGTCTCGATGCGCGAGACGGCGCCTTCGCCAGCGGGCCGTCGCCTGGATGGTTTGCGCGAGGAGGGCATGGAGTGGGCGAAGCTGCCAGCTTCGCAAGGCTCACGGACGACGCTGGCAGCGTCGTGGACGCCCCCCTCCCTCGCAGGGAGGGGACGGGGGAGGGATTAGCGACAAGAAGCAAGCTTCCGAACGCTGCAGCATCGCATCGTTCGGGAATCCCTCCCCTAGCCCCTCCCTGCAAGGGAGGGGGAGAAGAGATTCACCCCTGAAACATTCGGCGCCAAATCGTTCGGACTTGAAGGATTCGGCGCCGCTAGCACAGCGGCGCGGTGGGGAGGCGCCCCCTCCGCACGCGTGGGGCTTTGCACCGAAATCCGAGTCAAGCCGCTACATCAGCGAGCGATCGGACATTGACGGCGCAATCGCTTGCGGTTTAGCCCGAATTTACGCGCAGAGCTGCACGCGTGGTGCAGTTCGTGGCGGTGGGCTTGCCAGCGGCGTTTGGCGACGAATCGCCGCTAGCGCGCGGACGCGTGAAAAAGGGGCGCGGCGAGTCCACAACTCGCGCGATTCGGTCGTGTAACAAACCGCGTCCCGCGGCGCTCCATAGAGCGCTCAACAGAGATGGCGAGCGGAGCGAGTCAATTCTCTCGTCCCCGTTCGCAGTCTGCCGCGCGGTTGGCCTCCTCGCGCGTCGGCTTGGCGTCACCTCAGGGGGTTTGATTTCAACCAATACGAGGAGATTCCATGGACAAGTTTCAGGAATTGAACGCCAGCGAGCTGCAAAGCGTCGTGGGCGGCGGCGTTGGATCGTTCCTTGCGCGGGTGTGCGAGGAGCTTGAAAAGATGCTGTCCACGGGCGGCCAGGGCAACACGACCGGCGTCCCGTGCGACGTTCGCAATCGCGCCGTCGCCGCAGGCTCCGCGTGAATGGCGGTCGTTCCCGGAGCAGAGCACTTCACAGAGATGGCGAGCGGAGGGCGTCAAGTCACTCGTCCCCACTTGCAGTCTGCCGCGCGGTTGGCCTCCCCGCGCGTCGGCTGGGCTTCACCTCAGGAGGTTTGTTTTCAACCCATGCAAGGAGTTTCGATGAACGCGTTTCAAGTGTTGAGTGACAGTGAACTGCAGAGTATCGAGGGCGGCGGGGCCCTGCTCGTCGCGGCTTTCGTGGTGGGCGTTGTCGGCCTGACCGTGGCGGTGGGCGTGATCGCCTACAAGAGCGCCAGCGACTTGGTCGATGCAACGCAGCAGCAGAATTCCGGCGGAAGCGGCGCCAAGTAGAACGACGCTACGATTGTCCTCCACCCGCCACCGCATCAGACCGCCGGCAGGGCTCGCCTCGAGCCCTGTCGACGGGCTCTATCGCGCGCCTCACGTCCTTCCCAAGCCTGCTTGCGGCGCCTCAAACGCTTGACCCGCGGCCGACGTAGCGTGCACGTGAATGGCGTGCGCTGGGCGCACGGCGAGCGCTGGCGGCAGGAGGCAATTGGACCCACTCTTATCGTCCCCCTCGCGGCTGTAGATTTCGCGCTTTCTTTCTGCGCATTCACTCAAAATATGTGATTACGATGGCAATGCCTTGTTGGCCGGTTCCACCTACGTTTGTTCCTGCGACGCTATCCAAAATGCCGGCGCCACCCCCACCCCCGCCGCCGTAGAAACCGGATAAACCTCCCTGACCAGCGACTACGATTCCACTGTTCGTGGACCCAATTCCCGCGCCCCCAGCACCTCCGCCTCCCCCGAGTTCAGCCACGGCGCTCGTCGTAACAATAACCGCGCCGTCCTTCGCCGGGGTTGGTGGTGTTGCAGCTAATGTGTCCGCTGCTGCCGTATCGACACGGGCGCCGGTTAGTCCCCGGAAGCCGCTGGAGTCTCCACCTGACGCCCCGGCTACTCCAACGTTCGACGATGAGATACCACCGCCGCCGCCGCCTCCCGCCCCAGCGACTCGACCTGCAATGTCGCCGCCGCGAGTTGCCGCGCTGGTCATTCCGCCGCTACCGCCCGCGCCACCGCTTGCGGTGGTGCCGCTACCGCCCGACCCACCCGAACCACCTCCGCTGTTGGTGCCGCCCGCGCCGCCTGCACCTCCATTAGCAGTCAATGTTGACCCGCCCGACCCTGTTGCCGTCATAGAGGTGCTGCCGCCATTGCTCCCAGCGTTGCCGTCCGTACTGTTCCCTGGGTCCGCGCCGCCTGTAGCGCCACCTCCCACTGTCACGGTTTCGGAACTGTCGAATTGAGTTGCGGCATTAGTGTCTGACGAATAACCACCGCCGCCCGCGCCGCCGCCACCGCCGCGGCTTGACATTGATGCGCCACGGCGGCCGGAACCACCCCCGCCGCCACCGCCAACAAGATGACGAGTGACGGTAACTGCGCCGGCGGGCTTTGTCCACGTCCCACTGGATGAGAACACGTCCACCTTTGGTAACGGCGCCGTAAGCGTCGAGATTAGTCCCGTTGAAGTTCGCACTCTCAACGTGCCCGATTCAGACCACATAAACGCGCCTGAAGTCGGGTTGCCTGTCGGCGCTGTCGTTACGTCACCAATGAACAATCCGCGGTCCATGCTCTGCCAACTGGGCACAGCGCCGGCCAGCAGCGCGATGTTCTCCGTCGCTGAATTGGCGTCAACAAATATCATGTGTGAAAGCGAGTCGCCGCTCACTTGGAAATCGCAATCTCGTTGACTTGAGTTGATGGCTACGAGATTTGGATGCGCATAAAAACACGCATCCCCGGTCACCCAAGAACCAAATTCCATATGAGACCCACCCACAATCACTCGGGACGTATTGCCGCCAAAAATGTACGTCCCAATGGCTAACTTCCCGTCGTTCAGAAAAATCCCGGCCGACGAGAATTTCGCGAGCGCGCCCTGGGTGCCCGTCCCAATTTCCACGGAATTCGCGCTGGCGTCGCACACCAACAAGTTTTGCGTAGCGACGCCTTCCACGCGAAAATCGACATTCGCTGCACTCTCATTGAATACTATGGCGGTAGGGCGAAAATCTGCGATACTTCCAGCAGAAGTGGTTCCAATCCGCACCGCGTCCAATCCTGCGTCGGTGACAAAAAGCTGCGTCGCTGTGTCACCTTCAACGCGAAAATCGTAGTCAAGCCCTGTCTCGTTGAAGACGATTAGGCCAGGCACAAAGTAAGCAATTGCGCCCAGTGTGGTCGTCCCAATGAACACGCCGTCAATGCTGGCGTCGACCACGAACAAATTCGTGGCCGTATCGCCTTCAATTCGCACGTCAACGTCCGCGCCGCTTTCGTTGACGACCATTGCTGCATCTACGTCGAGCGTGTCGGCGGAGTTGAGTTCTGCGGGAACGCCAGCGTCAAAGACGAGCGGTTTCTTGAGTGCCATACGAGTATCCTTTCATCTTCGGCACTTGTCGGAGCGGAAAGCGCACATAACCTATTGCGGATAAGGCGGTGCCCATTAGTGCGAATTGACTCTATCGTTGTGCTCAAGTCCACTATGTGCGAAATCCTCGGTGTTTCGACGAGACGAAGTGGTCTTGGGAGCAATGAAGTCGGTCGCTACAATGGCGCCCGCAACCCGAATGCCGACTAAGAGTATGGATGCAAGCGACAATCTGAACGTCCGTGTCATTGACCTGGAAACGGACAATGAGTTCGTGGGGATGGGGAACTTCTCGAAATTGCCCTCCGTGCACCATCTAAAATGCGCGCCGAATGCGGGCGACCCGCCTCCGACGAGAATGGCGCCATAGAGCGCCTATCTTGACTGCAATGGCTGGCGCCGCATGTGCATACAGGTTTCCTATGGCCGCGCTTCTTGAGTCTTGCGAGAGTCCTGCCGCACTTCTTCACTCGTTGTCGCGGCCGCGCTTTTGGGATGAAACGGAGCGCCTGCCGGGCTTATTCGAGCGCTACCGCATGGCGGATGACCACGCCAACGCCATCGCGTGTTTTGGGCGATTGGCACTGCACGGCTTCTATAACATTTCAAGCAGTTCCGCATACATGCCGGCGATGAAGTCGATTGTCTCCGCCTTTCAGCCGAAGGCAGCCGGTACGTTCCTCCACAATCGAATGCTTCAGATGGGCTACCAAGATTTTTCTTGGTTCTTTCCTCATCGCCTACGTGCATACCAATGCTATGCCAGCGTAGATGCACTAAAGCTATACAACATTGGCGGCTTCACGTGCCATTCCCACGCACAGCCAGACCCCAATATCCTCGCGGCGTTCGACCGCGTCGGAATTGAGAAGATTTGGATTCATCTTCGCAACCCCGCGGAGTGCGCTGTCTCTTCTTACCACCACTATCTGGGCGAGGGGCACGGCAGCGGCGAGATTGGCGAAAGTCGAAAGCGCGAGGCATTGACGGATGGCGTGCGGCAGGGGGTCGGACCGAACACCAGCGCAAACGACTTTGCTGTCAATGCGATTACATTTTTCATCACTTGGGTTGCGTCGTGGCTGCGATTTGCACAAGAACGGCCCGAACGGATTGCGTTCTCGTACTACGCTGAATTGGACGACCCGCAAGCCATGATTTCGCGCGTGTTCGCGGAGTGCAACGCGAACTTTTGCGGCCAAGTGAACCCATTCCCTGTGAGCGAGGATAGGTACAGAGCGACTCGTGCAACAGATTGGCGAAGCGAACTCTCGACAGAAGCTTGTCGCTACATAGAGAAGCGTGTGCGATTAGAATTAGAACCCTTTCCGCAGTTTGAGATGCTGTGGACATAGGGACACGCGCGGGTGCCTGGGGCAGAGCCGAAGGCGTCGCCCCAGTGCAACGCCGTTGGGGCAACGCTTCGCCTTGCCCCAGCCATCCCGTGACTGTCAATCGGCATCACTACCGGCGGCAGCCGGCCGGGCGACGATGGGGTGCAGGTCCAGCTCCAGCGCGTCGAAGTACGCGAGCCGATGCGGGATCGTCGCGCGAATCTTGTCGGCCAGCGACTGCGACACGCGATCCGCCCGGCGGCGCACCGCGAGGTACGGCAGGAAGCTCTCGGCCACGTCTTCGCGCCGCGGGAAGTCGCGGGCGTAGTTGGAGATGAAGGTACCGTCGGCTTCCTGGGCGGCGAGCCACGCCGGGGCGTTCGCGTGGGCGGCGTCGAGGGACGTGTGGGCGGCTTCGTGGACGAACGTTTCTTCGAGGATGCCGTCCGCTTCGTACTGGGCGGCCTGGCCCGTGTGGATGAGCAGGTTGTTATTGCCGCCGCCAAACGGTTTGACGCCTTGATGGATAAAGACCGTTTCGACGTCGGCCCGCAGCGCCGTGGGGAGCCGGCCGATCACCGAGCCGTATTTGTCCGCTTCGGCCTGGGCGGCGGCCTGGCTGCCGAACTCGGGGTTCACCTGGATTTCGACGGCGAGACCATCGTCGAACGTGGCGTCAAACAGGTAGGCCTCGACGCGGATCGAGTCGTCGACGCGACGGTCGAACATCTCGCGGACGCCGCGGCCGACGTAGGCGGCGCCGGTGAACGTGGTGGGGTCCGCCGACGTGATGACGTCGGCGTCGATAAAGATCGTACCGCGGTACGGCGGGGCGGGCTTGCCGGACGCTGCGGCGACCAGCGCCGCGACGGCGGCGGCGACGCCCGTGAGGATGATCCACTTCATGAGCAGGTCTCGTTCGCTTTGTGGCATTGGCCGATCGTGGGCATGGCCTAATCTACCCGGTTGCGGAAATTCCGCGAGCCGGCGTGGTCCGTCGCCGGCCGCTCGGGACGCGACCGGTCAACCGTCGGGACGGGCGGAACGGCGAATTCTGGCTTTTTTGAGGAATTCTGCGACCCTGTGGGACGTCGAAGGGGCAATCTCTTTTCAGTGAAAGCGGAGAGCACTCGCCGCGGCGAGTGGCACACCTTGCTTGATGCGGACGAGCAACTGGCCGTGGCGGAGGGACTGCGCGAGGGGCGCGGCGAGGCTTGGGCTGCGCTGTACGACGCGTACTGCGAGGATGTCTGGCGGTACGCGGCGCGGATTGTCGGCGGCGATCGCGACGCGACGGCGGACATCGTGCAGGAGTCGTTCCTGGCGGCGGCGCGGGCGGCGCGGGCGTTCGATCCCGAGCGCGGGTCGCTGCGGGCGTGGCTCATGGGGATTGTCCATTTGCAGACGTTGCAGTTTTTTCGGCGGCGGAATCGAGAGGCGAGGGCCGAGGAGCGAGGGGCGAGAAACGCGGATGGGGATCCCGTGGCGGAGATGTTGCGACGCGAAGCGAGCGAGCAGGTGCGGCGCGTGCTCGCGGAAATGCCGGCGGAGTCGGCGTGGCTGCTCGTGGCGAAGTATGTCGACGAGCGGCCGATTGCGGCGCTGGTCGCGGAGATGAATGCGGGGGCCGAGGCCGTGCGGTCGAAGCTAGCGCGGGCGCGGCGGTTGTTTCGCACGGCGATGACGCGGCGGCGCGTGCTGCCGACGTCGACCGGGGAATCTCGACATGAATGACCACGAGACCAACGAGTACGACGAGGATGTGCGAGCGCATCTCGCGCCGTTGCGCGGGGACGAGGCGCCGCCGGATCGGGAGTTCCTGCGCGGATTGCGCGAGCGGTCGGCGGCGGAGTTTGCGCGGGCCAGAGCATTGCCGGACGAGCCAGTAGTGGCACACGCGCTGGGCCGCAAGCGCGGGGTCGCGTCGCGTTGGCAGCAGGGGGTGGCGTTGGCGGCGGCGTGTTTGGCGGGCGTGGCGCTGTGGATGGTCGGCAATCGGCCGTCGACGGCGAGCGGAGTGACGCTGGGCGACGTGCTGCGGCGCACCGCGGCCGCGCGGTCGCTGCATTTGGAGGTGCGACGCGACGGCTCGCGCTCCGAGGTGTGGGTCGACGGCGGCGAGCGCGTGCGGTGGGACGAGGCGCCCGGGAAGTATGCGATCGCCCGCGGGCGGCAGCTCTGGCGGGTCGATGAGGCGGCGAACACGGCGGCGCGGGGGACTTCGCCATGGTCGAGCGAGCGCGGCGTCGATCTGGTGGCCCTGTTGGAATCGGGCGGCGAGTTCCGTCTCGAAGGCGCCGACCGCTGGCTGGCGTCGACGCCGAGCGGCCGTGTCGAGTACCTCGGCAAGTCGTGCGATGTGTTCGAGCAAGAGCTTCCCGCGGAGGACGGCGCCGTGCGCGTGGCGGCGTACGCCGATGCGGCGCGGGGCGAGCTCCTGGGGCTCGTGGCACAGCGGGCTGATTCGCCCCCCGGGCCGCCCCTGGCGGAGTTGCGGCTCGTGGCGGTGAACGCCCCAGTGGACGAAGCGAAATTCGTCGTCGCGGAATCGCTCACCGAGGACGGGCGGATCGGCAAGGTGGTCGATGTGCAGGGACTGGTGGCGCTCCAGCCGCCGCTGGCTCGGCGCTGGACGCCGGTGTGTGGGCCGTTGGTGCTCAAGCCGGGCGACTCGGTTCGCACAGAGGCGCGCGGCGCCAACGCGGTGCGGGTGGTTCTCTCGTCGCAGGCGGAACTGACGCTGGGGCCCAGCGGGCTCGTCGAGCTTCTCTCGCCGACGCGGGTGCGGGTGCACTCGGGCGAAGTACAGGCGAAGGTCGCGCCCGGGGCGGCGAGCGGGCTCACGCTGCTGGGACGCGGGGATGCGACGGAAGTGATTGCGGCGGGCGGCGCGGCGATCTACCGGCGGCGTGATGCGGATGCGGAGCTTCGCGCGCTCAGCGGCAAACCGCCGTGGCTTGCGGGGTTCGAGGGTTCGTCGAGCGACGAGTCGCTGGGGTCGCTCATCGCGACGGTCGACGGGCGGAGCGTCCCGCTGAGCGTCGGCAATCACAAGGTGCGCGTCGACATTCGCGATCAGATCGCGCGCACCGTAGTCGAGGAGTCGTTCGTCAACCACACCGACGGCCGGCTGGAGGGCGTGTTCCATTTCCCGCTGCCGGCCGATGCGTCGATCAGCGGCTTTGGCATGTGGATCGGCGGCGAATTGGTCGAGGCCGACGTGGTGGAGAAACAGCGAGCCCGCGAGATCTACGAGACGATTCTGCGCGAGAAGCGCGACCCCGGGCTGTTGGAGTGGACCAGCGGCAATTTGTTTAAGGCCCGCGTGTTCCCGATCGAGCCGCACAGCGAAAAGCGGGTGAAGCTCGTCTACACACAGGTGCTGCCGCTGCGGGACAACCGGTATGTCTACAGCTACGCCCTGCGGAGCGAGCTGCTGCGCACGCGGCCGCTGCGGGAGCTGGGGATCGAGGTCCGCGTGGCGAGCGAGTTGCCGCTGCGGAGCGTCGCGTGCCCGACGCATGACGTGCGGCTGGAGCAATCTGCCCACGCGGCGAATATGCAGTTCGCGGCCCAGGAGTACGCGCCCACGCGCGACTTCGAGGTGGTCTGCGAGATCGACGGCCGGCAGAGCGACGTGGTGGTGATCCCGCATCAGCGCGGCGAGGACGGATATTTTCTCGTGCAGCTCACGCCGCCGGCGCCCGCCGCGATGTGGCGCCGCGAGACGCTGGGCGAGGGGGAGCCGCTGGACCTCCGGCTCCTGTGCGACACGTCGGGATCGATGGACGCCGAGAGTCGGCGGCAGCAGCGCGAGTTTGTGACGGCCGTGCTAGGGTCGCTCGGGCCGGACGACAAGTTTGCCCTGGCAACGTGCGACGTCGAGTGCCGCTGGGCGTTCGATAAAAGCGCGGGCGGCGAGGTCGCTTCAGCGACTCGGGAGCGCACCGAACAGGCCCTCCGTTTCCTCGACGCCCAGCGTTCGCTCGGCTGGACCGATCTCGACAAGACATTCGCCGCGGTCGTGGAGCGGGCGACCGCTCACACGCAAGTCATTTACGTGGGCGACGGCGTGCCAAGCGCCGGCGACGCCGATCCGCAGGCGCTTGCGGCAAGACTACGGCGGCTGTACGACGGCCGGCCGCGCGGGTCGTTCCACGCGGTGGCGGTCGGCAATGTCCACGATGCGGTGGTTCTCAAAGCGATCGCGGGCCTCGGCGGCGGGTCGCTGCGGCACAGCAGCGGCGAGCAGTCGCCGCAGCGCGTCGCGCTGGAGCTGCTCCGCGAGTTGACCGACCCGGGCCTGCGCGATCTGCGCGTCGAGTTCAGCGGCGTGCAAGTGGCGGCCGTGTATCCCGAGCGGCTGCCGAATCTACCCGCGGGGTCGCAGCAGATTCTCACGGGGCGGTATCTGCCGCAATCGAGCGAGCAAGCGGGCGAGCTTGTCGTCACCGGGCGCCGCGGCGACGAAACGGTGCGATACGCGACGCGGGTGGAGTTTCCTCCGGGTTCCACTGGCGTGTCGCCAGTGTCCGGGGAAAGCACCGGGACTCTGCCAGTGCCCAAGCGGAGCACTGGCGAGACGCCAGTGGCACACGAACCGGAGGGCAACTCCTTCATCCCCCGCCTTTGGGCGCGGGCGCATCTCGATCACCTGCTCGAGCAAGGCGCCAGCCAGGCGATTCAAGACGAAATCATCGCCCTGTCCGAGGAGTTCCACATCATCACCCCGTACACGTCGCTGTTGGTGCTCGAAAGCGACGCCGACCGCGAGCGGTTCAACGTGACGCGGCGGTTTGCGATCCGCGACGGCGAGCGGTTCTTCGCCGACGGACGCGACAACGCGACCTACGAACTCGCGCAGCAGCAGATGCGCGAGGCGGGCGACTGGCGGCTGGGGCTGCGGCAACAGATTCTCGCTGGGTTGGCCGGGTTGGGCCGCGATCCGATTGCCGTGGGGTGGGTTGCCGAGCAGCTCAACGTCAACGTGTCGGGACCTCGGGGCTACTACGCAGATGTCCGCCGCAGCGTCAGCGGAACGAATTTCTCATTCGGCGTTCCGTTCAATCGCGGCGAGCGAGACGTGCTGGGCGTGCCGGTGACCATGATGGGCGACTACGTGCTGCCGGCGTCGGGGCCGATGGGCGGAAGTTATGGCGGCTTCGGCGGCGGCGGCTTCGCCGGCGAACAAAGCAGCATGGCGTGGCACGACGGGTCGCTGCGGGAACTCGAGTTCGAGCCCGTAATGTCGACGCTGAGCGCGGACGGCTCCGAGTCCAGCTGGGAAAGCCTGGGCCAACGGAGCAGGGAGCGTTACTCGATCCAAGATTTGAGCGATTTGCCCGCGCTCGTCGACGCGAGCAATTCCATGACTCGCGGCGGGTTCCCCAACTACACCGTCGACCTCGATCTGCCTGCGCAACAGCAAGGGGGGAGGTTCTCCGCCGGCCACGAGTTCATGTTCCTAGACGAGTATGCCGGCCGGCCGATGCTGGGAAAGGCGCCTTATCCGATGCGGCGCGATCAGCGGGGACAGTGGTCGATGGGCGTGCCGTTCTCGCCGCCGATCGGGCTGCAAGGCTTGATCGCGGACAAGAACAAGCGTTGGCCTTGGGACAATCAGTTCACGCAAGTGTTGGATCAGCTCGTGCCGGCGCTAGCGGTCGATGCGATGGGCGTAAAGCCGCCAGCGGCGGATTGGGCCGAGGAGGCGCGAGACATTGCCGCAAGTCTGCTCCGTGTCGAGGCGCTGCGGGCGTTGGACGGCGGGATCGAGGTGCGGCGCGTGAGCGAGACGCTCGACCCGCGGTGGGACCGCATCGCCTCGCGCAGTGAGCAGCTCGAAATGTACTCGCCGACGGCGTGGCTCACGCGGTCGACGGGCGCCGGCGTCCACACGATTGTCCAATGGCTCGACGGCGACGAGCGCGGGGCGTTGTCCCAGGCGTTCGGCCTGGGCCGCGTCCGAAAGGCGACGGCGGCCGATCGGCAAGAGATTCCGCTGGCGCTCGGCGACGAGTCGCTCCGGCCGCTCCACGAGACATACCCGGAATACGTCATTCGCGTCGAGCGCCCGGCGGCCGATCGCGTCGTCCTCGTGTTGACGGCGAAAAACTCCCCGCAGAGCCAGACGCGGCTCACGATCGACGACCGCCGGCACGTGCTGCTGGAGCGGCAGCAGCTTGTCGACGGCGAGGCGGTCGCCACGACGGCGTTTGACGACTTCGTGGAAATTGGCGGCGTCTGGTGGGCGCAACAAATTATCACGCGCGACGGCGACGAGGCGATCACGTCACGCGTGACGCAGACGATCAAGCCGCTCAACGCGGAAGAATTTGCGGCGCGGTATGCCGAAGAACATCCCACCCGCGCAGGGCGCCGGGGGCTCCCCACCCCCTCTGCCCCCGCCCCTGCGCTTCTCATACGGTTCCCCCTGCCGCGGCTGCAACAGGCGAAGGAGGCGGTCGCCGCAGGTTCGGCGGGCGTCGAGGCGCACCTCGTGATGCTGCTCGACGCCGCCTCGCGCCAACAATGGGACGAGGCGTTCAAGCGACTCGCAGTCATCGAGACGCTCGCGCAGCCGCAGACCGACGACGACGCGGCGAATAGCCCCGACCAAGCTTGGTCGGGGCTGCCTTGGATTCGACTCGCGCTCGAGCAGCAGGC
>JBIOVA010000291.1:0-5926 GCA_044867485.1 Lacipirellulaceae bacterium | reverse complement strand
AAAGGCGGCACAATCAAGGCGATGACCGAACGGGTCAGCCCGCGCGTGTTTCGGCTGGTCGCCTTGCCGGCTCCTTCGGATCGCGAGAAGTCGCAGCTCTACTTGCAGCGCTTCATGCAGCATTTTCCCGCAGCGGGGGAAGTCGTGATTTTCGATCGCAGTTGGTACAACCGGGCGGGCGTCGAGTATGTGATGGGGTTCTGCACGAAGAAGCAGCATCAGCGGTTTCTGCAGCTCTGCCCCCAATTTGAAAAATATGTCGTCGATGGCGGCATCCAACTCGTGAAGTTTTGGCTGGAGGTGGGCGACGACGAGCAGAAGCGGCGATTTGAAGCGCGGATGACCGACCCGCTGCGGCAGTGGAAGCTGAGTCCGATGGATTTGCCGTCGCGCGAGCGTTGGTATCAGTACTCCCGCGCTCGAGACATGATGCTCGACGCCACGGATTCCGAGCACGCGCCTTGGTACATCGTGCCGTCGGACGACAAGCGGCGCGCCCGCCTCAACTGCATTGCTCATTTCTTGAGCTTGATTCCCTACGGCTCCGTGCCGCGGGCGAAGATCAAGTTGCCCAAGCGCTCGACCAAGGGTGCATACGACGATCAAGCAACGCTGGCGGGCCGGAAGTTTGTGCCCGGGAAGTATTGACGGCAAGGACGAGCCCGTGAGCGCGGAAAGCTTCATTGGCTGCGGCCATTGCTGCTGCAAGACTTTACAGGCGCGAATCGCAAGGCTACGATTTGCCTAGCCCTCTGGCTCGCGCTTTCTGACCTTCTTCTCGGTCGTTTTGGCCTTTGATCTTGCCAGCGCTTGGCGCCGGATAACGGAGCAGCCATGTTCCTCGATTATCTTGCCCTACTGATTCTTTTGCTCGGACTGGTCTTGGTGTTTTACACGTTTATCTACATTCACGATATTCCTTATGACATCGCCAAACATCGCAATCATCCGCAACAGGAAGCCATTCACGTCGCCGGTTGGCTGAGCCTGTTTACGCTGCACGCCATCTGGCCGATCGTCTTTATCTGGGCGGTTTCCAAGCAAGGCCCGATGAACATCGCCGTCGCCGGCGAGGGGCCGCGCGACGCCGATTTGAATCGTCGACTCGGCGAACTGGAAGACAAGTTGCGCGGCATGGAAAAGCAGCCTGCCGACTCGTCGCGCAAATCAGGCAAGCAATGATCGAGCTCATCATCGGAACATACGGCTTCGGCTGTTGGCTGGTGTTCAAGAAATTCCGCCTGATACCGGTGACGACCTATACGGTCTGCACGGCCATCTTGGGCGGCATCGTCTTGTTCATGGGCATTTGGATCATGCTCTCGTTCTGCCACCCGGTGGCGCACGACGGCCGATTCTATTCGCCGATCACGCAGATTGTGCCGCAGGTGCGCGGGACGGTCATTGCCGTTCCAGTGACTCCGAATGAGCCGCTCAAGGAGGGCGACGAGCTGTTTCGCATCGAACCGCGGCCTTACCAGTTGGAGGTCGATCGATTGGAAGCGGCGCTCGCGGGGATAAACGCCGACGTCGCGCAATTGAGCGAACGGCTGGCCGGGGCGGAGGCGGCGAAGCGCGAAGCCGAGGCCAATTTGCTCGTCACGGAATCGGAGTATGACCGGCAGGCGCGGATCGCGCTGGAACAGGCCACCGATCAAATCGGGCAGATTAAGAGCCGACTGGGGTTTGCGAATGCCAACTTGGCGCGCAATCAGGAACTCCGTCCGTCGGGCGCGGTATCGCAGCAACAACTCGAGGCGACCGAGACGCAAGTCGAATCGCTGGAGGTGGAGCTGGCCCAGGCCGAGAGCGCCGAACGCGCCGCGCAGGAGAAGCTCGCCTCCGGCGGCGATCGGCTGCAGGTCGCGCGGGAAGGGTTGAAGCGCGCAGAGGCTGAGGAACGCCAGGCGCGGCTCGAGCTGGAAGCCGAGAGCGATGGTATGAATCCGGAGCTTCGGCAAACGCTGGCGCAGCTGGAGCTCAAACGTTGGGAGTTGGACCAGACCGTGGTGCGGGCGCCCTCCGACGGGTATGTCACTTACGTGGGTCTGCGTCCGGGACAAATGGCCGTGCCGATCCCCTTGACCACGCCGATCGTTTTTGTGCCCAAGGAGAAGGCGATGTTCATCGCCTCGTTTCCGCAGAACGTGATTCCCATGATCGAGCCGGGATTGGAGGCCGAACTGGCCTTCAAGGCGTATCCTGGACAGATCTTCAAGGCGAAAGTGAGCCGAATCATTCCCATTATTCCCGAAGGCCAGTTTGTGGTTAGCGGGCAACTCCAATCGGTGACGCCAGGCCACGCGCCCGGGTACATTCCCGTCGTCTTTGAGTACGGGGACGACGTGGCAGCGCTGGACCTTCCGGTTGGCGCCCAGGCGAGCGTGGCCGTGTACACGCACCATTTGCACGCCATCTCGCTCGTGCGCAAGATCATTTTGCGCATGAAAAGCTGGGAAAACTACGTGTTCTTCTTGTCGAATATGAATGTCGGGCACTGAGCGACCCGTCGTCCGCGAGCCGACGGCGGTCGCCATCGTACCGCTCGCCGGCTAGAGGGCCGACGCGATGAACTGGCTGCTGGTCTTCGTTCCGGTCGCGGTCGCCCTTGAGCACTTGGCGCCGGAAAAGAGTCTTTGGATCTTCGTTTCAGCGGCGTTGGCGATTATTCCCCTCGCCGGTTGGCTGGGGCGCGCGACCGAGCAACTCGCCGAGCGGACGGGCGAGGGCATTGGGGGTCTGCTGAACGCCACGTTCGGCAACGCCGCCGAGCTTATCATTTGCATGGCGGCCTTGCGGGCGGGATTGTATGACGTCGTCAAGGCGTCGCTCGCGGGCTCCATCATTGGCAATATCCTGTTGGTTCTCGGGGCGGCCATGCTCTGCGGCGGAATCCGCCGGGCCGAGCAGCACTACAACGCGGCCGGCGCTCGTTCGCAAGCGACCATGCTGACTCTGGCCGTCATCGCTCTGATCCTTCCGGCCGCCTACCAGCTCGTCGCGGGCGAGGTTCAGGCGTCGGAGCTGGGAACGATCAGCGTCTGGATCTCGCTGGTCCTGATCGGAGTCTACATAGCAAATCTTGTGTTCTCGCTCGTGACGAACCGCACTCTGTTTGCGGGTCCCGAAGCCGGCGTCGGCCATGAGCATGCCGCGGAGCCCTGGAGCGTTGGCCGTGCTGCGCTGGTATTGGCGGCTGCGACGGCGGCGATCGCGTGGATGAGCGAGATTCTGGTGGGAGCCATTGAGCCCGCCGCGGCGAGGCTCGGGCTCAACGACATGTTTGTCGGCGTATTTGTCGTGGCGATTCTCGGCAACGCCGCCGAGCATACGACGGCCATCGTTGCGGCCAGGAAGGACCGCATGGACCTCGCGCTCACGATTGCCATCGGGTCGAGCGTGCAGGTGGCGCTGTTTGTGGCGCCGCTGCTGGTCCTGCTGAGCTACGCCGTCGGCCCCGCGCCCATGGATTTGGCGTTTTCGGGCGGGCTGGTGCTTTCGGTCGCGCTGGCCGTTTGGATTACCGGGCAAGTGGCCAGCGACGGCCGTTCGGATTGGCTGCGGGGGGTGCAGCTGCTGGCAGTTTACGTCATTCTCGCACTTGTGTTTCTGTTCGCGCCGGGATCCGCGCCGTCATGAAAGCCTTCGACAACGACGCGGCGGAGAAACGAACGTGGATTGTGCGCGTCTACTCCGGCCGGCGCTATGCGATCCTGTTTTACTCCTTGCTCGCGACGCTCGCCGCCGGTCCGTTGTTCGAGGCTCTGGGCGTCGATGCCGGCCTGCTCGAATTGCTCCTCGCTGCGAATCTGTTGGCGGCCGTGGCGCCGGTCGCTTCGGGCGCGGGTCGTCGACCTCTCCTCACCGCGCTTGTTGCGGTCTGGTCGATTCGGCTTGGGGCGATTTGGCTGAATGATCCCGCCGTTTCGACGGCGAGCCTGGTTCTGTGGACGATCGTGGCAATGTTCGCAGCCGCTGGAGCGATCCGTTTCGCGATGCGTGCCGTGACCGTCGATCGCGAGCATCTTTACGCCGCACTGGACGCGTATTTGCTGTTCGGAATCTTCTTGGGCGTCCTCTACTGGGCTCTCGAACGGAGCTGGCCCGAGTCGCTCATTGTCTTCAGCGAACAATCGACGAGATCGCTGTCGCTGTCGGAATCAATCTACTTCAGCTTCGTGACGCTGGTGACTTTGGGCTACGGCGACGTGTTGCCTCACAGCGATGCGGCGCGCGGCCTTGCCATCGTCGAAGCGGTCGCAGGTCAACTCTACCTGGCGGTGATGATCGCTTATCTGGTTAGCCTTCATGTCCGAAGTCCGACTGGGGAGAAGGACGGCTAATCCGACCTCGCGGGGACGACACGCCAGGCGCCGGTCATCGGCGTGAATGGTCGCACGACGGGCGTAAGCACGACTTGTCCGGTAAACTGAGCCGATGACCGTCGGGATCAGCAGTCCCAAGAGAGGAGTTTACGATGCCGAGCAGCAATGAGTATTTTGACGCAGAGAGCGACGGCCAGCTTGGCGTCCTGCGGATCAAGCCGTACCGCGGGGTGGCGCTGTCGGAAATCAGCTACGCCCATGCCGTCTTGGACGCGATCCAGGCGTTTGAGTCCGAATCGAAGACGGTGCTTTTGATCTGCGTTCCGCGCGGCAACCTCGCGCCCGATCGCATGGAAGCGTTCTGGGAGGCCGCCCGCCGCGGCGCGCCCGCGGAGCAAAATCTCAGCGCCCCATTTTGCCGCTCCACCACGCTCCCGCTTCCCGTGCTTCGCCTGGAAACTGGCGTTGTCCAACTGCTGAAGCTGCTGCAGCGAGTCAAACTCTTCAAGATCATCGCCGTCGAGGGGAACGTCGACTTTGACATGTTCGGCTTTCTGCTAGCCTTCGATGTGCGCTTTTGCAGCCGAACGACGGTGTTTGAGAATCGGATGCTCGATCGGGCCATGCCCCCCGGATTCGGCGTCCTGTGGTATCTGGCGCGGCATCTTGGTCAGCCCGCCACACTCGATCTTGTCCTCAATCAGCGCTCGATCGATGCCGAAGAGGCACTGAAATTGAAACTCGTCACTCACTTGGCGGACGATGCAACGTTGACCGACGCGGCCCTTCAGTACGCGAAGGGAATTGCCAGCAAGCCAAGCGCCGTCCTTAGCGGCTTGGCGAAGGCGACGAGTTTTCTTTCCTGCGATTTTGAGACCTACCTCCATCAATTCGGCGGCGGATTCACGCGGCTGCCGCCGAGCGCATAGCATGGTCCGCGGTCTGCCAGGGGCCCATCGTTGATTGAAATGAGGGAATAATGGGTGGCTTGCGGACAAGCTACCCTATGACTGGAGGCCGTAGGCTGAAGTAAATAGCGTGGGCGCAGTACCTCAATCAGGCGTTGCCCACCGTGCCGCGGTCGCCTTCGAGTTCGACGGGGGTGATGCCGTCGCAGGGGACCTTCATCTTCTCGAACCAGGCCGCGAGCGATTGCTTGTCGGGCGCTTCCATCACGCAGACGATCTTGCCCTCCGAGAGATTGCAGAAGCTGCGGTAGGGCTTAATGACCGGATCGCTCTTCGCCGCCGCGGCGAGCTGGTCCACTTGTTCGCGCTTCATGGCGCCGGGGGGCAGCGTATGGCTGCTCATGAACTTTGGCATCGCAGGGCTCCTTTTGCACGCATGGCCACACACCGGGCTCGATAGTTCGAGTGAGAACCGTGGTTCAGGCTAGCGAGTTGCAGCCCGAGGGTCAAACTAGTCGGAGGCTGGGGGCTGGAGGAGGGATGCGGGATGCTGAATGCTGGGGGCAGTCGCTCGTCCACTGTTCGCTCGAATCGTGCTCCACCGTCGCCTCGCACTGGCAGGATGCCAGTGGCACACGAGCGTGCGCCCCACTCAGAACCGCCCGCGGAAGGGGGTCTGGCTCATTTTGCTCC